>JBEHYF010000127.1:0-16409 GCA_048498315.1 Actinomycetota bacterium
TCAACGCCCGCGTGACGTTCATCGCGCTGCTGAGCTGGGGCGCCGTCGCCGCCGCCTACACGATCGGCGGGCGCGCCCTCCGTTCCCTCACCCAGCCGAGGTCGGTCGAATCATGAGTTCCTCTTCGTCCCTGCTCCCCGGTGGAATGTCGCAGGGCGCCGCCGCGCCCCGGCCCGCGCACGATGCCGAGCTGGCGCACCACGCCGGCCGGCTGGTCGCCTACCGCGACGACGGACCGATAGCGCACCTGCTCGGCCGGCTCACCAAGGGCCAGCTCCCGCCGCTGCTGCCGCTGCTCGTGGCCGGGGTGGTCACGCCGATCCTGCTGGGAGCGGGCGTCAGCGGGCAGACCAGCCCTGCGATCTTCGCACCGGTGCTGGCGCTGCTGCTGGCCGGCCCGGGGGCGGCGCATCCCCACACCGGCCGGCTCGACTGGCTGGTGCCGCCCATCATCCGGGCCGTCGAATACGGCTACCTGGCGACGCTCGGCTTCGGCCACGACGTGCCCAAGCCGCTCGTGTACGCCTTCCTCGGCGTGCTGGCCTACCACCACTACGACACCGTCTACCGCACCCGGCAGCGGCTCTGGCCCGCCAGGTGGGTGTTCCGCGCCGGCCTGGGCTGGGACGGCCGCATCCTGATCATGGCGGTCGCGGCCCTCGCCGGGAAGCTGCCGATCGTGTTCGCGGTGCTCGGCGTCTACCTCGCGTTGCTGTTCGGCGTCGAGAGCGTCTACACCTGGGTGCGGGCCGGTACGGGCCGCGGCGTGATGGTCAATCTGGAGGACGAGGAGGAGGCCGGCTCATGATCGGTATGGTTCTGGCCGCGGGCGCGGGCCGCCGGCTCCGCCCGTACACCGACACCCTGCCCAAGGCGCTGGTCCCGGTCGACGGCGAGACGACGATCCTCGACATCGCGCTGCGCAACCTGGCCGAGGTGGAGCTCACCGACGTGGTCATCGTCGTCGGCTACCGCGCCGAGGCGGTCGAGCAGCGCAAGGCCGCGCTGGAGAAGCGGTACGGCGTCGAGCTCACCCTCGTCCACAACGACAAGGCCGAGGAGTGGAACAACTCTTACTCCATGTGGCTGGCCCGCGACCACTTCGCCGAGGGCGTCCTGATGGTCAACGGCGACACCGTGCACCCGGTGAGCGTGGAGCGCACCCTGCTGGAGGGCCGCGGCGCCGCCGACGTCCTCCTCGCGGTCGACGACGTCAAGAAGCTGGCCGAGGAGGAGATGAAGGTGACCCTCGGCGACGACGGCCGGCTGCGCCGCATCACCAAGCTGATGGACCCCGCCGAGGCGTACGGCGAGTACATCGGCGCGACGCTGCTGGAGCCGGCCGCGGCCGGGCCGCTGGCCGATGCGCTGAAGGCCACCTGGGAACGCGACCCGAACCTGTACTACGAAGACGGCTACCAGGAGCTGGTCGACCGCGGGGGGAAGATCGCCATCGCACCGATCGGGGCCGTCGAGTGGGTCGAGGTCGACGACCACGACGACCTGGAGAAGGCCCGCCGGATCGCCAAGGGCTACTGATGCCGCTCCTGACGCGGATGCTCCCCGCGCCGCTGTCCATCGACGTGCGGCGAGGGGCCATCGCCCACCTCGGCGAGCTGCTCGCCGACCGGCGTATCGCGACGGAGGGACGCGTGGCGATCGCGGTCGGCCCCGGTCAGGGCGACCAGATCGCCGAGCATGTCCGGCCGAGCCTGCGGGCCTGCGAGGTCTTCCGCGTCGAGGGCGCCAGCGTCGACGCGGCCGTCGAGCTGGGCTCCCGCCTGCGCGGCGGCACGTACGAAGCGGTCGTCGGCATCGGCGGCGGGCGCACCATCGACGCCACCAAGTACGCCGCGACGCTCGCCGGCATCCCGATGGTCTCGGTGGCCACGAATCTGTCCCACGACGGCATCTGCTCGCCGACGGCCTCGCTCGAGCACGAGCAGGGCAAGGGCTCGTTCGGTGTGACCATGCCGCTGGCCATGATCGTGGATCTCGACTACGTGCGCGCCGCGCCGCCGCGGCTGGTCCGCGCCGGCGTCGGCGACGTGCTGAGCAACTTCTCGGCCGTGGACGACTGGCTGCTGGCCGGCCGCGAGCAGGGCGACCCGATCGACCGGCTGGCGCTGACGCTCGCCCGCACGGCCGCCGAGGCGCTGATCCACCAGCCGCGGTCGATCGAGTCCGACGAGTTCCTGACCGTACTGGCCGAAGGGCTCGTGCTGTCGGGGATGGCGATGTCGTTCGCCGGGTCGTCGCGCCCGTCGAGCGGCGGCGACCACGAGATCCTGCACGCGATCGACCACCTGTTCCCGGGCACCGCCAACCACGGCGAGCTGGCCGGTATCGGCGCGGCGTTCTGCTACCACCTGCGCGCGGTCCACCTCGGCGAGGGCGCCGAGCGTCTCGCCCAGATCGTGGCGTGCCTCGACCGTCACGGGCTGCCCAAGACACCTCAAGACGTCGGCCTGTCCGAGGAGCGGTTCGCCGAGGCGGTGCTCTACGCTCCACAGACACGGCCGGGCCGGTACACCATCCTGGAACACCTCGCACTGGACGAGGGCGCTGTGCGGAAAGCGGTACGCGATTATGTCGGCACCTTCGCTGGCTGAGGTCCGGGCGGGCGGCCAGCCGCCCGGGCTGAAAGAGCGGCGCAACGAGGAGCACTGGGCGGGGCGGCTGTACATGCGCCGTGTCTCGCCACTGTTCACGTGGATGTTCATCCGCATCGGGTTCACGCCGAACCAGCTCACCTACCTCATGATCCTGTGCGGCGTGCTGGGCGGCGCGGCCGTCGCGGTCACCGCCCGCGGCACGGCCGGCCTGATCTGGGCGATCGTCGGGGCGCTGCTGATCCAGGCGTACCTGCTGCTCGACTGCTCCGACGGCGAGGTCGCGCGGATCCGCAACCGCACGTCGGTCACCGGCGTCTACCTCGACCGGATCGGGCACTACGTGTCGGAGGTCTGCCTGCTGGCCGGCCTCGGCGTACGGGCCCAGGGCGCCTTCCACAACGGCGGCTACATCGAGCTGGGGTTGCTGGCCGCGCTCGGCGCCGCGCTGATCAAGGCCGAGACCGACAACGTCGTGGTGGCTCGCGCCAAGTCCGGCCTGCCGGCCACCCCGGCGGGCGGCGACCGGGCGCTGCGGCCCGAGTCGACCAGGCTGGCGCTGGCCCGCGAGGCGGCGTCGCTGCTGAAGTTCCACCGCATCATCGGCGCGGTCGAGCTGTCGCTGTTCATCGTCGCCGCCGCCATCGTCGACCACGCGACCGGGACGCTGACCGCGACCCGGGTGCTGACGGTCGCGGTCGCGGTGGTGGCCGTGCTGCAGACCGGGCTGCACTTCGTCAGCATCGTCGCCTCCCGGAGGCTGAAGTGAAGCTGTCCGTCGTCGTGCTCACCATGGGCAACCGCCCGGTCGAGTTGGAGCGCGCGGTCAAGAGCGCACTGAACCAGCGCGGCGTGGACATCGAGGTGGTGCTGGTCGGCAACGGCGCCGACGTGCCCGGGTCATGGCCTGACAACGTGAAGGTCGTGCGCCTGCCGGAGAACCTCGGCATCCCGGGCGGCCGCAACCGCGGCGTCGAGGCATGCTCCGGTGAGGTGATTCTTTTCCTGGACGACGACGGCTGGTATGAGTCGGCGGAGCTGGGCGCGCGCCTGCGGGACATGTTCACCGCCGACCCGAAGCTCGGCATCGTTTCGTTCCGGGTGCGCGACCCGGAGGGCGGGCCGGGCGAGCGCCGGCACGTGCCGCGGCTGCGCGCGGGCGACCCGATGCGGTCCTCGGAGGTGACGACGTTCCTCGGCGGCGCGTGCGCCATCCGGCGCGCCGCCTTCGACGCGGCGGGCGGCCTGCCCGAGGAGTTCTTCTACGCGCACGAGGAGACCGACCTCGCCTGGCAGGCGCTCGACGCCGGCTATCGCATCGTGTACGACGCCGAGTCGGTGATGTTCCACCCGGCAGTGTCGCCGACCCGGCACGAGATGTTCTACCGGTTGAACGCCCGCAACCGGGTGTGGCTGGCCCGCCGCAACCTGCCCTGGCCGCTGGCCTTCGCCTACCTGGCCGTGTGGGTCGCCATGACGGTGGTCCGTGAGCGCAGGTGGGCGGCGCTGCGCCCGTGGCTGGGCGGCTTCCGCGAGGGCTGGCGCAGGCCCGCCGGGCCGCGCCGCCCGATCTCCTGGCGCACCGCCTGGCGCATGACCCGCCTCGGCCGCCCACCCATCATCTGAGCCCGACAGGCGCGCCTGAATCCGCCGATCGCGTGACCTGGCCGTGCCGAGAGACGACAGCCGTGGAACGTGCAGGGCGGTCCTACGCGTCTCCCGCCGGGCCGGGGTTCGGCGTGGCGTTCACGCACGGGGCGGCGACCTCCACACACTGGCCGCCGTCGTGCCCGCTGAAGGAGCTCTTGCGCCACTGGATGACGGGGAGGTCAGGGGCGCTCATGGCTCTCCGTCACTCCTTCGATCGAGCCGAGGGCGGCGTTGCGGTCGCGCACAGGGCCGCGACCTCGACGCAGTCTCCACCTTCGTGCCCGCTGAAGGAACTCTTGCGCCATTGGACGTCGGGGAGGTCAGGGGTGCTCATGGCTCTCCATCGCTTCTTCGATCAAGGCGCGGGACCGCGTCACGTCGAGAGTGTGGCCCTGGATCAGATCCCACTTTACGAGCTTGAGCGCGGCCCTGTCGTGTGCTTTCAGGAGCGTTCCCTCTCCGGATGACTCGGTGTAAGCGACGTCGGGGCCGTCGGCGAAGCCCAGGACGGTGAAGCCTCCGGTGAGGCCGGCGTAATACCCGACGCCGTGCGGCACCACCTGGACGTTGACCCTGCTGTCGCCGCGGCTGATGTCGAGAAGGTAGGCGAGCTGTTCGCGCATGATCTCGGGCGTGCCGACGGTGCGGTGAAGAACCCCTTCATCGAGGATGAGGAAGACGTGCGGAGGATCGGCGCGCAAGAAGATCTCCTTCCGCTTCATGCGCGCCGCGATGGTGAGGTCGGCGGCCTCCGGGCTCATGAACGAGCCCATGATGGCGCGGGCGTACGCCTCGGTCTGGAACAGCCCGGCAACCAGCAGCGGATCGAACTTTCGGATCTTGGAGGAGCGCCGTTCGAGCTGCACGTACCGCTCGAAGCCGGGCGGCAGCATGCCGAGGTGACGGGTCTCGCTGACCAGTTTCCATAGCTTGTGGAACCGGTCACCGGAGGCGAAGAAGGTGTCCAGATCGTCGGCGAACGCCTTCGACGGCAGGTTCTTCGCCGTCTCTACCTGGCCGGCGTACTGCGGCGTGCAGCCGAGTTTCTCGGCGAGCTCATTCCTGCTGAGCCCGGCGGCGGAGCGCCGCATCTCCAGGGCGATGCCGAACGCGCGGATCGCCGGAGCTTCGTAGGGGGCGCGCTGTGCGGGCATTCGGAGACGACCTCCGGGGGTGTCACCGGACCGGGTTCGCACCAGGTTTAGCTGAGGTGGCCAGGGGTTCGTGGCTTAACGTAATCGATCGTGTGAGTGTCGTCACCGTGAATCGCAAGACGGATCGAACGGAGCACGTCGTGGATCGGTACACATCAGACGACATACACGCGTACGCGGAGTCGCTCGCGCTGGCGTGCCAGGAGGCGGGCCTGGACGCCGAGCAGCGCGGTGCCCACATTTTCGTTCGGGGAGCGACCGGTCACCTCGACGAGACGATCACGTGCGGGCCGGACGAGCACGGCGAACTGCGCTGGCGCTGGTCCTGGGGTGCGCCGATCTGCCGCCGGGGCGAGGTGGAGCGCCCGCTCGGCGTCGATGACGTGGGCGAACTGGTCCGGTCGATCGGCAGGGTCGTCGCGGTCCCGATCCGGGAAGCGGAGTAACGGCCATGACACCCGAGGACCGGCTCGTCCGCTCGCTTCCGGCGCTGCGCGAACTGATCGACTCGCTGGCGAATCGCTCGCCTTCGGAGGCGAGCGATCTGCTCCGGCTCGACTTTCTCGTCCGGAAGTATCCGGCCGCCGCGAGGATGAGCCTGCGCCTGGCGCAGCGTCCTCAGGTCGCATCGCCCGCGCCGGTCGGCTGGTCGTCGGTCCCGGACGCCGACGGGCTCCCGTTGTGGCGATGGACGGGCGGCCGGGTCTGCGTCGCGACCGGCGACATGGACCAGCTCCGGTTCATCGGGGTCGCCCTCGACCGGTTCGACCGGATGACCGCCGAAGAACTCCACGCCTACGTGCGATGGCCCTCGCGCCCTCCGGAAAGCGGAACGTCAACCTGACATTGGGCGAACGCCGACCCCCCGCTCGCTGCGGCGGGCCGCCCCGGTTCCGAATCCTTCCGCTTCCAAGTCCGTGACGGCGTGCCGCGATTGCGGCATCCGCAGATGTCAGACCTCGCGCTGCCCGCGTCTGGCCACGCAGGTCAGACTGCCAGGCCTCTGCCCGGAAGAATCCACAATCGGGCGCGCTGCCCGATGGGCTCCTCACACGGATGTGAGGGGGTCGCGTTGACTAGTGGGGTGTCCACGAACGTTCACCGGGTCGGCGGCGACGGCCGGGCCCACCACATCGGCCACGCCGGCGGCCGGTGTCTCGTGCGCTGACCTTCCCTCAGCAGGAAAAATTTCCTGCTGAGGGAACGAGCTCGGTAAGCCCCCCGGGACCGGCCGGCTCCGGATCGGACCCGGTCAACCTATGTGGTCACACTGGCTTCCCCTCGCAGGAAATTCTTCCGGCTAGGGGAACGTCCATCAGCGCGGCCCCGGCCACTGCGTCCGCCGGGTTGGCCGGGTTAGCCGGGTTGGTGGTGCCCCTCGGGTTAGCCGGGTTAGCTGATCTGGCCGGGGACCGCGGGTTGCTCGGGTTGGCCGGGGACCGCGGATTGGTCGGGACCGCCGGTTGGTCGGGACCGCCGGATTGGTCGGGGCGGCCGGGCCCGCCGGGTCGCCGGATTCGCCGGGCCGTCGGGGTCCGCCGCGTCCTGCCGTCCCAGCCGTAGCGCCCGCCGTCCCGGCGACCTCCCGCACCGCCCTCCTGCACCTCTCCGATTGCCGGAGCGGCACGACCACTGTCCGCGGTCGGTTTTCCACAGGCCTGTGGAAACTGTGGACAAGTCATTCATCGAGGACTCACGATGCCGTCATGGTCGAAGGCAGCAACCAACGGGTCGGCAGGCTGATCCGTGCGGCCAGGCTGGAACAGCACTGGACCCTGCGACAGCTTGCGGAACGCTGTGGGGTCAGCATGACGACGCTCAGCGAGGTCGAGCGTGGCATACGGGCCGTGACTCTGCCGATCGTCGATCGCATCCTCGCGGCGATGGAGCTGGACCTTCATCTCGAAACACAGCCGATGTGGGCCGGGATCGACCGTGCCATCGCCGAAGCGGCGGGCAGGTCGCTGCGCGAGCGGATCACCGAGTGGGAGATCGAGTTCACGTCGTTCGTCTCCTGGTTCGCCGAGGCCCCTTACCTCGCCGACGGCCTCATGGCGGCCGCTCTCCAGGGGGCTCCCGTTCCGGTCACAGTGTTCGAGATGGCCGTACCCCGGGATACCGGGTCACTTGACCACCTCACCGCTCTGATCTGCGACATGGGGGCGTCACGGTGGGATGTCAAATGGCGCGAATGGAGCGGCGGTCTGTCGCGAGACCCGAGGGAGGCCGAAGAAGACGCACTGTGGGCGGAGGCACGAACCCAGGGGGCCGGTCCGCTTGAACACGAACGACGAGAGTCCGGCAGGACCGCGTTCTCCTATCGGTGCCCGCACGGCGAGTTCCGTCTGCGTCTGGTGGATCGGCTCGTGCCCACCCTCTGGGTCGATCTCGACGACCTGCCCACGGCACACCGTCCGGTGAGTCGTACGGGGAGGGAGATACCCCTTCTCACGCGGATACGGCTGCCGGTCGTCCCGATTGCCGAGATCGAGGTCGCCGACGGGTTCGCGTGCCGAGTGCTGCGGCGGATGCGTGCGGCTACGCCGGGGGTCGCCGCAGGATGAAACGGTGTCCGACCTGCATGGTCCTCCGGACGGGGGTGCACCGGTCTGCGGGCCGGGGCCGACCGGTCCGGATCCTGTCCGTCGCGCCGACGGCCTTCATCTGGAGGCGCCCGTCATGGGTCGCCGGACAGCAGGGCCTGCCAGCCCGGGTCGGTGGTCAGCACGGTCAGGCGCTGCGTGGCACGGGACACCGCGACGTACAGCGTGCGCAGGCCTGTTCCGGAGTACGCCGCGATCTCGCCCGGCTCCACGATCAGCGTCCCGTCGAACTCCAGGCCCTTGGCCTCCAGCGCGTCGAGGAGCTGGACCCGCGGCGGCAGCCCGGACAGGGCGGGCGCCGGCCGGCCCACCGGCACGATCACCCCGATCGTGCCCTCCACCGCGTCGGCCAGCGCCGCGGCCTCGGCGCGCACGTTCCCGTTCAGCGCCGCGACGTGGCGGATCACCGGCGGATGACCGGAGGCGCGCACCGCACGCGCGGGCCGGGCGCCGGGCACCGCGCGGTGCAGCACCCGCGCGGCCACTTTCGCGATCTCCACTGGGTTGCGGTAGTTCGTGGTGAGCTCGAAGGCGTAGCGGTGGCGGCGGCCGAGCACGGCGTCCATCGCCTTCCGCGACGCCTCGGCGTCCTCCCACGCGCTCTGCGCCGGGTCGGCCACGACCGTCCAGGTGGCCTGCCGGCCGCGGCGGCCGAGCATGCGCCACTGCATCGGCGACAGGTCCTGCGCCTCGTCGACGACGACATGCGCGTACTCGGCGGGACGGTCGTCATCGTCGTCGCGGCGCAGGGCCCGCTCGCGGCGCTCGACGTACGTCGACAGTTCCCGCAGCATGGGCTCCTCGTCCTCCTCGTCGTCGACCACCTCGCCGGTGAAGACGTTCACGCCGTCGATCACGAACGGGTCCTCGGCGCGGCGCTTCGGGCCGCGCGGCGGCCGGGGCGGCGGGCCGAGGATCGCGCCGATCTCGTCCAGCAGGGCGACGTCGAGGTAGGACCAGGGGCCGTCCCATGACTCGGCCAGGGCACGCACCGTGCGGTCGTCGAGCGAGCGGCCGGCCGCCCGGCGCAGGCGGTCGGGGTCGGCCAGCGCACGCAGCACGTCGGCGGGCCGGCGCACCGGCCACCAGGCGCGCAGGAACTCCACGAAGCCGCGCTCGTCGCGGACGTGCGCGGCGAACCGCCGGTCCGTGGTGCCCGGCGCGTCGTCCAGGCCGCCGATCGCGACGAACCGCCGCCACAGCGCGTCGATCAGCAGCTCGGCGGCGCGCGGGTAGGCGGCGTTGACCGCGCCGTGCGCCGTCTTCCGGTGCGTTTCGCGGCGCACCTCGTCCAGCGCGGCCCGGCCGAGCCGCACGACCACGCCGCGGTACACGACGCGCAGCTCGTCGGGGCTGCCGGGCGGCGCGTCCTGCACCGCCCGGCGCAGCAGCCGGGCCATCGACGCCGCGCCCTTGACCCGGGCGAGCGCGGGCGGGTCGTGCACGGCCGCCTCCTCGCCCGGCACCAGGTCGCCGAGCGAGCGCAGCGTCGCGCCGCCCTCGCCGAGGGAGGGCAGCACGCGCTCGATGTAGGCGGTGAACCGCGGGTTCGGGCCGACGACCAGCACCCCGCGCGAGCCGAACCGGCGCCGGTGCCGGAACAGCAGGTACGCCACCCGGTGCAGCGCCACGGCCGTCTTGCCGGTGCCGGGACCGCCCTGAACGATCACCGTGCCGTCGGCGGGCGCCCGGATCACCTCGTCCTGCTCGCGCTGGATCGTCGCCACGATGTCGCGCATCGAGCCCTCGCGGGCGCGGGCGAGGGAGGCGATGAACGCGCCGTCCCCGATCACCGTCAGGTCCGGGCGGGCGTCCGGGATGAGCAGGTCGTCCTCGATGTCGACGACGCGGCGGCCCCGGCAGTGCAGCACCCGGCGGCGTACGACGCCTCGCGGGTCCTCCGGCGTGGCCCGATAGAACGGTTCCGCGGCCGGCGCCCGCCAGTCGATCACCAGCGACTCGTGCTCGCTCGTGCGGACGCCGATCCGCCCGACGTACAGCGTCTCGCCGCCGACCAGGTCGAGGCGGCCGAAGACCAGGCCTTCTTCGGCGACGTCGAGCGTGTGCAGCCGCACGGCGGCCTGGTGCACCATGGCGTCGCGGTCGACGAGCGAGCCCTTGGTCCCGGCCTGGGCCTGCCGGTACCCCTCCTCGATCATCCGCCGCGCGGCGGCCCGCATCTCCCCGAGGCGTGCGTACGCTTCGTCGACGCGGCGCTGCTCCGCGGCGATCTGATCGTCCTTCACGGTCGAGACCATCCGCCAATTATCGATGCGCGGCGCCGCCAGCCCGTACGCTCGGGCCTGCAGGACGCCGGCGACGGGAGGTGATCACGGTCGAGTCCGCGCGGAGCCGCAGGCAGCTCGTCCTCAACGTCGTGACGGTCCTGCTTGCCGTGGCGCTGTGCGTGGTGCTGGGCGACCACTTCGTGTTGCAGGCCGAGTGGTGGCAGGTGAACCACACGGTCACTCGGGCGCCCCAGCCGCCGCTGGCCGACCTCGGCCCGCCGGCCGGTCCGGTCACCCCGAGCTGGCAGCTCAACACCCCGGTCGGCGACAGCGACCTGCCCGCCTACGACCGGGTGGCGTACGCGATCGTGGACGGCCAGCTCATCGTCGTGTCCGGGCACGGCCTCGACGTCCGCGACGCGCGTACCGGCCGGGAGCGCTGGCACTACTACCGCGCCGGATGGTCGATGCTGGGCTGGGCGCGCACCGGCCCGTACCTCGCGGTCTACCTGGAGCGGACCGGCCACCGCGGCAACCGGCTGATGGTCGGCCTCGACGCGGTCAGCGGCACGCTGCTGTGGCGGCAGCGCGGGGCCATTCCCGCCTCCACCGACCGCACCACGCTGCGCTGGCCCGCCGCCGGCGGGGTCGTGTTCGTCACCGAGGACGGTCGGCACGTGCTGTACGGGCGGTCGGCCCGCACCGGGCGGCGGGTGTGGTCCAAGCGGCTGGCGCACGGCTGCCTACTGCCCGAGGTGATGCCGTTCGCCTCCGGCGGCAGCGAGAGCGTCGCCGCATTCAGCGTCGACTGCGGCACCCGCGACCGCGTCCTGGCCGTCGACCCGCACACCGGCCACACACTGTTCACGGTGTCCACGCGGAACACCGCGCACTCGGCCGTGGCCGTGGACGGCGACGTGACGGCTGTGTTCGATGGCTTGTCGCTGCAGGCGTTCGACTGGATGGGCCACCGCTTCCTCGTCCTCGCCGGCGAGGACGTGTGCCGCGACATGTGCCCGATCGCGGTGGCGGGCGGGCATCTGCTCGTCGCCTACGGCACGCCGCGGCGGCCTGGCGACGACGCCGCCACCCGCCGCCTGGAGTCGGTCGACATCGGCTCGGGCGCCACGTCGTGGCACCGCGACACCACCGGATACGCGGCGCTGACGGTCGCCGGCGGCCTCGTGTACGGGCTGCGGCCCAGGGTCGCCGACCCGCTGCTGCCCGCAGGCGTCGACGTGGTCGACCCCGTCACGGGCGCGGGCACCACGGTGCCTGTTCCGATGGTGCTGCGCCCGGGGCTGGACGGCGTGCGCCCGTGGCTGGCCGCGGGCGGCGGGCTGCTGTACGTCGCGGTGCCCGAGGCACGGCCGCGCCCGTACGGCGGCGCCCGGCTCATGGCCCTGCGCGGCGGCATCGAGGGCGGCGGCCCGCCGGAGCTGGCCGGAGTGCCGACCGGCGACTGGCCGGACGCCTGCTCACTGCTCACCGCCTCCGACCTGCCCGGCTACGTCGGCGTTCCCTCGACGGCGAGCGTGGACGGGCTGCGCCTGCGGGCCGGGTGCATCTACCGGCCGCGCCGGACGCACGCGTCCGGGGACGCCGGCCCCGGCTGGAAGGCCGACGAGCCGGCGGTGACCCTCCAGTGGGTCGCGGCCGACCCGGGGGACGCCGCCGCGCTGTTCGCCGCGGCCCGCGACACCCAGAACGCCGTCCGTGACCCGGTGCGGGCGGGCGACGCGGCGTACGCGCTGGGTGCCGCGTCCGGCACGGTGATGATGCGGGTGGGCCGCACGATCGTGTCGGTCACCTCCGAACGGCCCGGCACTGCTACCTACCTCGCCGCGCGGATCGCCCGCCATATCGACGACGGCACCTGCGCGGGATGCGAGGCGGCGGCTGCGCGGCCGAACGGGAGGTGACGCGGCCCCGGCCGTGCCGGCAGGGCCGCATCACCTTCTGAAGATCACCTTGCGGGAGATCGCCTTCAGGGAGGGCCGCCGGTCACCAGCCGACGGCGACCAGCAGAGGGTACTGCGGGTCGGCGTGGGAGATGTACGACGACTGGCCGGCGCAGCCGTCGTAGGGGAAGCCGTAGGCCTTGTGGTCGATCGCGTGGTCGTGCCAGAACGGCGCGTAGTAGTTCGCCGGAGCCGCCTTGTAGCACTGGCTCGGGTCGGACCACTGCGACTGTGGAAGCTGCGCGACGTGCCGGTTCAGCGCCGAGCACATGCCGGGATCGCTCGCCAGCGAGCCGGCGCACCCGAAGATGTTCGCGGTCGTCTCGTTGACGCCGACCGACTGCGCGTAGCCGGTGAAGAAGGCCGTGGCGTACGCCGTCTCCCAGGTGAGCGTCACCTGGCAGATCTGCTGGGTCGGCCGGGCTGCTTGCCGGGCCTAGGAAGCTTGCGCGGCCCAGTGTTCGAGCTGGGAGACGAACAGGCGCGCCTGCTCCGGCCAGTGAAAGCGGGCCCGCGCGGCCTCGTGGCCGCGCTTGCCCATCTCCAGGCGGAGTGCCGGGTCGTCCCGCAGGCGCCGGACCGCCGCAGCGGTCGCACCCGGGTCCTGGAACGGCACGATCAGGCCGCACCGGGCGCTCGTGACGATCTCCGCGGCGATCGGGTTCGGGGTGGTGATCACCGGGACGCCGCGCGCCATGTACTCGACGACCTTGGTGGGCATCGAGTGCCGGTAGTTCGGCGAGTCGTGCAGGAGCGACAGGCCGGCGAGCGCGCCCTCGGCCATGCGCAGCGCCCGATCGTTCGGCAGGAAGCCGTACCAGCGCAGCACGCCCTCGCGCTGCGCGTCGCGCAGCATCGGCCGCACGTCGGCGTCGGCGGCGCCCACCAGGTCGAGGGTGATCCCGTCGGCGTGCACGAGCCGGGCCAGCGCGATCAGCTCCTCCGCGCCGCGGGCCAGGGAGAGCTGGCCGACGTAGACGACCCGGTCGTCGCCCGGCGGCGCGGGCGGCCGGTCCGGGACGTGCGTCGTGTTCGGCACGACGGGGTGCGGCCGGCGGAACCGCGCCTGGTAGCCCTCCTCGGCCAGCAGCAGCTTCAGGCGGCGTTCGGCGCGGCGTTCGAGCCGGCGCACGCCGAACCGCAGCGGCGGGCGCAGCGGCGCGGGCAGCCAGCCCTTCGTCCCGAGCGCGGCGGCGGTGTCCTCGTGCACGTCCCAGACGGTGCGGCCGCGCAGCCGGTGCGGCACGGCCAGCAGCAGCTCCGGGTCGTGCAGCAGGATCAGATCGGCGTGCTCGGCGTGCACGGCGAGGGTGTGCCGGGCGGCGCGCAGCGCGCGCACGCGGTTCCGCCCGGTCGCCCGGGGCACGTCCAGCGGATCGATCTCCGGCCACGGCGTCGCATTGCACGCGCGAAATGGTGCGACATAAGTGACATCATGTCCGGCGTCGAGCAGCGCGCGAATCTGCCGGTGCAGAATTCTCGCGTCCTCAGGATGGTGCACGATCGTGCACACGAAAATCCGCATCGATTTCACGTCACCCGCAAGTCTCGCGCGCTCAGGCGAATTCTCGGTTAATTCCGCGAGGACGCCGGGTCACAGCAGTTCGACGCGTTCGGCGGCAGCCTCGTCGGCGCGGCGCGTGCCGCCCCGGGTGTCGAACAG
Source organism: Actinomycetota bacterium (assembly GCA_048498315.1). Lineage (GTDB taxonomy): Bacteria > Actinomycetota > Actinomycetes > Streptosporangiales > Streptosporangiaceae > Actinoallomurus. The sequence continues at coordinate 13,872 of JBEHYF010000127.1, forward strand.
CAGCCGGGCGTGCCGGGTCAGGCTCTCCGCGTCGTACGCGCCGTGGTCGGTGAGCAGGATCGCCAGGTCGGCCTCGGCCAGCGCGGTGTAGAGCACCCGGGCGCGCGGCACCGGCTCGCCGTCGACGTCCCAGGCCTCCACGTACGGGTCGTGGAAGGACAGGTCGGCGCCCATCTTGCGGAGCCGGCGGGCGACCGGGCGGGCCGGCGACTCGCGCTGGTCGGCGATGTCGGCCTTGTACGTCACGCCGAGCAGCAGCACCTTCGCGCCCTTCATCGCCCGGCCCTCGCGGTTGAGCAGGGCCTGCGCGCGTTCGGCGACGTACCGCGGCATCCGATCGTTGATCTCCTGCGCCAGCTCGACGAAACGGAACGGGTAGCCCAGCGACCGGACCTTGTACGACAGGTAGTTCGGGTCGATCGGGATGCAGTGCCCGCCGACCCCCGGGCCCGGGTGGAACGCCTGGAACCCGAACGGCTTGGTCGAGGCGCAGGCGATCGCGTCCCACAGGTCGACGCCCAGCTCGTGGCAGAACACCGCCATCTCGTTGACCAGCGCGATGTTGACGTGCCGGTAGGTGTTCTCCAGCAGCTTGGCCATCTCGGCCTCGCGAGTGCCCTTGGCCTGCACGACGGTCTCGACGAACTTGCCGTAGAAGGCCGCGGCGGCCGCCGAGCAGGCCGGCGTCAGCCCGCCGACGATCTTCGGCGTGTTGCGGACGCCGTAGACCGGGTTGCCCGGGTCGATGCGCTCGGGGGAGAACGCCAGGTGGAAGTCCTCGCCGGCGACCAGCCCGGACTCCTCCAGGATCGGCCGAACGACCTCCTCGGTGGTGCCCGGGTAGGTGGTCGACTCCAGGACGACGAGCGTGCCGGGGGCCAGGTGCCGGGCCACCGTCTGGGCGGCCTTGCGCACCGCCGTCAGGTCCGGGCCGCCGTCGTCGGACAGCGGCGTCGGCACGCAGATGACGACCGTGCGGGCGCCGTCGAGGACCGCCTCGTCGCGTGAGGGCGCGAAGCCCGCGGCGAGCATCTCCTCGATCTCGCCGGCCGCAACGTCGTCGACGTGCGACAGCCCGGCCTTCAGCCCGGCAACGACCCGCGGGTCGCGGTCGAGCCCGGCGACCCGGAGGCCGGTACGGCAGGCCTCCCGGGCCAGCGGGAGGCCGACGTACCCGAGTCCGATGACCACCAGATCCACCAGGTGGCTCCCTTCAGGATGCTGCGGAGGCGAGATCCCGGTAGGGGGCGAGATAGCGGGCCGCGACGGTCCGCCAGGTGCGGTGTGCCGCGACCCACTCCCGGGCCGCCTTACCGATTTCGCCGCGTAGCTTTGGACTGTAAATGAGCTGGTCCAGGCAATTCGCCCATGCCTCCGGGTCTTCCGGAAGAGTTAACGTGCCGCTAACCCCTGGTTCGATGATTTCTCGGAGGGCCTTGACATCACTTGCTATTACTGGGATTCCCCCCGCCATCGCCTCCAGCGGTTTCAGCGGAGTCACCAATTGGCACACCCGGTCCGCCCTCCGCGGGACCGCGAACACATCGAGGACTGCGTGATACCGACGTACCTGATCGACCGGCACCCGCCCGGTGAAGATCGCCCGGACGCCGAGCTCGGCGGCACGGCGCTCCAGCGCCGGCCGCTCGGGCCCGTCGCCGACGAGCAGCAGGGTGAAGTCCCGGCGCAGCGCGGCCGCCTCGATGAGCGTGTCGATGCCCTCGAACCCGTAGAACGTCGACGTCAGGCCGACAACCACCTCCCTCTCCGCTATGCCGAGGTCGGCGCGCAGCTTCGCGCCGTCCGGCAGCGGTTCGAGGAACGCGTCGTCGACGGCGTTCGGCACGACCAGCACGTCGCGCACGCCGCCGCGGCCCTCGATCTCGGCGCGCATCGCCTCGCCGAGCGTCACGACGAGGTCGGCGGTGCGCATCCGTTCGGTCTCCAGCTCACGGGTGAGCCGGTAGTACTCGTCGTGCTCCGTGCGCGCCGGGTCGCGCGACAGCCAGGAGTCCTCCAGAAAGCCGCGCACCTCGTAGACGACCGGCAGGCCGTACCGCTCGCGCAGCTCCAGGGCGACCGCCGCGTTCAGGTGGTCGCTCGCCGCGTGCAGCACGGACGGCCGCAGCTCCTCGACCAGCCGGCCGGCCAGGCGTGCCGCCTTCCGCACGCCGGCGACGGGGTCGCGCGGCGGCAGCCAGGGCAGCAGCCGGTGGTACGGGACGCCGTCGACGTCCACGCGCGGCCGCGAGTCGGCGATGCCCTGCGCGAGCGGATACCCGAGGCGGGTCGCCACGTGCGGGTCGAGGCCGAGCGCGTGCTGCGCCGAGACGATGCGGTGCGTCCGCACGGTGTAACCGGCCTGGGTGCGCGGCAGCGCGTTGGTGACCAGGTGCAGCACGGTCATCGTCCCGCCGGCAACCAGCCGGCCGGCACCGCGCGCACCGGCGCCGACCGCACCGGGTCCGTCTGCATCGGCTCCGCCTGCGCCGGTTCCGCCCGTACCGGTTCCCTCCGCGCCGGTTCCCTCCGCGCCGG
>JBEHYF010000128.1:0-16221 GCA_048498315.1 Actinomycetota bacterium
GGAGTATAGGGCGCGTTTTTGCCGACGTTCGCGGAAATGTCATTACCCAGCGGGTCGCCGAGGGAATCAGCACGCCCGCCCTGCCTTGGCTTCGGCATCGGACGGCCGCGCTCGTCGACCGCCACGCCCGTGCCGGCGGATCTCTTCCATCGCGGCCTGCCCGGCCGAAGGCGGCCGGTGCCGATGGCTCCACAGCACCGGTCGCCCGTCCCGGACCGTCCCGGACCGTCGCGAAGCCCACCGCAACTGGTCCGCGGACGGCCCGCCCCCGAGCCGCGTTGATATGGTCTCAACGTGACGGCCGTCTCAGATTCGCACGACACCGGCGCGCCGCCGCGTGTCGTGCAGCCACGGCATCTGATCGTGACGGTGTACGGGCTGTACGGGCGGTCCGACGGCGGCTGGCTGTCGGTCGCGTCGCTGATCGCGCTGCTGGCCGACCTCGGCGTGGACGAGCCGGCCGTACGGTCGTCGATCTCCCGGCTGAAGCGGCGCGGCATCCTGCACGCCCGCCGCCACCAGGGGGCGGCCGGCTACGAGCTGTCCGACGAGGCGCGGGCGATCCTGCGGGAGGGCGACGAGCGGATCTTCCGGCGGCACCGGGCGTCGCTGTCGGACGGCTGGATGCTGGCGGTCTTCTCGGTGCCGGAGGCGGAGCGGCACCGGCGGCACGTCCTGCGGTCGCAGCTCACCCGGCTCGGGTTCGGCACCGCCGCGCCCGGCGTGTGGATCGCGCCGGCGCACCTGTACGACGCGACCGCCGGGGCGCTGCGGCGGCTCGGCCTCGACTCCTACGCCGACCTGTTCCGCGGCGAGCACCTGGCGTTCGGCGACCTTGCCGCGAAGGTGCGCCGGTGGTGGGATCTGGACCAGCTCGAACGCCTCTACGGCGAGTTCATCGAGGCGCACGAACCGGTGCTGCGGCGGTGGCGGCGGTGCGGCACGCCGCGGGCGCGCACGGCGTTCGCCGACTACGTGCGGGTGCTCACCGACTGGCGGCGCCTGCCATACCTCGACCCGGGCCTGCCCGAGGAGCTGCTACCCGACGATTGGATCGGCATCCGCGCCGCCGACCTGTTCTTCACGCTGCGCTCGCGCCTGGAGGAGCCCGCCCGCGTGCACGTCACCGCCACGATCGGCGCCTGAGGTCGCACGTCCCGCCTGCGGCGCGGCGGCGGGGAGGCCGTCACCGGGAGGACAGTGCGGCGACGCCCTGGATCTCGACCAGGGCGTCGCGATCCCACAGGCGGCTCACGCCGATGCCGGCCATCGCCGGATAACCGGTGCCGCACAGGCGGCGCCAGACCGCGCCGATCTCCTTGGCGTGCGCGCGGTAGTCGTCCATGTCGACGATGTAGACGGTCAGGCTGACCAGGTCGTCCGGCTCGCCGCCCGCCGCCGCCAGCGCGGTGAGCAGGTTGGCGAGCGCCCGTTCGAACTGCGCGACGACGCCGCCTGCGACGATGCGGCCGTCCGCGTCGAGCGCGGTCTGGCCGGCCAGGAAGACGAGCCGGTCGGCGGTCGTGACGACCGCGTGCGAGAAGCCCGAGGGCCGGGCCAGGCCGGGCGGGTCGATCCGCTGGTTCGTCACGACTGGACCGCGCCTCCGTCCACGTTGATGCCCTGCCCGGTGATGCCGGCGTTGCGTACGCACAGCTCGACGACGTCGGCGACCTCGGCGGGGTCGATCAGCCGGCCGATCGGCTGCCGCCCCTCCAGGAACCTGCGCGCCTCGTCCTCGCCGCGGCCGGTGCGGGCGGCGATGTTCGCCACCGAGCGGTCGGTCATCGGCGTGTCGACGTAGCCGGGGCAGACGGCGTTGACGGTGACGCCGGTGCCGGCCAGCTCGGCGGCGGCCGACCGGACCAGGCCGAGCACGCCGTGCTTGCCGGCGGCGTACGCGCTGATGTACGGCGACCCGTGCTTGGCGGCCACCGACGCGACGACCACGACGCGCCCCCAGCCTCGCTCGACCATCGCGGGCACCGCGCGGCGCAGGCAGCGGAACGGCGCGGTGAGGTTGAGGTCGAGCATGCGCTGCCAGTCGTCGTCGCTCGTACGGGCCAGCGGTGCCGACATCGCACCACCGGCGCCCACGACCAGCACCTCGACCGGCCCCCACTGTCGCTCGACCGCGCCGAACAGCTCCTCCACCGCCGCCGGGTCGGTGACGTCGGCGGCGTGCACCAGGGACGGCCCGGGCAGGGCGGCGGCCACCGCCTCCAGCTCCTTGCGGGTGCGGGCGGTCAGCGCCAGGCGATGGCCGGCAGCGGACAGGCGGTCCGCGACCACGCTGCCGATGCCGCGCCCGGCGCCGGTTACCAGACAGGTCCTCGCCGTCACCCGCCCAGCGTGACAAACATCTATTACGGCCGTCAATGGGACGCTATGCCCGGCGGCCGTACGCGGCGTCATTTACTGGGCTGCGGCACCTTGCAGGTGACCTGCGGGTCGAGGCCGGCGTAGTTGAGCGGCCCGGAGATGATCGTCGCGCCGATCGTGGCGAACCTTCCGCAACTGCCGTCGAAGTGCGAGTAGTAGTGGCGTTGTCCGGCGGCGAGCCCGCCGATGACAAGCCAGGCGACGGCCAGCGGCGGTCCCGCCCGCATTGCCACCTCCACCTCCGAAGCGTTGTTCGCCGATCACGGGAAACAAGGGAACGGGAAGATCGCCATGCTAGGGGCAATCACCGCGCCCCCGGAAGGCCCCGGGCCGCAGGCCGGCCGTGGGACCGGCACGATGCCCGCGGTGCCCGGCGGTCCGCCCTGTTGTATCGTGTCATTGACGGCCGTAGATTTACCGACATACGCTCGTCACGGCGGACGCGTGGAGGGAGTCGGGCGACGTGCGCATCGCGGTGGCCGGCGGCGGGCCCGGCGGGCTGTACTTCGCCGCACTGGCCAAGCAGCTCGACCCGCGGCACGAGATCACGGTCTGGGAGCGCAACGCCCCCGACGACACCTTCGGCTTCGGCGTCGTGTTCTCCGACGAGACGCTCGGCGGCATCGAGCACGCCGACAGGGCGATATTCGCCGCGATGAGCCACGAGTTCGCCCGCTGGGACGACATCGACGTGCACTACCGCGGCACGACCGTCACCTCCGGCGGGCACGGGTTCGCCGCGATGAGCCGTCGCCGCCTGCTCGGCATCCTGCAGGAGCGCTGCGCCGAGCTGGGCGTGGCCGTACGGTTCCGCGCGGAGGCGCCCGACGCGGCGGAGCTGTCGGCAGCGTACGACCTGGTCGTCGCCGCCGACGGCATCAACTCCGCGACCCGCGCGCGGTTCGCCGAGGCGTTCGGACCCGACCTGGAGCAGCGGCGCTGCCGGTACATCTGGCTCGGCACCGACCTGGTCTTCGACGCCTTCACCTTCCACATCCTCGACACGCCCGCCGGCGTCATGCAGGTGCACGGCTACCCGTACGGCCGCGAGGCGAGCACGTTCATCCTGGAGATGCACGAGGACGTGTGGCGGCGCGCCGGGTTCGCGGATCTCGCGCCGGCCGGCCTGCCGCCGGGCCGCAGCGACGAGCGGTCCATCGAGCTGATCCGGGAGCTGTGCCGCGGCGTCCTCGGCGACCACCGGATCCTCGCGAACAACTCCCGGTGGACGGCGTTCACGACGGTCCGGTGCGCGCGCTGGCGGCACGGCAACATCGTCCTCCTCGGCGACGCCGCGCACACCGCGCACTTCTCCATCGGCTCGGGCACCAAGCTGGCCATGGAGGACGCGCTGGCCCTCGCCGCCTGCCTGCACGAGCACGCCGGCGCGCCGGTCGAGTCGGCGCTCGCCGCCTATGAGGAGGAGCGGCGGCCGGTGGTCGCCTCCACGCAGCGCGCGGCCCAGGCCAGCCTGGAGTGGTTCGAGAACATCGGCCAGTACGTGCACCAGGAGCCGGCGCAGTTCGCGTTCAACATCATCACCCGCAGCCGCCGCGTCACGTACGACAACCTGCGACTGCGCGACCCGGAGTTCGTCGCGGACATGGACCGCTGGTTCGCCGCCGCGCAGCCGGACGGGCCGGGCGAGGTGCGCCCGCCGATGTTCCAGCCGTTCCGGCTCGGCGGCCTGCGGCTCGCCAACCGGGTCGTCGTTTCGCCCATGGACATGTACTCCTCCCGCGACGGCGTGCCCGGCGACTTCCACCTCGTGCACCTGGGCGGCAAGGCGCTCGGCGGCGCGGGTCTCGTGATGACCGAGATGGTGTGCGTCTCCCCCACCGGGCGGATCACGCCGGGCTGCGCCGGTCTGTACACGGACGAGCAGGAGGCGGCCTGGCGGCGCATCGCCGCGTTCGTGCACGAGAACAGCGAGGCGAAGATCGGCGTCCAGCTCGGGCATTCCGGGCGCAAGGGCTCGACCCGGCTGATGTGGGAGGGCATCGACCGGCCGCTGCCGGAGGGCAACTGGGCGGTGTGCGGTCCGTCCCCGATCCCGTACTCGCCGGACAACCAGGTGCCGCGCGAGCTGACCGTCGCCGAGATGGCCGAGATCCGGGAGCAGTTCGCCGCCGCGGCGCGGCGGGCCGCGCGGGCCGGGTTCGACCTGCTGGAGCTGCACTGCGCGCACGGCTACCTGCTGTCGTCCTTCCTGTCCCCCCTCACGAACCGGCGCACCGACGCGTACGGCGGCTCGACCGGGGCGCGGCTGCGCTACCCGCTGGAGGTCTTCGACGCGATCCGCGAGGTCTGGCCGGACGAGCGGCCGGTGACCGTGCGGATCTCGGCCACCGACTGGTGCGAGGGCGGCGTCGACGCCGACGAGGCGGTGGAGATCGCCCGTGCCTTCGCCGAGCACGGCGCGGCCGGCATCGACGTGTCGACCGGGCAGGTGGTCAGCGAGGAGCGGCCCGCGTTCGGGCGCAGCTACCAGACCCCGTACGCCGACCGGATCCGGGGCGAGATCGGCCGCAAGTACGGCGTCGCGGTCATCGCGGTCGGCGCCATCTCCTCCTACGACGACGTGAACTCGATCCTCATGGCGGGCCGCGCCGACCTGTGCGCGCTCGGCCGTACCCACCTGTACGACCCGCAGTGGAGCCTGCACGCCGCCGCCGAGCAGGGCTACAGCGGGCCGGGCGCCACGTGGCCGAAGCCGTTCGCCGCGGGCAGCCGCAAGCCGCAGGCCGGCCGTACCGACGGTCCCCGGCCACGGCTCGAACTCGTCCGCTCCGGCCCGCCCCGCACCGCCCACGCCCGCTGGCGCCCGGACCGCGGCACCTGAGCTCACATGCGGACCGACGAGGCGTGGACAGGCCGCCGGATCGAAGCCACAGACTTCTCGGAGCAGACGTACACCGCGACCGCAGGGCGCACGGCGTGGCGAGCCGGCCGGCATGCGGACGGCCGGTGAAACGTTCACGAAGCGGCCCGTCGCCCGCATGACCGTACCGCGCTCGCAACGTCGCCGACCTGGGGCGAAGGGGATGACCGGGCCGTGGCGGGATCCGGCCACGACCGGATCGTGGCCGCCGCCCGGTGGCCGTGGTATCCACCGAATGGCCCCGATTCGGTCGCCCCGGCGGGCTGCGCGCCGCCGTGGTGACCGCGGTCGCGCTCCGCCATGCCACCTTCGCGGAAGGACAGCACGAGATGAGGACTGCACACCTGCTCGCGGCGCTCGGGATCCTCGCCGGCGGAATCGCGACGGCTCCGAGCGCGTACGCCGACGCCGCGATCATTCCCATCGGTCCCGACCAGCCGTTCCACGGCCTCGTGAACAACGTGCACGACGGCGCGACGATCAAGATGGTCTGCCCCGGCCCGGCCTTCCCCGGGCAGACCGGACATCCCGGCGCGGGACAGACGATCGGGGTGGCCCTCGGGACGACCTCGGCGAAGGAGGGCGGCTACACCGGCAGCGCGGCGAACTCCATCGACGCCGCGTTCCCCGCGGTGTCGACCGGCACGCCGATCGTGTTCAAGTACTACAACGTGCCGCAGGCGATCCCGACGTCGGCGTGGCTCCCCTGCTCCGGCACCGCCGACATCTGGTTCGTGCCCGCGCCCACAAGCGACACCGCCGTACCGGACAAGGTCACGGTCACCTTCGTCAACATGGCCGTGTGACGGCGGTGGCGGGTCGCCGGCCGGGGCCGGCGATCCGCCACGGTGCGGGCGTACGGTCAGCGGCCGGTCCAGCGCGGCTCGCGGCCGGCGGTGAAGGCGGCGTGGAACTCGGCGTAGTCGCGGCCGTTCATCAGCAGCGCCTGCGTCATCGCCTCCAGCTCGATCGCGCCGGACAGGCTCATGTCCTGCTCGCGGGTGAGTAGCGCCTTGGTCTGCGCGTACGCCTCGGACGGGCCGGTGGCGAGCCGCTTGGCGAGGCCGTCTACCGCGGCGTCGAGGTCGTCGTCCTCGGCGAGCATGCTGACCAGCCCGATGCGCTCGGCCTCGGCCGCGTCGATCGTGTCGCCGAGCATGAGCAGTCGCGTGGCGCGGCCGAGGCCGACCAGGCGGGGCAGCAGGTAGGCCGCGCCCATGTCACCGCCGGACAGGCCGACCTTGGTGAACAGGAACGCGAACCGCGCGGCGCGGGTCGCGACGCGGAAGTCGGCGGCCAGCGCGAGCACCGCGCCGGCGCCCGCCGCCATGCCCTGCACCGCGGCGATGATCGGAATCGGGCACTCGCGCATGGCGCGGACGACCTCGCCGGTCATGCGGGTGAACTCCAGCAGAGCGCGGGCGTCCATCTCCAGCGTCGCGCCGATGATCTCGTTCACGTCGCCGCCGGAGCAGAACGCCCGCCCGGCGCCGCGCAGCACGAGGACGCGGGCGTCACCGCGGTGCGGCAGCTCGGTGACCAGGTCGCGCAGGTCGGCGTACGCACCGAAGGTGAGCGCGTTGAGCCGGTCGGGGCGGTCGAGGGTCACGGTGGCGACGCCGTCCGCGCAGGTGAAGCGGAAGTTCCGCCAGTCGTCCGTGAGCGGAGCCGATCCGCGGAACGGGCTGATGACACACCTCCGTCCGGCCGGGCGCCGGCCTCGCGCCGGCGCGCACGCGCCCACGGCGGACCACGGTCCGCGTCCCCGGACGCCGACCGCGTGCCGGCCGTGGTGAGCGGGCCGCCCGGGAGCCGGGCGCACTCACGCAGGCTATCACTGTTTCGTTACCGCCGTCATGAATGCGGCATGCGACGACCCGGCATGACCCCGCCATCGGCCATATGGCGCACTCTTGACTGTCGTCAATGAGGGTGAATACTGGATGGAATTCCGGACATCCCAGAAGGAAGTGCTGGCCATGCGGCTTTCCCCGACCGGGCACGTCGACACCTTCTGCCGGGACCACCTCCCCCCGCCGGACCTGTGGCCGCGGTTCCTCCTCGACCTGCCGGACGTCGCCTACCCCGAGCGCCTCAACTGCGCGGCGGAACTGCTGGACGCCACGGTTCGCCGGTACGGCGCAAACCGCCCCTGCCTGCGCACCGACCTGGAGACCTGGACGTACGGCGACCTGCTGGACAACGTCGACCGGCTCGCCTGGGTGCTCACCCGCGACCTGCGCCTCGTGCCCGGGAACCGCGTGTTGCTGCGCGGACCCAACAACCCCTGGCTCGTCGCCGCCTGGCTCGCCGTGCTCAAGGCCGGCGGCGTCGTGGTGACCACCATGCCGCTGCTGCGCCCGTCCGAGTTGACCGCGCTCATGGAGATCATCGAGCCGGACCTCGCCCTCTGCGACCACCGCTTCGTCGACGACCTGGTCGCCGCGGCTCCCGCGCTCCTCACCCTCGTGTACGGCGGCGACGGCGACCTCGCCGCCCGGTGCGCTGCGGCCACGGACGCGCCCTTCCCCGCGGTCGCGACCGCCGCCGACGACGTGGCGCTGCTCGCCCCCACGTCCGGCACCACCGGACGGCCGAAGGCGACCATGCACTTCCATCGCGACGTGCTCGCCATCGCCGACACGTTCTCCCGGCACGTCCTGAGACCGCGGGCGGACGACGTGTTCACCGGCACGCCGCCGATCGGCTTCACGTTCGGGCTCGGCGGCCTCGTCGTCTTCCCGCTGCGGGCGGGCGCGTCCTCGCTGCTCATCGAGCGCGCCACCCCGGCGGAGATGGCCGACGCCATCGCCGCGCACGGCGTCACCGCGCTGTTCACCGCACCCACCGCGTACCGGGCGATGCTCGCCGAGGGCAAGGCGGACGCGCTCACCACCCTGCGCCGCTGCGTGTCGGCCGGCGAGCACCTGCCGCGCCCGGTCTGGGAGGACTTCCACCGCGCCACCGGCGTGCGCGTCATCGACGGCATCGGCAGCACCGAGATGCTGCACATCTTCATCTCCGCCGCCGACGACGACATCCGGCCCGGCGCGACCGGCCGCGTCGTGCCCGGCTATCAGGCCGCCGTCGTGGACGACGACGGCCGTCCCGTACCCGACGGCGCGGCGGGGCACCTGGCCGTCGCCGGGCCGACCGGCTGCCGGTACCTCGCCGACGAGCGTCAGCGCGCGTACGTACGGAACGGCTGGAACCTCACCGGCGACACCTTCGTCCGCGACGCGGACGGCTACTTCTGGTACCGCGCCCGCACCGACGACATGATCATCTCGGCCGGCTACAACATCGCCGGACCGGAGGTCGAGCAGGCGCTGCTCGGCCACCCCGACGTGCTGGAGACCGGCGTGGTGGCCGCACCCGACCCCGACCGCGGCTCGATCGTGTACGCCTTCGTCGTGCTGCGCGACGGCGTGACCGGCGACGCGGCGAAGATCGCCGAGCTGCAGGCGTTCACCAAGCGGGTGATCGCGCCGTACAAGTACCCGCGCGCGATCGAGTTCGTCGACGCGCTGCCGAAGACCAACAGCGGGAAGATCCAGCGGTACCGGCTGCGGGAGCGCGCCACCCGCGGCACAGCCGCGCTCGCCCACGACGACGGCTGAGTCTTCGTCGCCGCGCCGGCCGGCCGGTCGCGCCGTCCTCACCCGCCGGCCCGGCGTGGGTCGCGGCGGTCCGGGTCAGCGGGGCCGGCGGGCGTTCTGGAAGCGCTCGCGGCGGACCGTGGCCTTGCGGCCCTTGAGAGTGGTACGCCGCAGCGCGGTGATCACATCGTCGGCGGCCCGCTCCGGCACCTCCACCAGCGAGAACCGGTCGGCGATCTCGATGGTGCCGATGTCGCGGCCGGACAGCCGCGACTCGCCGGCGATGGCGCCGACGAGGTCCTGCGGCCGGATGCCCGCGCTGCGCCCGAGGCCGACGAACAGCCGGGTCATGCCCTCCGCGGGGCCGCGCCGCTCCCGGCGCCCGCCGTCGCGGCGGTCGCGCCGCTCGCGTTCGGGCCGCGGCACTATCTCGGGGATCTCCTCATCGTCCGCCGCCGACCCGCTGGAGTCGTAGGCGAGCTTCACCGCGGCGAGCGCGACCTCCATGATGTCGAACTCCTCCGCCAGCGGCTCCACCACCGCGAGGAACTGTTCGAGGTCGTCCTCGAGAAGGCTCTCGTGCAGGGCGGCGCGGGTCAGCTCCAGCCGCCGGGCGCGCAGGTCCGCGACGGTGGGGATCTTCTCCACCGTGATCCGCTGCTTCATCCCCCGCTCGATCGCCTTGAGCATGCGGTGCTCGCGCGGCTCGGCAAGGGTGATCGCGACGCCTTCGCGGCCGGCGCGGCCGACCCGGCCAATGCGGTGCACGTACGACTCGGACGCCGATGGAACGTTGTAATTGACCACGTGGGTCAGGTGCTCGATGTCGAGCCCGCGCGCGGCCACGTCGGTGGCGATGAGCAGGTCGGCGGTGCCGCCGCGCAGCCGTCCCATGACCCGGTCGCGCTGCTCCTGGCTCATGCCGCCGTGCAGCGCCTCGGCCCGGTAGCCGGACCCGCTCAGCGTCTCGGTGAGCTGGTCGACCTCCTCGCGGGTCCGGCAGAACACGATCGCCGCGGCGGGTGACTCGACCTCCAGCACCCGCCCCAGCGCGGCCGGCTTGTGCGGCCGCGCCACGATGTAGGCGACCTGCCGCACCCGCGGGGTCTCCCCCGCGGCCGGCGCCTCGCGGCCCATCTGGATGCGGACCGGGTCGCGCAGGTAGCGGTCGGCGAGCTGCTGGATGTGCGGCGGGAGCGTCGCGGAGAACAGCACCGTCTGCCGGTCTTCGGGCGTCTCCTGAAGAATCGTCTCGATGTCTTCGATGAAGCCCATGTCGAGCATCTCGTCCGCTTCGTCGAGCACGACGGTCCGCACGGCGCGCAGGCCGAGGGTGCCGCGGCCGATGTGGTCGAGCGCCCGCCCGGGCGTCGCGACGACGACATCGACGCCCCGCTCCAGCGCCTTGATCTGCCAGCGGATCGGCTGCCCGCCATAGATCGGCAGGACCCGCGCACCGAGCCCGCGGCCGTACCGGTGGAACGCCTGCGAGACCTGCATCGCCAGCTCGCGGGTCGGCACGAGGACGAGCGCGACGGGCGCGCTTCCCCGGCCCTCGGGCTCCAGCCGCTGCAGCACGGGCAGTGCGAAGGCCGCGGTCTTGCCCGTTCCGGTCGCGGCCTGCCCGACCAGGTCGCGGCCCTCCATCAGCGGGGTGATCGCCTCCCGCTGGATCGGCGTGGGCTCCTCATAGCCCAGGCCGGACAGCGCCTCCAGCAGCTCGGGCCGCAGCGCGAGGTCCGCGAAGCCCGTGAGGCCGTCGTTCGCGGCGCCGCCGCCGGCCGTTGGGTCGGACCCGTTCGGGGTCACCATCGACTCATTCCTTCCGAGAGGTCGTTCACGCCCGCGCCGGCCGGCGGCCCCACAGGGGGCGCCGGACCATCCGGATACCGGCGATACGAGCAGGTCAGGGGGCGGCACGCACCGCCTGGACTCCCCGAGCCGCGCGGAGCGGTGGAACCGCGCGCCATTGCGGAAGAGCGGGGGCGCACCGGCTCAGACGATCCGGGCATCGCTCCCGCCGGCCGATCCGGCGCGGCCGGGCGAGGTGATGCCGCGGCGCGCGGATCATGTGCCGCGAGACCAGAATCTCACATCCAGCCCGTCCGCCGCGCCCCCTCCCCCGTGCCTGGCGCGGCCGCTCCCGGTCCCGGACGCTGGCGCCGTCACGGGCGCTGCGGGCCGGTCGTTCTGCCACGATTCCCCCCCGAGAGCGTGCCCCGTACGCGCGGGGCACGTCACAGGGTGATGTACCGATGGTGGCGGGATGTTACTCCCTGCGGCGGGGACGCACGGCCGTCACGGCGGTACGTGCCGGACGGCGTCATCCGCGCGCCACCGGCGTCCCCGATCGCCCGGGGCGTCTGGTGGGAAACCTCGATTTCGTGCAGACTTGGCACCCAACAAAGCGCGATAAGCGATAAAAGTCGGCATTTCATCGCGCGCGTCGATTGGGTGGGGCAGTCGAAGACGGGGTCTGGGGTCATGAACCGGGACGAGGCGGACCGCGTCCTTGATCGCCTGCGGGGGGAGCGGGAGCGCATCACCGCCGCGCTGCTCGACCTCGAGGCGCAGCAGGGATACCGCCTGCTGCAGAGCCCCGAACTCACCGGGCGTACGGCACGCCGCCGTGACGAGCTCGCCACGCTGACGGCGGAGCTCTGGCGGCTCTTCGACGCGTACGGACGGGTGCTCGGGCGGGCGGAGGACCTACGCGGCCGCCGCGGCCGCCCCGACCAGGCGGACATGGCCGAGCTCGAACGGCTGCTGTGCGGGCCGTCCGTCGAGCTGCCCGCCGAGACGCCGCTGGAGCGGCGCACCCTCCTCGGCCCGCCCGCCGAGCACCTGTCGCTGGACGGCGTCGTCGCGCGCATGACCGGCAGGTACGAAGAGGCCGTCCGCGCGATCGCCGCCGTCGATGCCGCCTGGTCGGCGCTGCTGGAACGCCTGGACCGGGCCGACGGAACCGCGCGGGAGGTACGAAAGCTGCTCGGCGCGCTCGGCCCCGACCCGGAGTACGACCGGCTAGCGGCGGAGCTCGACCGGCTGCGCGCGGCCGTGCGGACCGACCCGCTGTCGATCGAGCCGGACGGGTTCGACGACGTGGACGCCGCGCTGGGCGCGCTGCGCGCGCGGCTGGAAGAGGCCGCGCGCGTCCGGGCCGAGCACGACGAGCGGATGAAACGCGTCGAGGCCACCATCGGCCTGATCCGGGTCGCCGAGGACGAGGCACGGCGGGAGCGCGAGCGGGTCATCGCCAAGATCGTCTCGCCGCTGCTGCCCGACCTGCCGGACCTGTCCACTGCGCTGGCGGACCGGCTGGCCGCGCTCGCCGCGCTGCGCGGCCGCTGGACCGAGCTGGCCGACCGGCTCGCCGACCTGGAGGCTGCCGCGGCGACCGGCCTCGAACAGACCCGCACGACGGCGGGGCTCATCGCCGGGCTGCTGGAACGCCGCGACGAGCTGCGCGGCCGCCTGGACGCCTACCGGGCGAAGGCCGGGCGGCTCGGGCACGCCGAGGACCCCGAGCTGACCCGGCTCTACGAGGCGGCCCGCGACCTGCTGTGGACCTCGCCGTGCGACCTGCGGCGGGCCACGGCGGCGCTGGCGGAATACCAGCGGGCGATCGGAGAACGACGGTGAACTGCACGATGCCCGGCTGCGCCGGAACCGTGGAGGACGGGTACTGCGTCCTATGCGGTATGGCACCCGGTCCCACCGCCGCGCCGGACGGCCGGTGCGCGCAGCCCGGCTGCACCGGGACGATCCAGGACGGCTACTGCGACCTGTGCGGCATGGCCGCGGCCCCCGCCACGACCGCCGCCGGGAACGCGCCGCCGGCACCACCCGCAGCAGGCGCCGCACCGGCCACGATCGCGGTGCCGCCCGCGCCGTCCGATGCCTCCCTGGGCTCCTCGGGCGCGGCAGGCCGCGGCACCGGCCCCGCCGGCCGCCCGGACGGCCGCTGCGGGCAGCCCGGCTGCACCGGGACGATCCAGGAGGGCTACTGCGACGTCTGCGGCATGGCCGGCTCCCCCGCCGCGCCGGTGCCGCCCGGAGCGACCGGTTCGCCGTCCGGCGCCGGCCGGGGGACGGGAGGCGCGCGCGCCGGTTCCGTGGCGGGCGCGGGCAGCGCGTCCGGCGGGACGGGCCCGCGCGGGACGGCGGGTGCCGGTACCGCCGGGACGGCGGGCTCGGCCGGGACGGCGGGCTCGGCCGGCACCGCGGGGACGTCGCCGAGCCGGAGCACGCGTTCGCGGTCGTCGCGGCGGCGCGGCATGCTCGGCCTCGGCCTGGTCGAGGTGCCGCGGGTGCCGTACCGCGACCCGGCGTCGGCGGTCCTGGCCGACCCGATGGTGGCCGAGAGCCGGCGGTTCTGCGGCTCGTGCGGCGAGCCGGTCGGGCGCTCCCGCGCGGGCCGGGCCGGCCGCACGGAGGGCTTCTGCGCCGCCTGCGGCACCGCGTACTCGTTCACACCCAAGCTCGCGACGGGCGACCTGGTCGGCGGCCAGTACGAGGTGCTGGGCTGTCTCGCGCACGGCGGCCTCGGCTGGATCTACCTGGCCCGCGACCACAACGTCAGCGACCGGTGGGTGGTGCTGAAGGGCCTGCTCGACACCGGCGACGCCGACGCGCTGGCCGCCGCGGCGGCCGAGCGGGCGTTCCTCGCCGAGGTCGAGCACCCCAACATCGTCAAGATCTACAACTTCGTGCAGCACGCCGGCTCCGGCTACATCGTCATGGAGTACGTCGGCGGGCGGTCGCTGAGGGACGTCCTCAAGCAGCACCGCGAGGAGGCCGGGCCGGGCGCCGCACTGCCGCTCGCCCAGGTCATCGCGTACGGGATCGAGGTGCTGCGCGCGTTCGACTACCTGCACGGCCTCGGCTTGCTGTACTGCGACTTCAAGCCGGACAACGCGATCCAGTCCGAGGAGCAGCTCAAGCTGATCGACCTGGGCGGCGTGCGCCGGATCGACGACGCCGACGGCCCGATCTACGGCACCGTCGGCTACCAGGCCCCCGAGATCGCCGACGCCGGCCCGTCGATCAGCTCCGACCTGTACACGGTCGGCCGCGCGCTGGCGGTGCTGAGCTTCCCGTTCAAGGGCTACACGACGACGTACAAGGACACCCTGCCGCCGCGCGAGCAGGTACCGGTGCTGGCCGAGCACGAGTCGTACGACCGGCTGCTGCGCCGCGCCTGCCACCGCGACCCGGCGCGGCGCTTCCAGGACGCCACGGAGATGGCCGAGCAGCTCACCGGCGTGCTGCGGGAGGTGCTGGCCGCCGGAGACGGCGTGCCGCGCCCGGCGCCGTCGACGCTGTTCGGCGCCGAGCGGTTCGCGGGCGGCACCGGCCCGGGCGCGGCGCTGCGGGAGCCGGTGGTCACGCCGCTGCGGGCGCCCGAGCCGGCGGAGGCGGCGGCGACGCTGCCGGTCCCACTCGTCGACACCACCGACCCGGCCGCCGGCTACCTCATGGGGCTGACCGCGCTGGAGCCCGAACGGCTCGCCGGCGCGCTGGCCGCGGCGCCGTCCCGCTCGCCGGAGGTCCAGCTCATGGAGGCGCGGGTGCACATCGAGCTGGGCGACCTGGCGCGGGCCGGCGCGCTGCTGGACGGCCTGGGCCATGACGACTGGCGGGTGATCTGGTACCGCGCCGTCGCCGCGCTGGCCGGCGGGCGGGTCGATGCCGCATCGGGGCTGTTCGACGAGGTGTACGGGCTGCTGCCCGGTGAGGCGGCGCCGAAGCTGGGGCTGGCGCTGTGCCGTGAGCTGCTGGGCGACCCGGCCGGCGCGGCGCGGCGGTACGAGGCGGTGTGGCGCACCGACCACGAGTACGTCGGCGCGGCGTTCGGGCTGGCCCGGGCCTGCCTCTCCACCGGGGACCGCGACGGCGCCCTGGCCGTGCTCGATTCGGTGCCGGCGACCTCCAGCCACCACGTCACCGCGCAGATCGCCGCGGTGACCGCCGCCGTACGCGGCCGCGCCCCGGGCGAGCTGACGGAGCGCGACCTGACCGGCGCGGGCGCCCGGCTGGAGGCGCTGCACCTGGACGCCGAGCGCGACGGGCGGCTCGCGGTGGAGCTGCTGACCGCCGCGCTCGGCTGGGTGCGCGCGGGCCGCCCCGGCGGCACGCCCGGCCGGCGGTCCGGCGTGACGCTTCTCGGCGCGCCGCTCACGGAGGGTGGGCTGCGGCGCGCGCTCGAACGCCGCTACCGCGGCCTCGCCCGGCTCGCCGGGTCGCGGGCCGAGCGGCACGCCCTGGTCGACGAGGCCAACGCCGTCCGCCCGCTGACGGTGGTGTGACCGTGCCGGAGGAGCGGTGCCCCGGCTGCGGCGGCGTGGTGTTCGAGGGCGAGGCGTTCTGCGAGGCGTGCGGCCGGCCGCTGGCGGTGCCGCCCGCCGCCGACACGCCGCCGGACGCCGACACGCGTCCGTACGCCGGTGCGGTACCTCCCGCCGAGCTGTCGCCGGACGCCGGCGCGCCGTCGACCACCCCCGACGCGCTTTCATCGGCGGCCGGTGCGGTGCCGCCGGACGCGTGCGTGGTGTGCGGCGGCGCGGCCTTCAGCGCGGACGACTACTGCGACCGGTGCGGGACGCTCCGGCCGGGCGACCGCGACCACGTCGAGATCGAGGCGGGCGGCGCGGCGGGGGTGAGCGACCGCGGCCTGCGGCACGCCCGCAACGAGGACGCGCTGGCGCTCGCCGCGGTCGGCGGCGGGATCGCCGCCGTCGTGTGCGACGGCGTGTCCACCTCGCCGCTGCCGCAGGAGGCCTCCCAGACCGCCGCGGACACCGGCCTGGCGGCGCTCGCCGAACGCCTCGCGGCCGGCGGCGACCCCGAGGAGGCGACGCGCCTGGCGCTGGCGCGGGCCGCGGACGCCGTGGCCGGGCTCGCCGGCTCCCCGGCCGACGCACCCGCGTGCACGTATGTGTCCGCGTACGCGGCCCGCGGGTCGATCACGGTCGGCTGGGTCGGCGACAGCCGCGCGTACTGGCTGGCCGGAGCAGGGTCCCGGCAACTGACCGGCGACGACTCCTGGGCCGCGGAGATGGTGCGGCGCGGCGTCCTGACCGAGGACGCCGCGGCGGACCACCCGAACGCGCACGCCCTCGTCGCCTGGCTCGGCGCGGACGCCGGCGCGATCGCACCGCACGTCACGACGTTCACCCCCGACGGGCCCGGCACGCTGCTGCTGTGCAGCGACGGCCTGTGGAACTACCACCCGGACGCGACCCGGCTGGCCGAGCTGATGCCGGCCGGGGACCCGCTCTCCGCGGCCCGGCACCTCGTACGGCTCGCGCTCGACTCCGGCGGGCGCGACAACGTCACCGTCGTGGTGATCCCCCTCAC
>JBEHYF010000129.1:0-16176 GCA_048498315.1 Actinomycetota bacterium
CGCAGGCGCCGGCCGGTCGTGCGGTCCGCCTGACCGGCGCCCCGCGCCGGGCGGCCTTCGGTCGCGCCGGAGCGGCGCCGGGGACGCCGGCGGGGCTCGTCGGCCGGGAGGCGGGCGCGCCCCGCGTCACCACCGGGACGTACCCTCGGAGGTCCATGAGCGCGTACAGCGAGCACGACCGGCGGCGCTGGGCGCCGGAGCCGCCGAAGCGGCGCGGGCGCACGCCGTTCGAGCGCGACCGCGCCCGGGTGCTGCACAGCGCCGCGCTGCGCCGCCTCGCCGCGAAGACGCAGGTCGTCGAGGCCGTGCCGGACGACGATCTCGGCCAGCACAGCCCTCGCACCCGGCTCACCCACTCGCTCGAATGCGCGCAGATCGGCCGGGAGCTCGGCAAGGCGTTCGGGTGCGACCCCGACCTGGTCGAGACGGCATGCCTGGCGCACGACCTCGGACACCCGCCGTTCGGGCACAACGGCGAGACCGTGCTCGACCAGGTGGCCGCGCCCTGCGGGGGTTTCGAGGGCAACGCGCAGAGCCTGCGCCTGCTGACCCGCCTGGAGGCCAAGTCGTTCGCGCCCGACGGCCGCAGCGTCGGCCTGAACCTCACCCGCGCCGCCCTCGACGCGGCGATGAAGTACCCCTGGCCGAGAGGCGGCTCCGGCCCGGCCGGCGGCGCCGCGTACGCTGCGTACGCCAAGTACGGCGTCTACGACGACGACCTGCCCGTCTTCACGTGGGTCCGCGAAGGCGCGCCGGAGGGGCGGCCGTGCTTCGAGGCGCAGGTCATGGACTGGTCCGACGACGTCGCCTACTCGGTGCACGACCTGGAGGACGGCCTGCACGCCGGGCACGTGCGGCTGGACCGCCTGGCCGACCCCGCCGAGCGGCGGGCGGTGTGCGCGCTGACCGCCGGGCGCTACTGCGACGCCGACCCCGCCGAGCTGGAGGAGCGGTTCGCGGCGCTGCTCGCCGAGCCGTACTGGCCGCGCCGCTACGACGGCACCCTGCGCGGCCTCGCCGCGCTGAAGAACCTCACCAGCGAGCTGATCGGCCGGTTCTGCCGCGCCGCCGAGCGGGCCACCCGCGCCGCGTACGGAGACGGCCCGCTCACCCGCTACGCCGCCGACCTGATCGTGCCGCGGGCCCAGCGGCTGGAGTGCGCACTGCTCAAGGGCGTCGTCGCCCGCTACGTGATGGGCCGTGCCGACCATGGGGCACGGCAGGCCGGCCGCCGCGCCGTGCTGGCGGAGCTCGCCGAGACGCTCATCCGCACCGCGCCGGACGGCCTCGACCCGGTGTTTCGCGCCTGTTACGCCGGGGCGGCCGACGACCGGGCGCGGCTGCGCGTCATCGTCGACCAGATCGCCTCGCTGACCGACACGTCCGCGTTGGCCTGGCACCACGCCGTCGTGCGCTGAAAGGCGGGCCGTGCCGGGCCCGTTCGGGCAGGATGGCGGCAGGAGACGGACCGACGTGGAGGTGCCACATGCCCGCTGCCGAGACCTACGTCATCGTCGGAGCGAGCCTCGCCGGCGCGAAGGCCGCGCAGACGCTGCGTGACGAGGGCTTCGCCGGACGGGTCGTGCTGATCGGCGAGGAGACGCACCGGCCGTACGAGCGGCCGCCGCTGACCAAGGGCTACCTGACCGGCGCCGAGCCGTTCGACCAGGCCTACGTGCACGAGGAGTCCTGGTACGCCGACAACGACGTCGAGCTGCGCCTCGGCGCGGCCGTCACCGAGCTGGACCGCGCCGCCCGCGAGGTGGTGTTCGCCGACGGCGAGCGCATCGGCTACACCAAGCTGCTGCTCGCCACCGGCGCGTCCCCGCGCCGTCTCGACGTGCCCGGCGCCGGCCTGCCGCACGTCCACTACGTGCGCGCCGCCGCCGACGCCGAGCGGCTGCGCGCCGCGATCGAGCCGGGGAACCGCCGCGTCGTCCTCGTCGGCGCCGGCTGGATCGGCCTGGAGGCGGCCGCCGCCGCGCGCGGCTACGGCAACGAGGTCCGCGTGGTCGAGCCCGCCCCCACGCCGCTGCACTGCGCGCTCGGGCCCGAGCTGGGGGAGGTGTTCGCGGCGCTGCACCGCCGCCACGGCGTCGAGTTCACGCTGGGCGAGGGTGTGAAGCGGATCACCGAGACCTCCGTGGTGACCTCCGGCGGCGCCGAGCTGCCCGCCGACCTGGTGATCGTCGGCATCGGCGCGGTGCCCAACACCAGGCTCGCCGAGCGCGCGGGCCTGAAGGTCGAGAACGGTGTGGTCGTCGACGAGGCGCTGCGCACCTCCGACCCCGACATCCATGCCGCCGGCGACGTCGCCGCCGCGTACAACCCGCTCCTGGGCCGGCGGATCCGCGTCGAGCACTGGGCCAACGCGCTGAACGGCGGCCCGGCCGCCGCCCGCTCGATGCTGGGTAAGGCGGAGGTCTACGACCCCGTCCCGTACTTCTTCACCGACCAGTACGAGCTGGGCATGGAGGCGTCCGGCGACTGGGCCGGCGCCTACGACGAGGTCGTCTACCGCGGCACCGACCCGGCCGGGTACGTCGCGGGCACCAGCGACACGCTGGAGTTCATCGTCTTCTGGCTGTCCGGCGGCCGGGTGGTCGGCGGCATGAACGTCAACGTCTGGGACGTCACCGACGACATCCAGGCGCTGATCCGCTCGGGCCGGCCCGTCGACCGGGCCCGGCTGGCCGACCCGGAGGTGCCGCTCGCCGAGCTCGTCTGAGCCGCGAGGTACGGTCGGCGGGTGACCGACGAAGAGTGGATCGCCCACCGGCCGGCGGTGTTCGGGGTGGCCTACCGGCTGCTGGGCAGCGTCGCGGACGCCGAAGACGTCGCCCAGGACGTCTGGCTGCGCGCGGCCGGTGCCGACCTGTCCGGCGTCGGCGACCTGCGGGCGTGGCTGGTCACGGTCGCCGCCCGCAGGTCCTACGACATCCTGCGGTCGGCGCGGGCGCGCCGCGAGTCCTACGTCGGCCCGTGGCTGCCCGAACCGCTGCTCACCGGCCCCGACGCTGCCGAGCCGGTGCTGGTCGACGAGTCGGTGAGCACCGCCATGCTGCTCGTCATGGAGGAGCTGACGCCGCCGGAGCGGGTCGCGTTCGTGCTGCACGACGTCTTCGAGATGTCCTTCGACCGCATCGCCGGCATCCTCGGCAACTCGGCGGCGGCGAGCCGGCAGCTCGCCTCCCGCGCCAGGCGCCGCGTCGCCGCCGCCCGCGGCCGTCCCCGGGCGGGGCGCGCCGAACGCGAGCGGGTCCTCGCCGCCTTCCGCGCCGCCTACGACGACGGCGATGTCACGGCGCTCGTGCGGCTGCTGCACCCCGGCGCCGTGTACGTCACCGACGGCGGGGGCAAGGCGCCCGCCGCCCGCAAGGTCATCCACGGCGCCGACAAGGTCGCGTCGGTGCTGGTGCACGTCCGGCGTCGGTGGTGGGTGCCCGCCGTGTCGGTGCCGTGCGAGGTGGGGGGCGAGCCGGCGTTCGCGGTGGTCCGCGACGGCCGGCTGATCGCCGTCGACACCTTCGACGTCGCGGCCGACGGCACGATCACGGCGATCCACCGCGTGCTCAACCCCGACAAGCTCGCTCGCGTCCTCCTGCCCGCGGACCGATCCTCGCGCTGACCGTCACACCGGCAGGTGTCATCTCGTCTCCCTGGTGAAGAACCTCTGAAGACCGACAAGAGACCGAGAAAGGTGGGGGAGATGTCACGTCTGCGGGTACCCGACTTGCTTCCCGGCTTCTACCATGCCATGGCCGAGGCCGAGAAAGTGCTGCACCGGGCGCCGCTGGACCGCCGGGTCCGCGAACTGGTCAAGATCCGGGCGTCGCAGCTCAACGGCTGCCTCTTCTGCATCGACATGCACATCCACGACGCGCTGAAGCAGGGGGAGAGCCCCGAGCGGATCTACCAGTTGCCGGCCTGGCGGGAGTCGGAGCTGTACACCGACGCCGAGCGCGCCGCGCTCGCCTACGCCGAGGCGGTCACCGCACAGCCCGACGCCGTCTCGGACGAGGTGTGGAACGCGGTGACCGCAGCCTTCAAGCCCGAGGAGGCCGCGGCCCTCGTCGCCCAGCTCGCGACGATCAACGCCTGGAACCGCATCGGCGCGGCGCGGACCTCGCCCGCCGGCCGGGCGCGTCGGCCGGGGGGCGAGCGTCCGGGGGAGACGTCGGGCGGGCGGCCGGGCGCGAGCCGCCGTGGCGCACGGGCGGCCGGGCTCATCATCGCCGGGCTCGGCCGTGTGCGCGCACGGGCGGCGGGGCGCCGGCGGTGTAAGGGCGGCGCGTCAGCGGGTCACCGCGTCGACGCGCCGGCCGTCCTCTCCGAACAGCAGCATCAGCTCGGTGTCGATGGCCAGGCGCACGAGGTCGCCGCGCTGCACGCCCGACGGCGACCGCAGCCGGATCACCAGGTCGGTACGGCGGTGGGTTCCGCCGTGGGAGACGCGTTCGGCCGGGGTCTCCTCGGCGATGAGCCCGGCCGAACGCAGCAGCCGCCGCACCAGGCCGCCCTCCCCCCGGTCCGGGAGGCCGGCGTCGGCGGCCTGCGCGCTATCGAACGTGTCCGTCTCGACGTGCGGGACGCCGGCCTCGACGTAGGCCAGCCACTCCGCGCCGTGGAACTCCAGCGCCCGGATGCGCCCGGTGAGCAGGCCGCTGGGGTCCAGACGCAGCGCGTCGGCGCGGAACCCGGCCGTGACGTACTCGCCGTGCAGGGACACCAGGGCCGGCGCCCGCGGATCGGACCACGGCAGGGTGATCCTCTGCTCGCCGAGCCCGAGGACAACGCCCTGCTCCTGGTCGGCCCAGACCGTCGCCTTCACGAGGTTGATCGGCGGGGAGCTGAGGAAGGCCGCGACGAACATCGTCGCCGGGTCGTCGTACACCTGCTGCGGCGTGCCGATGTCCTGCAGTTCGCCGTGGCGCATGATCCCGACGCGGTCGGCGAGGGTCAGCGCCTCCGTCTGGTCATGGGTGACGTACAGGGTGGTGACGCCGAGCGAGCGGACCAGTGCGCCGATCTCCATGCGCAACTCGGTGCGCAGGCCCGCGTCGAGGTTCGACAGCGGCTCGTCCATGAGGAAGATGCCGGGCTCGCGGATCAGCGCCCGGCCCATCGCGACCCGCTGACGCTGGCCGCCCGACAGCGTCGAGGGCATCCGGCGCAGCGTCTCCTCGATGCCGAGCGCGCGCGACAGCTCGACGATGCGCTCCCTGGTCTCCGGCGAGTCGTCGCCGGCGATCTCCAGCGGGAAGGCGATGTTGCCCAGCACGTCGCGGTGCGGGTACAGCGCCCCGTTCTGGAACACCATCGCGAGATCGCGCTCGCGGGGCGGGAGGTGGTTGGCGTACCGGCCGTCGAGGTACAGCGCGCCGGAGGTGATCTCTTCCAGGCCGGCGACCATGCGCAGGAGCGTCGACTTGCCGCAGCCGGACGGGCCGAGCAGCACGAACAGCTCGCCGTCGGAGACCCGCAGGCTGACGTCCCGGATCGCGTGGAACCCGTCCGGGAAGATCTTGTTCACCGCGTCGAGGACGACTTCGGTCATGCCAGAACACCTCGCGTCGCCGTGACTCGGCCCCGTGCGTGGCAGCCGTCGCTCGCGCGTACCGATCGCGGCCCCCCGAAACCACCCGATGCCGAGTGACGGCGGCCGGCCGAGGCCGCCGAAGTTGAGCCAGTACACCGCGTGATTCCGCGGTTTGTCCAGAGCACATTCCGGCATCGCGGAGGGGCGTGCTGAGGAGCCTGTGACTTGAGGTCCGGTACGGCCCCGAGTGTCCGGACGCGGCACTAGACTGCCGACGTGGCAGGCCGGATCCGCGATGAGGACATCGCCCTCGTACGTGAGCGGTCGCCGATCGAGTCGGTGGTCGGCGAATACGTCCAGCTCCGCCCGGCCGGCGGCGGCGCGCTCAAGGGCCTGTGCCCGTTCCACGACGAGAAGTCGCCCTCGCTCAACGTCTCCAACGGCATGTTCTACTGCTTCGGCTGCCAGGAGGGCGGCGACGCGATCGCGTTCATCCAGAAGATCGACCACCTGTCGTTCGGCGAGGCGATCGAGCGGCTGGCCGCCAAGGCGGGCGTGCAGCTCCGCTACGGCGAGGGTGGCTACGTCCCAGGCCGGCAGAAGGGCGAGCGCACGCGCCTCATCGAGGCGCACCGTGCGGCGGCGGAGTTCTACGCCGAGCAGCTCCTCACCCCGGCGGCGGAGATCGGCCGCCGGTTCCTGGCCGAGCGCGGCTTCGGCCGGGAGGACGCCGAGCGGTTCGGCGTCGGCTACGCGCCGAACGAGTGGGAGGCGCTCGTCCGGCACCTGCGCGGGCGTGGGTTCACCGACAAGGAGCTGGTCACCGGCGGGCTGGCCAGCCAGGGCCGGCGCGGCCCGATCGACCGCTTCCGCGGCCGGCTGATCTGGCCGATCCGCGACCTGACCGGCGACGTCATCGGCTTCGGTGCGCGCCGGCTCGAAGAGCGCGACGACGGCCCGAAGTACCTCAACACCCCCGAGACGCCGCTGTTCAAGAAGGGCTCGGTGCTGTACGCCGCCGACCTGGCGAAGAAGGAGATCGCGCGGCGGCGGCAGGCGGTCATCGTCGAGGGCTACACCGACGTGATGGCCTGTCACCTCGCGGGTGTCGGCACCGCCGTCGCCACCTGCGGCACCTCCTTCGGCGACGAGCACGTCAAGCTCCTGCGCCGGCTCCTCATGGACCAGGACGAGGCGAGCGGCGAGGTCATCTTCACGTTCGACGGCGACGCCGCCGGTCAGCGGGCCGCGCTCAAGGCGTTCGAGACCGAGCACCGGTTCGCCGCGCAGACGTTCGTCGCCGTGCAGCCCGACGGCCTCGACCCGTGCGACCTGCGGCTGAAGCACGGCAACGAGGCGGTGCGCGACCTGGTCGCCGCGCGCGTGCCGCTGTTCCGCTTCGCCATCCAGGCCACGATCGCCAAGTACGACCTCGACACGACCGAGGGGCGCCTGGCCGCGATCGACGCGGCCGCGCCGATCATCGCGCGCATCCGCGACCGTGGCATGCGTGAACGGTACGCCGTTGACCTCGACCGGTGGACCGGCTTCCTCGACGAGCGGTTCGTGCTGCGCCGGGTGCGCGAGCATGCCACCGGGCGGGGCGACGCGCACGGGCGGCGGCGGCCGGAGCCGGCGCCCGCCCGCACCGCGCCGCCACGGCCGGCATACGACCCGAACGACCCCGTGGTGCAGGTCGAACGCGAGACGCTCAAGCTGGCGGTGCAGCGGCCGGGGCTGCTGGGTCCGGGGTTCGACGCGATGCCGGCCGAGGCGCTGACCGTCCCTGCGCACGCCGCGGTACGGGCGCTGATCGCCGAAATGGGGGGTACCGCCGCCGCGACCGGCCCGGGGTGGGCCGGCCGGCTGCACGACGCCGCGCCGAACGACGAGATCAGGAGCCTGGTCACCGGCCTGGCGGTCGAACCGCTCCGCTCCGCCGGCGATCCGGACGACCGTTATGCCCAGGCCGTGCTGTCCAGATTGCAGGAGATCCAGGTCACGCGCGAGATCACTAAGCTGCAGTCCAAACTCCGACGGCTGAATCCGGTCGACGATCAGGAAGCCTACAATCGCCTTTTCGGTGACCTTGTGGCCCTTGAGCAGCAGAGACGGGTGTTGCGGGAGCGCGCCATCGGCGGTTTGTGACCCGTGTGGCCGGAAAATGGGTCCCCCGGGACGCGGCCACCTTGACGCACACTGTCACCGTGGGCCCTTCGGTGCTGCCTAGCGAGACGCCATCGGTTGACCAGGTGGCGGACCTCGTCGCACGTGGCAGGGAACGTGGAATCACGGTCGACGACGTCGTCGCCGCGATCGACCGCTCCGACCTGCCGGC
This sequence comes from Actinomycetota bacterium, assembly GCA_048498315.1. Classification (GTDB taxonomy): domain Bacteria; phylum Actinomycetota; class Actinomycetes; order Streptosporangiales; family Streptosporangiaceae; genus Actinoallomurus. The sequence continues at coordinate 7,878 of JBEHYF010000129.1, forward strand.
TGACTCGACCGATGGGGTCGTCCGAATGCTCGCAGAGCAGGGGGTGGAGGTCCTCGAGTCCCCGAGCGGGCACGAGGACTCCGCGCGAGCCGACGGGGACGATCCCGGAAGACGGGCGCCGACGAGCGACCTGGTCCGGATCTACCTACGGGAGATCGGGCGTGTTCCGCTGCTCACGGCAGAAGAAGAAGTAGAACTGGCGAAATCGATCGAGGCGGGCCTGTTCGCCGAGGAGAAGCTGGCCAGGTCGGCCGTCCTCAATCCCGGCGAGCGGCACGACCTCGAACTGCTCGCCCAGGACGGAACACGGGCGAAGCAACGACTGATCGAGGCCAACCTGCGCCTGGTGGTGTCCATCGCCAAGCGCTATGTCGGCCGCGGAATGCTGTTCCTCGACCTGATCCAGGAGGGCAATCTCGGCCTGATCCGAGCCGTCGAGAAGTTCGACTACACCAAGGGGTACAAGTTCTCGACCTACGCGACCTGGTGGATCCGCCAGGCGATCACGCGGGCGATCGCCGACCAGGCCCGGACCATCCGGATCCCGGTCCACATGGTGGAGACCATCAACAAGCTGGTACGCGTGCAGCGCCAGCTCCACCAGGACCTCGGCCGTGAACCGACCCCCGAGGAGATCGGCAAGGAGATGGGCCTGTCCCCCGACCGGGTCATCGAGATCCAGCGCGTCGCGCAGGAACCGGTATCCCTGCAGTCGCCGATCGGTGAGGAGGACTCCGACCTCGGCGACTTCATCGAGGACGCCGACGCCGTCGTGCCGATGGAGGCGGCGGCGTTCATCCTGCTCCAGGACCACCTCGACGGCATCCTGGGGTCGCTGTCGGACCGCGAGCAGCGCATCATCCAGCTGCGGTTCGGCCTGACCGACGGGCATCCGCGGACCCTCGAAGAGGTCGGCCGGGAGTTCGGCGTGACCCGGGAGCGCATCCGCCAGATCGAGTCCAAGACGCTGGCGAAGCTCCGGCACCCGACGCGCGCCCAGATGCTCCGGGAGTATCTGGACTGACGGGACGCCGCCGGCCCGCGGGGGCCGACGCCGGCGGCTTCCGCGGCCCACCGGGAGCGCCTGCCGGCGTCCACCGCGCGCGGGGGACGCCGCGACCCCCCCATGCCCGGACCTCCGCTCCCATGCCCCGCACATCCGCCGCTTGCCGCCGCGACCGTCGCCGCCGCCGCGGATGCGGCCGTCGGCGAGACGGCGCGCGTTCGCCGCGGTTTCGTTCACCGATGCTGCGGTATCCGTTCGCGGATGCCGCGGTGCCGGGCGGCGGATCGTCCGGTGTGTACGGGTGCCGATGCCGCGGGCGCGTGGTGAGGTTCACATGGCAAATGACGGCCCCCATCTGGCCGATTAAGGTTAGGCAAGGCTAAGTTAGGTATGCCTAAACCGGACCGGCGTCCGGCCTCTTCTCCGCCGTGGTCTTACGGGAGTTTCGACATGCGTCCTGCCCACGCGCTCGCCGTCGCGGCCGCCACCCTCGCCTCGCTGCCCGCGGTGTCGGCGTGCGGCAAGGACGACGGCGCGTCCGCCGGCGGTGGCGCCGGCGCGATCAAGGTCACGGCCACCGACTCCTCCTGCGACGTCGGCGCGAAGACCGCCCGGGCCGGCGCGGTGACGTTCCGGGTCACCAACAAGGGCTCGCAGGTCAACGAGCTGGAGATCCTCGCGCCGGACGGGAAGATCGTCTCCGAGCGGGAGAACATCGGGCCCGGCACCGGCGTCGACGTCACGGTCCAGCTCACCGCCGGCACGTACAAGATCCTCTGTAGCGCCGGAATGACGGGCAAGGGTCCCTCGCAGCCACTCACCGTCACCGGCCAGGGCAAGGCCGCCGACCCGCGCCTCGACCAGGCGGTCGCCGCCTACCGCACCTACGTCGCCGCGCAGGTCGACGACACGCTCGCCAAGACGAAGAAGTTCGCCGCCGCCGTGACCAAGGGCGACGTGACCGGGGCCAAAGCGTTGTACGCGCCGTCGCGCGTCGGCTGGGAGCGCATCGAGCCGGTCGCCGAGTCCTTCGGCGACATCGACCCGAAGGTCGACACCCGCGCGGCCGACCTCGCGTCGGGACAGCGCTGGACCGGCTGGCACCAGATCGAGAAGGCGCTGTGGAAGGACGGCTCGCTCAAGGGCGAGGCGCCGTACGCGACGCAGCTCGTGAAGGACCTGGAGACGCTCAAGGCCAGGGTCGGCACCGCGTCGATCACCGCCACGTCGATGGCCAACGGCGCCAAGGAGCTCCTCGACGAGGTCGCCACCAGCAAGGTCACCGGCGAGGAGGAGACCTACTCCCACACCGACCTGGTCGACTTCAAGGCCAACGTCGACGGCGCGCAGAAGGTGTACGAGTTGCTCAAGCCGGTGGTGGCGCAGCGCGACGCGGCCCTGGCCGCCGCGCTCGACGACGAGTTCGCCAAGGTCGACCGGCTGCTCGCCCGGTACGCCCGGGGCGACGGCTACGTCTCCTACGACACCGTCGGCGAGCAGGACCGCAAGACGCTGTCGGACGAGGTCAACGCGCTCGGCGAACCGCTGTCCAAGCTCGCCGGGGTGGTGGCCCGATGACCGGGCTCAGCAGGCGCCGCCTCCTCGGCTACTCGGGTGCGACGCTCGCCGCGGGCGCCGCCGGCGCGGGCGCCGTCACCGTCGCGCACGCGATGGGCGGCGGCGACTCCGGCGACGCGGCGGCCGTCCCGTTCTACGGCACCCACCAGGCGGGCATCGCCACACCCGTCCAGGACCGCCTCCACTTCGCCGCGTTCGACGTCGAGACCGACGACCGCCGTCGCCTGGTCGCCATGCTCCGCGAGTGGACCGCCGCCGCGGCCGCCTTCACCGCCGGCCGCTCGTACGGCTCGGCGGTCGGCGGGCTCGCGGAGTCGCCGCCGGAAGACACCGGCGAGGCGCTCGGCCTGCCCCCGTCGCGGCTCACGCTGACGATCGGGTTCGGGCCGACGCTGTTCGAGAAGGACGGCCGCGACCGGTTCGGCCTGCGCGCGAAACGGCCGCCCGCGCTGATCGACCTGCCGCACTTCCCCGGCGATGAGCTCGATCCCGCGCGCAGCGGCGGCGACATCTGCGTCCAGGCGTGCGCCGATGACCCGCAGGTCGCGGTGCACGCCATCCGGAACCTCGCCCGCATCGGATTCGGCGTCGTGTCGGTGCGCTGGTCCCAGCTCGGCTTCGGCAAGACCTCCTCGACCACGCCGGACCGGCAGACGCCGCGCAACCTGTTCGGCTTCAAGGACGGCACCCGCAACATCGCCGGCACCGACCACAAGGCGCTGAACGAGCACGTCTGGGCCGCCCCCGGCGACGGTCCCGCCTGGATGTCCGGCGGGTCGTACCTGGTCGCCCGCCGCATCCGGATGCACATCGAGATCTGGGACCGCACCTCCCTCAAGGAGCAGCAGGACACCTTCGGGCGCACCAAGGGCGAGGGCAACCCGTACGGCGCGCGGCACGAGCACGACCCCGTGCCGCTCCAGGCGCTGCCGGCCGACTCACACGTCCGGCTCGCCCACCCCGACAGCAACGGGGGTGTGCGGATCCTGCGCCGGGGCTACTCGTTCACCGACGGCACCGACGGTCTCGGCCGCCTCGACGCCGGTCTGTTCTTCATCGCCTACCAGCGCGACCCGCGCCGGCAGTTCGTGCCCCTGCAGACGCGCCTGGCCTCCGCCGACCACCTGAACGAGTACATCCAGCACGTGGGGTCGGGCATCTGGGCCTGCCCGCCGGGCGTCCGCCGGGGCGGCTTCTGGGGAGAGACGCTCTTCACCTGACCCTCTTCCGGCCGATGCTCGCACCTGGCCGGGAACGCTGCTCCGGACCGCGGCCACCGGTCCGGATTCGCCTCGCCGAGCCGACGCGCGCCGGAACCGCGGCGGCCCGGCGGTGAGGCGGCGGGGCGGCGAGATTGCGGGACGACGGCACCGAAGGGCACCAAGCCCGGCTAACCAGGCGTCGCCGGAGGAGTAGGACATCGCGGTCGTCGCCGTCGCGCAGTACCGTGGCGGAATGGGCCCATGGCTCACGGGCGACCAGACGGCCCTCTGGGCCGCCGCCGCCCGCGTGCTCGACGCGAACTGGACCGGAGCGGCGACCGTCCCGTCTCTGGCGCTGTACCCGCACCAGTGGAGCTGGGATTCCGCCTTCGTCAGCGTCGGCCTGGCCCACCACCGGCCGGACCGGGCCCGCACCGAGCTGCTGAGTCTTTTCCGCGGCCAGTGGCGGACGGGCCTGCTGCCGCACATCGTGTTCAACTCCTCCGTGCCGCGTCGCGCCTACTTCCCCGGCCCGGAGCTGTGGCGTAGCACCGCCCAGCCCGACGCGCCGCGCGACGTCGACACCTCCGGGCTCACCCAGCCGCCGCTGCACGCCTTTGCCGCGCTCCGCGTGGCGCGGTCCGCCGACCCCGTCGACAAGGCGTTCCTGGGCCGGATCTACCCATGCCTGGCCGCCCAGCACGCCTACCTCGCCCGGACCCGCGACATCGGCGGCGCCGGACTGGCCAGCATCTGCCACCCCTGGGAGTCCGGCCTGGACGACAGCCCGATCTGGGACCGGCCGATGGCCGCCCTCGCGCCGCCCCGCGGCCCCGTCGGCGTCGACCGGTACGCCGCGCTCGTCGCCGCCATGCGGGACGCCGGCTACGCCGCCGAGTACCTGCGCGACGAGCACCCCTTCGTCGTGGAAGACCCGCTGTTCAATGCGATCCTGCTGGCCTCGACCGACGCCCTCGCCGAGATCGCCGAACTGGCCGGTGCCGATCCCCGCCCGCACCGGGAGACCGCGGACCGGCTGCGCGCCGCCATCGCCGACCGGCTCTGGGACGAGTCCGCCGACTGCTTCCGGGCCCGCGACGTGCGCACCGGGCGGCTGATCCCGGAGAACACGGTGGCCGGCTTCGTGCCGCTGCTCGACCCCGAGCTTCCCGAGACGATCACCCGGCGGCTCGCCGACCAGCTGCTGTCCGCGCGGTTCGCGGGCGCGGCCGGCTATCCGGTGCCGACCTGCGACATCCAGTCCGAGTCGTTCGACCGGGGCGCCTACTGGCGCGGCCCCACATGGGTGAACACCAACTGGCTGCTGTGGCTCGGCGCCCGCGCGCACGGGCTGACCTCGATCGCCGACCTGGTATTCGGTTCGACCGTACGGCTCGTGCGCCAGTCCGGTTTCCGCGAGTATTTCGACCCCTTCGACGGCGGCGGGCGCGGCAGCCACGACTTCAGCTGGACGGCGGCGCTGCTGCTGGATCTCCTCGCCGGCGAGCGGGTGCCGGAGAATAGGGCCGGCACGGTAGCTTGACCGCATGCGACTGACGCGGCGGAAGGCCGTGCCGGAGGGCGTTGCGGTGCGGCGCGGCGAGCGGGTCCTTGCCGTCGGCGGCGACACGGTCGCCACCCGGTCCGCGCTGTACCTGCCCGGACCCGATGGAACCGTGCGGCTGCCCTGGGAACGGGTCGAGCAGGCCGGTTGGCACGACGGCGTGCTCGTCGTCCGCGACACCGGCGGCACGCGGCACACCGTACGGCTCGCCCGCCCCGGCTCGATCCCCGAGACCGTGCGCGAGCGCATCACGGCCACCATCGTCGTCAGCACCCACGTCCGGCTGCCCGGCGGGGGAGTGCGCGTCGTCGGCCGCCGCCCGCTCTCGGGCGACGGCGCGGTGCGCTGGTCGTTCGTCTTCGACCCCGGCCTGAACGCCGACGACCCCGGCCTGCGGGCGCAGGCGGAGCAGGCCCTGGAGGAGATCCGCCGCCAGACCGGCCTGTGAGATCCGGCGGGCGCGCCGTCGCGACACGCCCGGGCGCGCCCGGTTCTGAACCGGGCCGGGAACGCAACCGCCGGGCCCACGGCCCGAAAACGCCCAGGGCGCCCGCGCCGGAGGCACGGGCGCCCACGCGCCAGAGCAATGTCAGCTGATGTCGGCCGGCGTGCCGCCGGGCCGTGGGGACTTCCGGGACGGCTCCTCACCCTGTACCTCGTGCCGCTGCAAGCCCGGAACCCTCTCCTGCACGCGGCCGCCGACCGCCTGCACCTTGTCGCTGAGCTTCTCGCGCGCCGCATCGGCCAGGCTGCCCGCCTGCTCCCGCAGCACGCCCGCGGTCTCCTGCACCCTCGGGTTCTCGGCGATCTTGCGGGACAGTCGCACGATCTGCTCGTAGCGTTCACGGCCGGCGCGCGTTCCGAGCACGTAACCGGCGGCCGCTCCGGCAAGGAACACTGCGCGGTACTTCATGATCATCTCCTCTGCCGTGTCGCCGTAGGACATACCCCGCACGCGGCGGGCCAGTCGAGGAAACGAGCACGTGCGAAATACGCTAACCTTGGAGGCCGTTGGGGCAGCCGGAGGTTCGGCCCGCCTCACGATCCCCCGTAGCTCAATTGGCAGAGCGTCCGGCTGTTAACCGGCAGGTTACTGGTTCGAGTCCAGTCGGGGGAGCTCGCGGCGGCTTCGGCTGCTCGCCGCCCCTTTCGGGGCGGCTTCGCCGCGGCCCGCGTGATGTTGGCCCAGGGGGCGACCCCCTGGAACCCCCGGTGCGGCTCTCGTTTCCCGGGGCGGGGGTTTGTTTCGCATCACCCCTGAGGTCGCGCTGTGGGCGCTGTGGTGTGTGCTCTGCCGGGTGGGTTGGGTTGCCGGCCGGCCCTTTTCGGGGCGGCTTCGCCGCCCGTGCGCTTGCCCCGGGAGGCGCGCCGTCCCTCCGGAGGATGAGGGGCGCTGCCGCGTCTGCGCCATGCGGCCGATGGCGGCCCCGTCAAGACCCGTCTGCCGGACGATGCCGCTGCCGTCGGCCGGCTGCGATGCTGGAGGCCACTGGAGGGAATGGCCGCACTTACACCGGCCTTACCTTCCGTGCGGCAGACTCTGCTCGAAAATTTGTCATCGTCGGGGGTGACGGGTGAAGAGTGACACGGCGGCGTGGACGCCGCCCAGCTGGGACGATGTCGTGCGCGAGCACTCCGCGCGCGTCTACCGCCTGGCCTACCGGCTGACCGGCAACCAGCACGACGCAGAGGACCTCACCCAGGAGGTCTTCGTCCGGGTCTTCCGCTCGCTATCGAACTACACTCCCGGCACGTTCGAGGGATGGTTGCACCGCATCACCACCAACCTCTTCCTCGACCTGACGCGGCGCCGCCAGCGCATCCGTTTCGAGGCGCTGGCCGACGACGCGGCCGAACGGCTGCGCGGGCGTGAACCCAGCCCCGCCCAGGTGTACGAGGACCGCTACTTCGACGACGACGTGCAGAGGGCGCTCGATTCCCTCACGCCCGAATACCGAGCCGCCGTCGTGCTCTGCGACATCGAGGGGCTGTCGTACGAGGAGATCGCCGCGACGCTGGGCGTGAAGATGGGTACCGTGCGCAGCCGCATCCACCGCGGCCGCGCCCAGCTTCGTGACGCGCTGCAGCATCGTCAGCCGGAGACGCGGACCGTCCAGGAGAAGAAGCGCCGCCTCCCCGGACGCATGCGGGCCAATCCGGCCTGGACCACCCCCTGACGCCACCGCGGCCGAGCAGCGGCCGGAGCCGCCCGTTCACGGCGGACCAGGGCGGACCAGGGCCGTACGCGGCGGCGCGGCGAACGCCACAGCGCCGGGGCTGGCATAGGCTGCGGCCTATGACGGTGATGTCGGAAGGTGTGGCGGTCGAGCTCGAACGGACCCTGCCGGACGGCAGGGTCATCCGCGATCCGGACGTGATGGCGTCCTACGCGCACGACGAGGGGGAGTGGGCGCCGTACGGCCTGCCCGCCGCGGTCGTGCGGCCACGCGACACCGCCGAGGTGCGCAAGGTCGTGGCGTGGTGCGCCGAGCAGGGGGTGCCGATCGTGCCGCGCGGTGCGGGCACCGGCCTGTCCGGCGGTGCGAACGCGCTGGACGGGTGCGTGGTGCTGTCGTTCGAGGCGATGAACCGCATCCTGACGATCGACCCCGGCGAGCGCATCGCCGTCGTCCAGCCGGGCGTCGTCAACGACGACCTGCGGCGGGCCTGCGCCGAACACGGGCTGTGGTATCCGCCGGACCCGGCCAGCGCCCCCTGGTCGACGATCGGCGGCAACGTCGCCACCAACGCCGGCGGCCTGTGCTGCGTGAAGTACGGCGTGACCCGCGACTACGTCCTCGGCATGGAGGCGGTGGTCGGGCGCGGCGACGTGGTGCGGCTCGGCCGGCGCACCGCCAAGGGCGTCGTCGGCTACGACCTGACCGGCCTCATGGTCGGCTCGGAGGGCACCCTCGGCGTCATCACCGAGATCACCGTGCGGCTGCGCGG
>JBEHYF010000130.1:0-16175 GCA_048498315.1 Actinomycetota bacterium
CCACTGCCCAGTGCGGCACCGATTTCGAGTTCGGTCAGCGGCAAAAACCGCACACGGGCCTTGAGCTCGTCCATACTCGGCGCGATGCCCCGGGCGCCGCCGGTCCGGTCAGTCTTCGGGGCGGGCGTCGGGGTGCGCGGCCAGGAACTTCTCGTAGACCTCGTCGGCGATCTTCCCGCGCTCGCTGACCTCGATGCCCTGCTCGGCGGCCCAGGCCCGCACGTCGCCGTTGGAGTAGCCGCGCAGGCGGGGGCCGGCGTCGGCGGCGCCCTTACGGGCCCGGCCCGCCTGCCGCACCCTGACGGCCTTCTCGAGGTACGGGGTCAACGCCACGAGCAGCTCTTCGAGCTTCTTGTAGTTCTCGTCGCCGAGATCGATCGTGTATGTGGTGCCGGCAATCTCGAAATCTCGTTTGGTGACGTCTTCTCCGTCACGACCGTCCAAATCATCCACCATGATGACTTTGGTCGCCACTAGGGGTTCCTTTCTCAGCAGCGTCGTGGGGGGACAGGATATTACGGTCACGGCCGGGCCCGTGACGGCGCCTGACCGGCGCCCCGGCGCCCGGCTCGCCGCCGATCGCCTGCCGTACCGCCCTGACCTGGGACGATCCGTGACGCACGCGGACCGAAGGGGTGCGGCGGAGAAACCGAGGTGGCGCGAATCACCCGTTTTCAGCCGCCATTCGGGTCAGAATGGCGATTAGCCGTTCCCCATCCCGCGGCCGGCCGCCCCTTTGGTTCCCCATACCACACGACGGATGCGGGAAAATCCGGATGGCGATCACGCCGCGGCGCTATTCTCCGGGCAGGATACTCACGGCCCGGGGGTGCGCCATCGGCGAGACGCGGGATCTGAGACCCGGGACACCGCTCCAGTGGTCTCCGTTCGTGCTGCTGGGCGTGGTCGCCCTGATCGACCTCCTGACGCCGCCGCACGTCAGGTTCCGGCCCATGCTGGCGCTCGGGCCGGTGTTCGCCAGCCTGTGGTGCAACGCCCGGCGCACCGCCGTGGCCGGCCTGGCCGCCCTGGCGCTGTGCATGGTCCTCAGCGCCTACCGTGACGTCCTCGGCCGCGACCAGAACACCCTGACGCACGCCACCATCGCGGCGGTCACCGTGCTCAGCGTGCTGGCCAGCGCCGGGCGGCAGCGCCGCGAGCGGGTGCTCGCCGACGTCCGCTCGGTCGCCGAGGTGGCGCAGCGGGTGCTGCTGCGCCCGGTTCCCCGCCGTGTCGGCTCGACACAGGTCGCGGTCAGCTACACCTCGGCGACCGCGCAGGCCCGCATCGGCGGCGACCTGTACGAGGTGACGCTCACCCCGTGGGGCGTGCGGGTCATCGTCGGCGACGTGCAGGGCAAGGGCCTGGAGGCCGTCGAGACGGCGGCCGCCGTGCTCGGCGCGTTCCGCGAGGCCGCCTACGATGAGCGAGACCTGCTCGGGGTCGCCACCCGCATCGAGGCGTCGCTGCGCCGGCAACTGTCCGGGGAGAAGTTCGTGACCGCCGTGCTCGCCGAGTTCGGCGACGGCGACGGCGTGACGCTGCTCAACTGCGGCCACCCGGCACCGCTGATCCTCAAGGGCAACGGAAGCCGCGTCTTCGCCCAGCCCGACGACACCGCGCCGCCGCTCGGCCTGTCGGAGCTGGTCACCACGGGCCGCCGGCCGCACACCGTGAAGTTCGCCGCCACCGACCAGATGCTGCTGTACACCGACGGTCTCGTCGAGGCCCGCGACGGCCGCGGGCGCTTCTACCCGCTGGCCGAACGGGCGCACCTGCTCACCGCACCCGACCCCCAGCAGGCCCTCGACGACCTGCGGAACGACGTGCTGCGGCACGTGGGCGGCCGGCCCGCCGACGACGCCGCGATGCTGCTCATCCGGTTCCGCTGAGCGCGGTCCGCCTGTCACTCGTCCTTGCAGGTCTCCTCGCGGTGGGTAAAACAGCGCCGGCAGGCCGTCGACGTGGTGGCCGGCCTCGGCGGTCTGCCGGAGACGGCGGGTCGACCGGTTGCGGCGGCCGACGCGGCGGCGGGTGAGGCACCCGGCGGCCCTCCAGGCCGGTGGCGATGGCCTGGGCCGCCTGACGAGACGCCTGCGGTGACCGGCCGCCCCGGCCGGGCACGACGGCCGGCGCCTTCATACGATCGGTGGCACGCGCGCGAAGGTCGCACCTGACCGCGCCACCGCGACAGCACGCACGCCCGGCGGCCGGTTCACGCCGGGCCGCCCGGTCACCCGGCGGCCACGGCACCTGCCGCCCGGCGGCCCACCGCACAGAGAAGGGACCTCATGTACGACGCGATGCTTGCCGAGACCATCACCATCACCGGTCACGGCGGCGACGAGATCGAGGCGTACGCCGCCCGGCCGATGACCCCGGGCCCGATCGGCGGGGTCGTGGTGATCCATCACATGCCCGGCTACGACGCCGCGACCAAGGAGATCACCCGCCGGTTCGCCGCCGAGGGGTACGCCGCCGTCTGCCCGAACCTCTACACCCGCGAGGCGCCGGGCGCGGCGCCCGACGACGCGGCCGCCACGGCCCGCGCCCAGGGCGGCGTACCGGACGAGCGTCTGGTCGGCGACGTCGCCGGGGCCGCGCGCTACCTGCGCGGCCTGCCGTCGAGCAACGGCAAGGTCGGCGTGATCGGGTACTGCTCGGGCGGCCGGCAGTCGTTCCTCGCCGCGTGCAGCCTCGACCTGCAGGCCGCCGTCGACTGCTACGGCGCGTTCGTGACCGGCACGCCGCCGGAGGGCTTCCCGCTGCAGGTCCAGCCGATCGGGCACCTGGCGGAGAACCTGTCCTGCCCGCTGCTCGGCCTGTTCGGCGCGGAGGACAAGTACCCCTCCCCCGATCAGGTCGCCGAGCTCGACGACATCCTGAAGCGGCACGGCAAGGAGCACGAGTTCCACAGCTACGAGGGCGCCGGGCACGCCTTCTTCGCCGTCGACCGGCCGAGCTACCGCCCGGAGGCCGCGGTCGACGGCTGGAACCGCATCCTCGACTTCTTCGGCCGGCACCTGGCCGCCTGACCCGCAGGACCGAACAACCCGTACGCCCGCCGGCCGGATCGAGCGGCCCGCGGCATCACGCCGCGCCGCTCGGTCCGCCGGCCGGGCCGTCACGACTGGCCCACCGTGCCGCGGCCCCGGGCCGTCCCCGGTCGCCCGGGGCACCGGGCCGCCGGCACGCCGACCACCGGAGGGACTCCGACCTCATGTGCACGTACCTCACCGAGAAGATCAAGGTAGACGGCAGCGGGAAGGGCGCGCGGGGCTACTTCTCCGTCACCGACGCGATGGTCTACATCGACCATCCCCAGCACGCCCCGTACGAGCACACCGTCAACATCGACTTCATGAACCCGGCGCAGGGCCCGTCGGCGCGCGTCGCGCTGGAGCTGACCGAGCAGTCGGCGCTGGCGCTCGTCGACGCCATCCGCGCCGCTCTGGCCTCCGCTCCGCCGGGCCTAGCCGCCGCGCCGGAGCCGGCCCGCGAAGCCTCCTGATCACACCACGGCGGTGACGCGGCCGCCCGGCCGCGTCCCGGCAGGTGCGGGTCGGCGGCGCGCTATGTCCTGCACCGCGGCGTGCAGGGCGCGGGCCGGGTCGTGGCCGCCGCGGGCGGTCACCGTCCATGAAGCGGGGCTTATAGGGGAAGCACCGTCGACGGCACAGCAGCCCGCGTTGTTCGTCGCCGTCGTGCTGCCCGGCGTCACGTACCAGTTCGTGCGGGAACGGAGGCGCGGTCCCGTGCCCGGCGAGAGCCGGCTCGGTCACCGTGTCCTGCGGGCGGTCACGGCCTCGATCGTGCTGGACGGGCTGTACCTGGTCGTGCTCGGCCCGCAACCGCACCGCGCGTACGGCGACTACCGGGCCGGCCGGCTGTTCGACCACCCGCGCGGTGTCGGCCTGTACGTTGACGACGAGCCCGACGAACCACCGCCCGGCCCCCAGGCGTCTCCCCCAAGCCGTCCTGACGGGACGATTGACGTCGCGCCCGCGCCTGTAGATCGCCTGCGACCTCGCCGCCGCCTCGGCCGGGTCGGCGAACGCTCAGCCGAAGCGGGCGAGGAACTCGCCGCCGTCCGGGGGTTTGAACCGCACGACGAGGATGTCGTGCACGGCGACCGGAACGGTCGTGCCCCAGGCTCCGCGGTCGTCCCGTACGGTCATCGTGCCCAGCCCGAGCTCGCGACCGTCGCGGGTGGTGAGCGTGATCTGGTATGCGCCCGGCCGGTGCGCCGCCGTCATCGTGACGAACAGCCACGCCGGCGATCCCTGATAGGCGAACACGTATCCCGCCGGCGTCGCTCGCTCCCCGCCGAGCCCGTCGACGGGAACGGTGCGCAGGTACTTGCCGTGGGCGACCGCGAGCGTCTTGCGGTAGCCGTCGGCGAGTCGCCGGTCGCCTTCGGTCTGGTGCCAGACCGCGCCCCCCGACAGTGCCGCGGCGAGGAGGATCGACGCGGCGACCAGGAGTACCGTGTGCAGGCGCCGAGGTCGCGTCCGGCGCATCATGGGGGCCAGCACGGACGCTTCGAAACCGGCCGGCGGCTGCCGCTCCGGAACGAGGCTCAGGAGCTCGTCGACGAGCGCGGCCTGCGCCTCGAGCTCGCGGTGGCATCGCCCGCACCCGGCGAGGTGGCGCAGTGCCGCGGCGCGATCTTCCGCCTTCGCGACGCCGGCGGCGAGTTCGGGGAGAACCTGCCGCGTCTCGGCGCAGCCGGGCCGGTCAGTCATTGGTCACCCCCAAGGCCTCGCGGAGCTTGGCGAGCCCTCGCCGCAGCCGGGTCTTGACGGTCGCCAAGGGTATCCGCTCGCGGTCGGCGATCTCGCCGGCGGTGAGCCCGTAGAACACCGAGAGCACGATCGGGGTGCTCTGTTCGGGCGGGAGTGCGCGCAGCGCCTCGCGGAGTTCCTCGCCGTCCTCGAATGTGACCGCCGTCTGGTCGGCCCTTTCGCCGGCCGTGAGCATGCCCAGCAGCAGATGCGGATCGACCGGCCGTTCGCCGCGCAGCCGCATGGCGTCGATCGCGAGGTTCCTCGTGATCGTCAGCAGCCAGGTGACCGCCCGGCCCTTCCGGGGGTCGTAGGCGTCCGCATGCCGCCACGCGCGCAGGAACGCCTCCTGTGCGACCTCCTCGGCTATCGCCGACGAACCGACCAGCGCGAACGCCAGGCCGAAGACCCGCGCCTGATATCGCCGCACGAAGACCGCCGCCGTCTCGGCGTCGCCCGCGGCCATACCGATGAGCAGCGACTCATCCGAAAGTTCCCACACATCGGATACGGGCGTGACACCCAAAAGGGTTCACGAAGGAACGAAGCTTTTCGCGCCGTTTCTCCGTATTACCGGTGACACGAGCACACAGCGAGGGACGGATCAATGGCGATGTACATCAAGACCGTGAGCGCGATCGGCCTGCTCGGCGCGGCCATCGGGCTGAGCGGTTGCGGTTCGAACTCCCACGCCGCCGCCACGGGCGCGGGCAAGCCCACGTTGAAGATCACTGCACCGAGCGATGGGGCGACCGTACGGCTGCCCGTCACCCTGAGGTTCACCACCAACGAGCCGATCGGTCCAGAGGAGTCCGGCAAGGACCACGTCCACGTCGTCATCGACGGAAAGACCGACCAGTACACGGTCGTGACCTCGACGACCTACCAGATCAAGAACCTGCCCATGGGGCGGCACGTCATCGGCGTGACCCTGCAGCACGCCGATCACTCGCCGGCCGGCGCAAGCGCCCAGGTCAGTGTCACCGTCACCGGCGCCCCGAGCACCGGCGGCGGTTCCAGTACAGGCGGGGGCTCCAGCACGGGCGGCGGCAACAGCGGGGGCTACGGTGGCGGCAAGGGCGGGCCCTATGACTACTGAGACCGAGGTGGCGAAGGGCGCCGTACGCCGCGAGGTCGTCGAGCGGTACAGCCGCCCGACACGCTGGTTCCACGCCGGTGTGTACCTCACGACCCTGGTCCTCCTGGCCACCGGGTGGTGGCTGCTGCTCGGGCAGGAAGGCCACCCGAGCCCGGTGGCCCGCCTGCTCCACCTGCCGGACACGACGGTGCACAAAGACGCCGGCTGGGCGCTGGTCGCGCTGACGGTCGTGGGATCCGTCGTGGGCATGCGGGCCGTGCGGACGTTCGTGGCCGAATCGCTGCACTTCCGCACCGGCGACGTCCGGTGGTTCCGGACCTGGCCGTCGGCCGCGTTGACGGGACGGTTCGCCCGGCATGACGGCCACTTCGATCCGGGTCAGCGCGTCATCAACGTCCTCATGGCGGCCGGTATGCTCACCCTCGTCGGCAGCGGTGTCGGCCTCGTCGTCCTGCACGGCGGTCCCACCTTCGCCGTGCTGGCGCGTCTGCACAAGTGGGCGACCTACCTGTGCACCCCTCTCATCGCGGCGCACATGTTCGTCGCGGCCGGCGTTCTCCCGGGCTATCGCGGCGTGTGGCGGTCGATGCACGCGGGCGGCCGCCTCGACGTCCGCGTGGCGCACCGCCTTTGGCCGGGCTGGCTCGAGCGGACGCGCGGCGGTCACCCCGCCCGCCTGAGCAGGCGGGGCCGGCGATGAAGTGCGCCTTCCAGGAGGACACCGGCGTGTACGTGCTCGGCGTCCTCACCGCGAGCGAACATCGCCGGATGAGACTCCACCTGAAGGACTGCCCCGCGTGCCGGGCGGACGTCGCGGACTTACTCGCGGTGCTGCCGATCCTGAAGAACCTGCCCGAGGTCTTCCGGCCACGTTCCTGCCGTGCGCTGTTCATCGACTGGTCGAAGAACAACTGAGGTGCCCCGGTCAGGAGCGCGGCCGCTCCACCGGGGACAGCAGCGGGCGCGGGTCGAAGGTGGCGCGGATGCGGGTGATCCGGCCGTTCTCCACATGGCTCCAGTTCACCGTCGGGCACGGCGGCGCGACCGAGGTGTACAGGTCGAACCAGGTCAGCACATCGGGGCCGTCGACCCACATCTTCCGTACCACGATGTCGGTGACGATCCGCGACATTCCTTCAATGCCCTTGCGGCACTCCCCCGAACCGTCGGCCGTGCCGAGCGGACCGGCGAAACTCACGTCGTCCGCCAGCAACGACTGGTACGTGTCGAAGTCCTTGTCCCGCCATGCGGCGAAGTAGGTCTCGGCGATCCGCCGTGCATCCCTCATACCGTTCTCCTCTGATCGTTGCCCCGGTCCCAGCCTGGCCGACCTCGTCTCATAAGTCCAAGAAAATCGATTTCTGCTGGCTATAATCGCCGGTTATGGAGCTGCGGCAGCTCGAATACTTCGTGGCGGTGGCCGAAGAGGCGAGCTTCACCCGGGCCGCCGAGCGGGTACGCGTCGCACAGCCGGGCGTCAGCGCGCAGGTCCGCCGGCTCGAACGCGAGCTGGGCGAGGAACTGTTCGATCGCACCGGGCGCACGGTGCGGCTCACCGAAGCGGGCGCCGCCGTCCTGCCGTACGCGCGAGCGGCCCTCGCCGCCGTCGCCGGCGCCCGGCTGGCCGTTGACGAGCTGACCGGGCTGCTGCGCGGACGGGTCGCGGTCGGGATGGTGTCCTCGTGCGGGCCGCTCGGCCTGGCGGGCGTCCTGGCCGAGTTCCACAAGGCCCACCCGGCCGTCGAGATCACTCTGGAGGAGGCGGTGTCCGCACGGCTGATCGACGACGTACGGGCGGGGCGGCTCGACACCGCCGTGGTCGCGCTCGCCGCCGCGCCGCCGCCCGATCTGGCCGTGCACGTAGTCGTCGACGAGCGCCTGGTCGCGGCAGTGAGCCGGGACGACCCGCTGGCCGGGGCCGCGGCCGTCCCGCTGGCGGCGCTGCGGGGCCGGCCGCTGGTCGCCATGCCCCGCGGCACCGGCCTGCGGGCCTGCGTCGACGACGCCTGCGCCGCCGCCGGTTTCCGGCCGAACGTCGCGTTCGAGGCCGGCGACCCCGGCATCCTCGCCGACCTCGCCGCCCGCGGCCTCGGCCTGGCCGTGCTGCCCGAGTCCCTCGGCGCCGCCCGCGCCGCCGACCTGCACGCGGCGCCGATCGCCGAGCCGGAGCTGCGCGGGCAGCTCGCCCTCGCCTGGCGGGCCGCGGGCCCGGCCGGCCCGGCGGCCCGGGCGCTGATCGAGCATGCCCGCGCCGCCCTGCCGGCGCCCGCGCCTGCACGCCGCCACGCGGCCGCACCCCGGGGTGGCGCCGGTTAGCCGGGAAACACGCCCCTCCGTGCGCGCCGCACCGTTCACCGGGATACCGGGAGGTGCATGCCGGCGACGCCGCGGTGCTCTTCCTCGACGACTTGCTGAAGCCGCTGGCGGTACCGCCGCGAGAACAGGTGGTCAGAGCCGTACGGAGTCGCGGCTGAACCGCGCCCGGTAGGCAGTCGCGGCCATGCCGTAGTGCGCGCGGAACCGGCGGGCGAAGTAGTTCTGGTCGGGCCAGCCGACCGCCTGGGCGATCTGCGTGATCGGCTGGTCCGTGTGCAGCAGGAGGGCCGCCGCGGTCTCGACGCGATGCTGGGCGAGATAGGCCATGGGCGGCAGGCCCGTCGCCGACTTGAAGATCCGCACCAGGTAGCGGGGCGCGAGGTGCAGGCGGTCGGCCAGCTCGGTGAGCGTCCATCGATGATCGGGATGTGCCTCCAGCAGGCGCATCGCGCGCACGACCGCCGGATGAGCCGGCCCCGCGGGAGCCGTACGATCCCCGGCCCGGTCGGCGGCGACCGTACGGGCGACCGTGCTGAGGAACAGCGTGAGGCGTCCGATAACGTCGCCGCGGTGCAGGGCGACCGGCTCGTGCCGGAGCCGTTCGAGGGCGTCCAGATGGGCGACGCACTCCTCCAGCGCCCGCGCGGGCAGCCGCGTCGTGAGCATGCCGCGGCGCTGCATCGAGTGCGGGCCGGTCCACAGGAGGTAGCCCAGCAGCGGGTCCTCGCGGGTCCAGGTCAGCTCCCGGTGCAGCAGGTCGCTGCTGAAGCAGCAGTTGTACACGTCCAGGGCCCGGCAGTCTTCGTAGCCGTGCCAGACGCCCGGGCGGAGCAGGATGACGTCTCCGGCGCACAGCTCGCTGCGGCCGCTGAGCGCGCGGTGGACGCCACGGCCACCGGTGACGACGGCGACCTCGATGAAGCTGTGGGTGTGCACCGGCTGGGCCGGATCGTGCAGGTGGTGACCGGCGTAGGCGAGCGTGCCGTCGGTGAAGTACAGCAGGCCCTTGGCGTCGCCGACCGGGAAATCCTCCATGCGGCCGCAGCCTAACGCGACCGCCAGGTGAACTTCGTGCTAACGGTGGTGCTTTTCGGGCTATCCGCGTCCGAACGCCGGCGCGCACGATCCATACCCAGGCGGCGCGGCCGTGCGAACTCCGGAGACGAGGCCGCGCCCGTCGACCGGAGGTGCCCATGACCCGAACCCGTACGGAGCGGGCCGACGGGCGCGCGGCGCATCCCGCACCGCGGGCCGGCCAGGACCCGCCCCCGGCGGCCACGAGACCAGACCCGACAGCGCCCGCGGCCCGCACCCCCGCCCCGCGGCGCACCGGCCGGGCCCGCCGGTCCGCCGCCGGGCGCAGGCACCAGGCGCCGGCGTGGTTCCTGCTGCCGGCACTGGCGTTCTACCTCTTCGTCGTGCTGGTGCCCAGCGTCCAGGGCACCGCCTACGCGTTCACCGACTGGGACGGGCTGCGCCCGGTGATGCATTTCGTCGGCCTGGACAACTTCCGGCGGATGCTGCACGACGACGCGGCGCGCGGCGTGATCGGGCAGACCCTCACCATCGCGGTCGCCATCACGGTGGTGCAGAACGCGGCCGGGCTGCTGCTCGCGCTCGGCGTGCACAGCCGGATCAAGAGCCGCAACGTGCTCCGGGTGCTGCTGTTCGCACCCGCCGTGATGACCCCGGTCGTCACCGCGGCGCTGTGGAAGTACATGCTCGCGCCCGAGGGCGCGCTGAACGACCTGCTCGGCGCGCTGGGGCTGGGCGCGCTGCGGCAGAACTGGCTGGGCGACCCCGGCATCGCGCTGTGGAGCGTGGTCGGTGTGATCGTCTGGCAGTTCGCCGGCTACTCGATGGTCATCTTCCTGGCCGGGTTGCAGAGCATCCCCGGCGATGTGCTGGAGGCCGCGGCGGTCGACGGGGCGGGGCCGGTACGGCGGTTCCGGCACGTCGTGCTGCCGCTGCTGGCGCCCGCCATGACGATCAACCTGATGCTGTCGATCATCGGCGGGCTGAAGCTGTTCGACCAGGTCTGGGTGATGACCGGCGGCGGTCCCGGCGACTCCACCGACACCCTGTCGACGCTGATCTACAAGAACGCCTTCCAGTTCAACGAGATGGCCTACAGCGTCGCGCTGGCGATCGTGCTCACCGTCTTCGTGGCGGTCGTCTCCGGCGGGCAGTACCGGCTGCTGCGCCGGCAGGCGGGAGCGGCCCGGTGAACCCCTACACGCTCCGCACCCTCGCCCGCGAGATCGTCATGATCGCGGTGACCGCCGCCGTCGCGTTCCCGCTGTACGTGCTGGTCAACCTGTCGCTGCGGGACTCCCACGACGCCTCGTCGGTGATCGCGCCGACCACCTCCCCCACCCTGCGCAACTATGCGGCCGCCTGGAAGGACGCGGGGCTGGCCGGCGCCATCGTCAACAGCGTCGTCGTCACGGCGCTGAGCGTCGCCATCATCGTGGTGATCTCGGCGATGGCCGCCTATCCGCTGGCGCGGGTGACCGCCCGCTGGTCGCGCTGGGCGTTCGCGCTGGTCATGGCGGGGCTGCTGCTGCCGTTCCAGCTCGCGCTGCTGCCGCTCTACCACACGATCCGCGACCTGCACCTGCTCGGCACGCTCTGGTCGCTGGTGCTGTTCTACAGCGGCCTGCAGGTGCCGTTCGCGACGTTCCTGTACGTCGGCTTCCTGCGCGCGCTGCCGCGCGACTACGAGGAGGCGGCGCTGATCGACGGGGCGAGCCCGGTGCGGGCCTTCCGGCACGTGGTGTTCCCGCTGCTGCGGCCGATCACCGGCACCGTCGCGATCCTGAACGCGATCTTCATCTGGAACGACTTCTTCACGCCGTTCCTGTACCTGAGCGGCAGCGACCGGCAGACCATCCCGGTCGCCGTCTTCGGCTTCATCGGCCAGTACGTCGCGCAGTGGAACCTGGTCTTCGCCGGCCTGGTCATCGCGATGATCCCGATCCTGACCGTCTACTTCCTCATGCAACGCCACATCATCAAGGGCTTCTCCGGAGGACTGAAAGGGTGACCGTGCCCCACCACGCCCCCGCGCGGCTCACGCCGTACGGCCTGACCTGCGAGATGCTCGACCGGCCGCTGGGCCTGGACGAGCCGTCGCCCCGCCTGTCGTGGAAGCTGTCGTCCGCGCGGCGCGGCGACGCGCAGACCGCCTACCGGCTCACCGTCGCGCTGCGCCCCGACGACCTGGACCACCCCGACCGGCTGCTGTGGGACACCGGCCGGCGCGCGTCCGCCGACAGCATGCTCATCCCCTATGACGGCGCGCCGCTGCGGTCGTCCACGCGGTACCACTGGCGGGTCGCCGTCTGGGATGCCGAGGGCGAGGAGACGGGTCGCGCTGAATCGTGGTTCGAGACCGGACTGCTGCACCCCGACGAGTGGCGCGCCGCCTGGATCGGCCGCGACCCGCGGACCGAGCCGGTGACCGACCCGCCGCGCGACGACGACCGCACCGACCGCACCCGGCGCCTGCCGCCCTGCCCGCACCTGCGCCGCGCCTTCACGCTGCCCGAACGTCCCGTGCGGGCCCGCGCGTACGCCAGCGCGCGTGGCCTGTACGAGCTGCGGATCAACGGGCGGCGGGTCGGCGACGCCGAGCTGGCCCCCGGCTGGACCGACTACCGGTACCGCGTGCTGTACCAGACCTACGACATCGGCGACCTGCTGGCCCCGGGCGAGAACGTGGTCGCCGCCGTGCTCGCGGACGGGTGGTGGAGCGGCTACGTCGGCTTCGACCCGCGCCGGCAGGCCCGCCACTACGGCGACGCGCCGCAACTGATCGTCCAGCTCGTGCTGGACTTCGCCGACGGGTCGCGCCGCACGGTCGTCACCGACGAGTCGTGGCGGGAGCGGCCCGGCCCGATCCAGTACGCCGACCTGCTGATGGGCGAGTACGTCGACGCCCGCCGCGACCTGCCCGGCTGGGACCGCCCCGGCTACGACGACGCCGGCTGGGCGCCGGCGCTCGTTCTCGACCGGGACACCGGCCCGCTGCGGGCCGCGCCCGACCCGCCGGTGCGGGTCGTCGAGGACCTGCCCGCCCGCGCCGTCGAGGAGCGCGAGCCGGGCCGCTACATCGCCGACCTCGGCCAGAACATGGCCGGCCGGGTGCGGATCACGCTGCGCGGCGCGCGGCGCGGGCAGCGGATCCGGCTGCGGCACGCCGAGGTGCTCTCCGGCGGCGAGCTCTACGTGGCGAACCTGCGGACCGCCGAGGCCACCGACGTCTACGTCGCCCGCGGCGAGCCGGTGGAGGTGTTCGAGCCGCGGTTCACCTACCACGGGTTCCGGTACGTGGAGATCAGCGGGCATCCGGGCGGGCTGCGCGCCGAGGACGTCACCGGCCGGGTGCTGCACAGCGACACCCCCTGGACCGGGGAGTTCCGCTGCTCCGACGAGACCGTGAACCGGCTGCAGTCCAACATCCGGTGGGGCCAGCGCGGCAACTTCGTGTCCGTGCCGACCGACTGCCCGCAGCGGGACGAGCGGCTCGGCTGGCTCGCCGACGCACAGGTGTTCCTGCCGACCGCATGCCGCAACGCCGACGTGGCGGCGTTCTTCGCCCGCTGGATGCGCGACGTCGTCGACGCCCAGGACGCCGACGGCGCCTTCCCGGACGTCGCGCCGCTGCTGTGCGTGACCCGGGAGGGCGCGCCGGCCTGGGGCGACGCCGGCGTGATCATCCCGTGGCACCTGTACCGCACGTACGGCGACGTGCGGGTGCTGGAGCGCTGCTACGACGCGATGGCCGCGTGGGTCGGCCACGTCCACCGGCACAACCCCGATCTGATCTGGCGCAACCGCGTCGGCAACCACTACGGCGACTGGCTGCAGGTGGGCGTGGAGACCCCACGCGAGCTGCTGGCCACCGCCTTCTTCGCGCGCAGCACCGAGCTGGTCGCCGCCGCCGCCGAGGTGCTGGGCCGCCACGACGACGCCAAACGGTACGCCGCGCTGCACGCCTCGATCCGCGACGCGTTCGCCGACGCCTTCGTCGGCGCGGACGGCCGGGTGGCCGGCGGCACGCAGACCGGCTACCTGCTCGCCCTCGCCTTCGAGCTGATCCCCCGGCACCTCGTCCCGGCCGCTGTCGGCCACCTCGCCGCCGACATCGAGGCGCGCGGCCGGCACCTGACGACCGGCTTCGCAGGCGTCGGGCTGCTGTGCCCGGTCCTCACCGACCACGGCCGCGCCGACCTCGCCTACGCCCTGCTGCACCAGGACACCTTCCCGTCGTGGGGCTACGCGATCCGCCACGGCGCCACCACGATCTGGGAGCGCTGGGACGGCTGGACCGAGGAGCGCGGCTTCCAGTCCCCGGTCATGAACTCCTTCAACCACTACAGCCTCGGCTCGGTCGGCGACTGGCTGTACGGCCGCGTCGCCGGCATCGACCAGGAGGCCGGCTCGGTCGCCTACCGGCGGCTGCTGCTGCGCCCGACCGTCGGCGGCCGGCTCACCTGGGCCACCGCCCGGCAGGAGTCGCCGCGCGGGGAGATCTGCTGCGGCTGGACGCTGGACGGCGAACACCTGCGGGTCGACGTCGCCGTGCCGCCCGGTGCCACCGCCCTCCTGCACCTTCCGGCGGCCGGGCCGGACAACGTCCGCGAGGGCGGGCGCGACCTGGCCGCCGCCCCCGGCGTCGAGGTCGTCGACGCCTCCGCCGGAACCCTCGTCCTCGCGCTGACCTCCGGGCGGTTCGGCTTCACCGCCGCCCGGCCCGCCGGTTCCCGTCCCTGAACCCGCCGATTCCCGAGGAGGAGCCATGCGCACCACCGTCCGACTCGTCACCGCCCTCGCCGCCGTGGCCGCCGTCACCGCCGCCTGCAGCAGCGGCACCGCCGCCTCCTCCGGCGGAGGCGGCGCCAAGACCCTGCGGCTGTCGTCCGTGGCCACCGACCGCGCCGGCATCGAGGCCGTCATCAAGGCGTTCGAGGAGAAGAATCCGGGCGTGAGGTTCGCCACCTCCTACGCCGACACCGACCAGTACCAGGGCACGCTGCGCACCCAGCTGTCGTCCGGCACCGCCCCCGACGTTTTCTTCGCCTGGCCCGGCAACGGCAACCCCGGCGCGATCGAGGTGCTGGCGCCGACCGGCTACATCGCCGACCTGTCCGCGCGCCCGTGGACGTCGCGGATCCCGGCCGGCATCAAACCGGTCACGCAGGTCGGCGGCCGCACGTACATCGTGCCCATGACCTTCACCGGCATCGGAGCACTCTACAACACCCAGGCGATGGCGCGGATCGGCGCCCGGCCGCCCACGACGTGGAGCGCGCTGCTGGCCCTGTGCGACATCGCCAAGGCGCACGGCAAGGTCGCGTTCGCGCTCGGCGACCAGACCGACTGGGTGACCCAGCTCGTCGACTACGCCCTCGTTCCCACGACGGTCTACGCGACGACGCCCGACTTCGACCAGCGGATGAAGGCGGGCACCGCGACCTTCGCCGGGTCCGGATGGCTCACCGCGATGACGAAGTACCTGCAGATGGAGCACCGCGGCTGCTTCTCCAAGGACCCGCTCGGCACCTCGTTCGAAACCTCGGTCGCCCAGGTCGCCAAGGGCCAGGCGGTCGCGGTGATCCAGGTCACCTCCGTCCTGAACCAGCTCAAGTCGGAGGCACCCAAGGGCACGACGTTCGGCATGTTCCCGGTGCCCGCCACCGACGACCCGGCGCAGACGCGGATGCCCGGCGCGGCCGGCGGCGCGTACGCGCTCAACGCCAGGTCGAAGAAGACCGCCCTGGCCACCCGCTTCATCGACTTCATGGCGACGCCGGAGGCGATGAACCTGTACGCGTCGGCGACCGGGAACCTGCCGGCCGTGCCGAACCCCGGTTTCAAAGCGGACCCGGCGCTGCAACCGCTGATCGAATACCAGAAGGCCGGCAAGACCGTGCCCTTCATGGACCAGCTCTGGCCGAACCCGAAGGTGCAGCAGGTGCACTTCACCGGCGTGCAGGACATGTTCTCCGGCAAGGCCGACCCGGCGGCCGTGCTGCGCAAGATGGACCAGGCCTACCGGGCGAAGTGACGTCGCGCCCCGCCCCGGACGTGGCGCCGGGGGCGGTAGGCGGAGGCCGCCCGCAGTTCAGGCGTCACCAAAACAGATCCCCACGGCGCGGGCTGTCTGGACGACTTCACTGTCAGGCTCCACGAGGCGGGGCTTTTCCACGGCATCGCAGATGGGCACACTGTCAACATGATAGGACTGGTAGCTGACCATGTGGCCAAACTTGCCCTCCTCGATGAGCTTCACTGCTTTGACCCCAAAACGCGTGCCAAGCATGCGGTCGAGACTGGTGGGACTTCCTCCGCGCTGGAGGTGACCCAGCGTGCAGGAACGGGTTTCTTTGCCCGTGAGTTCTGAGATTTTGGCGGCCACGGCTTCACCGATCCCGCCGAGGCGGTGTTCCCCTTCGCTCCGGTTCTCCTTTGTCATGAGGACACCGCTGGGCAGTTTCGCTCCCTCGGCGACGACAACCATGGTGCTGTGGAGACCTTTTGCCTCCCGGATCTCGATGGCACGGCGGATAGGCTCGAAGGAAAACGGAATCTCCGGAATCAGGATCACATGGGCACCCCCGGCCATACCGCCCCAAAGCGCGATCCAGCCGGCATGACGTCCCATGACTTCGACCACCATGACCCGCTTGTGGCTGTCAGCGGTGGTGTGAAGGCGGTCGAGCGCATCGACGACGGTGCTGACGGCGGAATCGAATCCGAAAGTCATGGCCGTGGCGGCGAGGTCGTTGTCGATGGTTTTAGGCACTCCCACGACGGGAATTCCTGCGTCCATCAACTGCATCCCCGTGGTAAGTGATCCGTCGCCCCCCACGATGACGAGGGCACGGATTTCAAGCAGTTTCAGCGTGGCCTTCGTTTTTTCGATAATCTCCGGAGCGACCTGCATGATGTCGCCGGCACCGATCTTCGCA
>JBEHYF010000131.1:0-15946 GCA_048498315.1 Actinomycetota bacterium
GTCGTGCGCACGGCGACGAGACGCCCGCGCAACGGCCGCCGGCCGCTCCGGCCCGCGACATCGACGCCCCGGCCGCCGCCTGGACGCCTCCGGCTCCCCCGCGGCGCCCCGCCGCACCCGCAGCACCGGCCGTCCCATCGCGAGCGCCCGGCGCGCCCGGATCGCAGACGCCGTCGCCGGGGCGCGCCGCCCCCGTACGGGGGGACACCCAGCAGCCGGCCGCGCCGCCGCAGGCACGTCCCACGGCGCCCGCCCGGCCCGCCACGCCGTCCCGTACCGGTGCCCCATCGCCGGTACGCGGCCCGGCCGACACCGAGACGGCCGAGCCTTCGCCGGCCCGCGCGGTCCGCTCCGGCCCCGCCTCGCCGGTGCGTCCCGGGCCGATGCCGCAACTCGCCCATGACGACGACGGCAGAGACGTTCGCGGGCTGCGCCGCATCTTCTCCGGCGGCGGCCACGGAGACGGCGACTACGAAGAGCGCGTCCGCACGGCGTTCGCCGGCGCACGCCGCGTCGTCGTCCTGGGCTGCACCGGCGGTGCCGGGCAGACCGTCACCGCCCTGATGCTCGGCCACACGTTCGCCCAGCAGCGCGGCGACCGCATCGTCGCCGTCGACGTGAACCCCGGCCCCGGCGCGATGGCGCGGCGCACCCGTACCGAGACCCGCGAGACGCTGACCTCGTTGATCACCCACGCCGAGCAGGTGACCGGGTACCAGATGATGCGCCGCTACACCTCCATCTCCAAGTCGGGCTTGGAGGTCATCGCGGCCGGCAAGAACCCGGTGCAGGCGCTGGACGACCGCGACTACGCCCTCGCGATGCGCACCCTCGACCGGTTCTACTCGATCACCCTGCTCGATGCCGCGGCCGCCGTCGTCGCCCGCGTCCTGCCGTACGCCGACCAGATCGTGCTGGTCGCGCCGGCCAGTTCCGACGCGCCGCGCGCGGTCGCGATGACGTTCGAATGGCTCGATGGGCACGGTTACGAAGACCTGCGGGCCCGCGCGGTCACGGTCATCAACGGGGTGAGCCGCCGCAGCATGGACGACGTCGAGCAGGCCGAGTCGGTGGCACGGGGCCGGTGCCGGGCGCTGGTGCGCATCCCGTGGGACGACCACCTCAGCCTCGACCGCGCCCCCCGCAATGAGCTGCGCTCGCTGCGCGCGCCCACCCGGAAGGCTTACATTGCGCTCGGCGGCGTCGTCGCCGGCGGCTTCGTCCAGGTACCCGACCGCTACCCCCAGCAGGAGGTCACCCGATGAGCGGCGAGCCATCCGCCCGCGGTGGGCGCACGCGCCACGGCGCACGCCGCACGCCGCGGGCCCTTCCGCGCGGACGGACCCTCCGTACGGCGACAGGGCGCGGCGGCGCGACGGCGGGCGCACGACACGACGAGCGAGGGACGGGGATCGACCGATGAGCAGGGCGTCCAAGGCCCGCAGCAGGCTGGCCGTGCGGTACTTCGACGACCGGATCCTCCTCACCGACAACGCCGCCTGGGCCTACTTCCGGCTGCCGACCGTCTCGTACGAGTTCACCACGAACGAAGAGCGCGAGGCGCTGGCCACCAACATCACCATCGCCCTCGCCGGCATCCGCATGCAGGACGCCGAGATCCACCTGCGCGTCGCGCACCGCACCTATCCGGCCGCGGAGTGGGCGCTGACCCTGGACGAGACCTCCGACGGCGGCCCCGGCTGGCGCGAGTACCTCGAGGAGATGTACGCGCACGTCTGGGCGAAGGACTTTTGGACCAAGGAGGTCTACCTCGGCGTGCGGCTCGGCCCGCGCGGCGTCGGCGCGCAGCTGTCCGGCGGGGCGTTCAAGCAGCTCTTCGGGCTCTACAAGCGCAGCGAGGAGGCGCTCGGCCTGCGCGACGACGCGATCAGCGACAAGGAGATCGTGCGCTGGACCGAGCAGGCCGAACGCCTCGGCCGCGCGCTCGGCGGCAGCGCCCTGTACGCCCGGCACGCCTCGTCCACCGAGATCGCCTGGCTGTTCCGGCACGCGGCCAGCGGCGCGCTCACCGACCCGCCGCCGTCCGCCACCCCGCGCCGCACGTGGGGCTCGGGCGAGATCGAGGCCCTGGTCGAGGGCACGATCGTCAACGGGCGATCCAGCCTGCGCATGGAGCAGCCCGACGGCTCCTCGTACGTGGCCTACCTGTCGTTCGCCCGATTCCCCGACCTCATGCCGTTTCCCGACGGCGAGCCGTGGATGCACTTCGCCGACGCGCTGCCGTTCCCGGTCGAGCTGTCGGCGCGCATGAAGCTCGTCCCGCCGGCCAAGGCGTCCAAGGACGTCTCGCGCAAGCTCGCGCACGCCCGCGACATGGACCAGCACATCCGCGAGGCGGGCGCCGAAGCCCCGATCGCCCTCGCCGAGCAGATCGACGCCGCCCGCATGCTCGAGCATGGCATCACCAAGGAGCGCCTGCCGTTCGTGTACGGCTGGCACCGGCTGATCGTGTCGGCGCCGACCGAGGAACTGCTGCAGCAGCGCGTCGACGCCGTGGTCGAGCACTACCGCGACCTCGGCATCGACATCGTCTGCTCGACCGGCGACCAGTTCTCCCTCTTCTGCGAGTCGCTGCCCGGCGACCGGATCCGCGTCAACGCCTACGCCCAGCGGCAGCCGCTGCGCACCATCGCCGGCGGCATGCCCACCGCGACCGTCGACCTCGGCGACAGGCTGGACGAGAACTCCGCGGGCTGGGTCGGGCCCTACATCGGCGAGACGCTCGGCCGGGCCCGCTCCATCGTCCACTTCGACCCGTTGGTCGCCGCCGCCCGCAACCGGCCCACCGCGGTCGCCATCACCGGCGAGCCGGGTGGCGGCAAGACCACGCTCGCGCTGCTGCTCATCTACCAGATGGCGCTGCGCGGCGTCACGGTGGCCGCCATCGACCCGAAGGGCGACGCCGAGTCGCTCGTCGAGCTGCTGCGGCGGCGCGGCCGCCGCGCCCGGGTGCTGCCGCTCGGCTCGGCCGCCCCCGGCCTGCTCGACCCGTTCAGCTTCGGCGACGACCTGGCCGCCAAGAAGACGATGGCGACCGAGACGCTCCGCCTGCTGCTGCCGCGCATGTCGGAGGAGCGCGAGTCCGCGATGATCCAGGCGGTCGGCGCGGTCGCGAACCAGCCGTCCCCGTCGCTGGGCAAGGTCGTCGACTTCCTCGACGCGTCCGACGACCCGGCGTCGAAGAACCTCGGCGCGGTGCTGCGCTCGATGTCGGAGATGCGCCTTGCCCGGCTGTGCTTCGACCCGTCCGGCGGCGAGCGCATCGACACGGCCGGCTGGACCACCGTGTTCACCCTGGGCGGGCTCACCCTGCCCGACGTGGCCGTGGGCCGCGACGACTACTCCTACGAGCAGCGGCTGTCCGTCGCGCTGATGTACCTCGTATCGCAGTTCGCCCGGCGGCTCATGCACGGCCTGGACCGGCACCTGCCGAAGGCCATCTTCCTCGACGAGGCCTGGGCGATCACCCAGACGCCGGAGGGCGCCAAGCTGGTGCCCGAGGTGTCCCGTATGGGCCGGTCACGGAACACCGCCTTGATCCTCGTCTCGCAGAACGCCGGCGACCTGCTGAACGAGCAGGTGACGAACTGCCTCTCGTCGGTCTTCTCGTTCCGCTCGTCCGAGCGCAACGAGGTCGGCAACGTCATGGCGTTGCTCGGCGTCGAGGATTCCGACGAGCACCGGGCCGTCCTGCGCAACCTCGGCAACGGGGAGTGCATCTTCCGCGATCTCGACGGCCGGGCCGGGCGCATCGGCGTCGACCTGGTCTCGGAGGAACTGCTGCGCTGGCTCGACACCAACCCCACGCGTTCCAAACCCGGCGAAGGGGCTGCGGACGCCCCCGCCGAGGCGCATAGTGGGGACGAGCGACCACCGCGTCCCTCCAACGCTTCCTACGGCCCCGCGACCGAGGTCACCCAGGAGGTCCCCCGATGAGGGTGTCAGGCGTCCGCCGCCGACGAGCCGTGGCGAAGGGAAGACCCCGGGGGAAGCGCAGGTCGCTTCTCATTCTTATGTTGATGGCGCTTTTCGTCATCAGCCCCGCCGGTGTAGCGAGTGCGGCACCGCCGCTGCCGAATCCGAACGACGCCTGTTCCCCGGCCGACCATCCCTCGCCGGAGCAGTACGGTTCCGGCATCGACGGGATGATCAAACCTCCGGATTATCCGAGCGACCAGCTCAAGAAGGCGCCGCCGGACAGGATCAGCTACTACGACCAGTACGGTACGGCGGGGCAGACGTGGTACGCCGTCGACATGGGGTGCTCCGACGCCATGTCGATGGTCGGCAACTCCATCTCGAACGTCGTCTTCACGGTCGCCAAGGCGTTCGACCGCACGACGATCACGATCTACCAGGCGGCCGCGTCGGAGTCGCTGATCGGCTGGCTGAAGAAGACCGTCGACGGCGTCATCCACAACATGGGCAACACCTTCGGGGCGAAGTACTGGTCGTGGGTGGTGATCCTTGGTGCGCTGTGGCTGGCCTGGTGGGGGCTGATCCGGCGGCGGGCGAGCAGGGTCGCCGAGGGCACGATCTGGATGGTGCTCGCGATGGTCGGCCTCATCTGGCTGATCGCCAGGCCCGGCGACTTCACCACGCTCGGCACGAAGGTGTCGAACGGCGCTACCGCGGCGTTCAACGCGGCGCTGCCGCAGAGCAACGTGGACGGTTCGGGATGCCTTCCGGGTGGCCCCAAGCCCGATCAGACCGTGCAGAACGACGCGGTCACCCGCAACGCCAACGGGCTGTGGGTCACGCTCGTGTGCAAGCCCTGGCTGATGGGCGAGTTCGGCACCGACGACCCCAACAGCAAGATCGTGAAGCAGGACGGCGCCAAGCTGCTGTCCTCCCAGGCGGTCGACCTCACCGAGACCTACTCCGGCCAGAAGCCCGACCTCGACAAGAAGGCCGACGACTACAAGGCCGTCGCCAACGATGTCAAGAACAACTATCCGGGCGTCTACTCGCTGTTCCAGGGCAAGAACTGGCAGTCGCGCCTGGCGGTCGCCTTCGGTGCTCTGCTCGCCGCGCTCGTCGCGGGGCTGCTCGTCCTCGTCATCGCGGTGATGCTGATCGTCTTGAAGATCTCCTTCCTGCTCCTGCTGGTCGCGGGGCCGATCTTCCTCGGCATCGGCATCCATCCCGGCATCGGGCGCGTGATCGCGGTGCGCTGGTTCGAGCTGCTGCTGTCCACCCTGCTGAAACAGGCGGCACTGATCGGCGTCCTGGCGCTGTTGCTGTGGTGCTACGGCCTGGTCATGGCCGAGAGCCTGCCGTGGGGCCTGCAGATTCTGCTCATCTCGCTGGTCACGCTGGCGGCGTTCATCTACCGCAAGCCGTTCCAGCATCTGTTCGCTGCGGTCGGCTACTCCGCCGTGGGTTCCCGAAAGAGCGAAGAGCATCTGGAGGAGGCCGTCCGCGAGACCCGCAAGCGCACCACCGCGGTCGCGACCGCGGCCGTGCCGGGCGTCGCCGGTTACCGGCTCGGCCGGTGGGGCCGGCGGGATCCGGCGAAGGCGGCGGCCGTCGCGCCGAGCCTCCTCGGCGACGACACCCGCGACCTCGACACGGCCGGCCGCGATGTGGTCGGCGCGGCGGACCGGCGGGGACGCGCCTCGCAGCTCGCGGGCAACACCGCCGGCACGCCGCGCGGCAGCGCACCGCCGCTGAACCTGTCACCGCGCGGGCAGGCACCGGCGTCCTCGTCCGGCGGGCGTCAGGGCACGGGCGGCCTGTGGGGGCCGCGGTCGTCCGGTTCGGGCGGCGCACCGCGCTCGCCGGCGCCACGCCCGCCGAGCGGAGCCACGAGCCGGGACGAGCATCGCCCCGCCGCGACGGGCGGCGGCTCGCGCCCGCCGTCGGCGCCCACCCCCCCGAGCTGGAAGTCCGCGGGCGACGGCGCCGGTCAGGGCTCGGGCACCCGCACGCCGCCGCGCCGGCCGAGCGGCGGCGGTGATGGAGGCGGCCGCGGCTGGTTCGGCGGAGGCGGCGACAAGGGCGGCGCGTCGACCGGCGGGTCCGGCGGCCGGAGCGGGCGCGGCGGATTGGGCGGCCGCGCGCTGCCGCGCCGCGACGGCGGCGGGCGCGCGCCGCGTCCCGCGGACTCGGCGGCACGCGGTTCCGGGGCCGGCGCCGCGGCGGCCCGGCGACCGGAGACGGAGCGCTCCGGTGGCAGGACGGCACCGCCGCTGTGGTCGGGACGGTCCCACGACGACGGCCCTTCACTGCCGTTCTGGTTGCGTCCGGTCAAGCGCGAGGAGGACGACGACCGGTGAGGAGCCGATGGACCTGACGGACCGCCAGCGCAAGCTCCTGTTCGCGGCGCTGGTCGTGCTGCTGGTCGCCGTCGGGCTTTTCCTGACCGTCGGCGGCAGTGGGCGGCGGCACGCGGGCGCCGCGCGCGGCACGCCGTCGCCATCGCCGGCGGCCGCGTCGCCGGCCGGCACGCCGCCGCCGGTGAGCGGACCGCCGCCGTCGCCGGGCTCCTACGACATCTTCTCGATGCTTCCGTTCACCCGGCAGGACTTCAACTTCGCCGCGGACGTCGCGCGGCGCTTCACCGTTGCGTACGGGACCTACCGCTACGACGAGGATCCCAAGGCCTACATCGCGCGGCTGCAGCCGCTCGTCACCGCCGACCTGGCGGCGCAGCTGCAGCGCGACTCGTCCGCGCCGGGTCTGCTGCAGCAGCGGCAGCAGGACAAGGAGGTCTCGACGTCGGACGCCCGGCTCGATGCGATCCGCGACTTCGAGAAGGACCAGATCATCTTTCTGGTGACCGGCACCCAGCACATCAGCAAAGGAGGGAGCAGAAGCGACACGACCGAGCAGTACGCCGTGACGGTGATCAGGTCCGGCGGTGGCTGGGTGGTCTACGCCTTCCAGCCGGCAGACGTGGGCGACAAGTGAGAGGCACGAGATGAGGCTTCGCCGGTATCCCCGGATCGGCGTCGGCTCCGGGAGGCGGGCATCGCACCGCCGGATGATCTCCTTGCATCGTTTCGCACGCACGGACCGCGGCGCGGTCCGGCTGCCGATCGTCGTGGCCGCGGGGGCCGCGGCGCTGTTCCTCGTGAGCCTGGCGTCGATCCCGCTGTTCTTCGGCGCGAACCAGCTCTTCCAGGCCACCGGCGGATCCGGCTGCACCGACACCTCGGGCGCCTCATCGCAGCCACGGCAGTCCAGCGACGCGAACAGCATCCCGTCGAACTACCTGGCGCTGTACAAGAAGGCCGGCCAGCAGTACGGCCTGCCGTGGAACCTGCTCGCCGGTATCGGGAAGGTCGAGACCGACCATGGGCAGTCGAACGCGCCGGGCGTGCACAGCGGCGAGAACTTCGCCGGTGCCGGCGGCCCGATGCAGTTCGAGGCGGCCACCTGGGCCGTCTACGGCGTCGACGGCGACGGCGACGGCAAGAAGGACCGCTACGACCCGGCCGACGCGATCGCCGGCGCGGCCAACTACCTCAAGCACAGCGGCGCCCCGGACCGCATGCGGAGCGCGATCTTCGCCTACAACCACTCGGTGCAGTACGTGAACAACGTGCTGTCGTGGGCGCGGCGGTACGCCGACGGCAGCTTCAACGTCGTGCAGGCCGACACGCCCTCGTGCACCGACCTCAACGGGGCGCCGGCCGCGCCGAACGCCATCGTCGCCAAGGTGCTCGAGTTCGCCAAGGCGCAGCTCGGCAAGCCCTATGTCTACGGCGCCACCGGCCCGAACAGCTATGACTGCTCCGGGCTGACCATGTCGGCCTACAAGGCGGCCGGCGTGACCATCCCGCGGCTGTCCGATGCGCAGTATTGGTGGGGCGCCGCGGTCCCGAAGGGCCAGGAACAGCCCGGCGACCTGGTCTTCTTCGACTACCTGCCGGGGCACAGCGGGCCCGGCCACGTCGGCATCGTCTACAACCCGGCGAAGGGCCTGATGATCGTGGCCCCGCACACCGGCGACCACGTCAAGCTGCAGAACTACAAGACCTATCCCGGCGGCCCGGTCGGCTTCACCCGCCCGACCGCGCATAACGGGCACAACGGCCCGAAGAAGAGGCTCTAGGTGCCGGACGGGGCGGCCGGCGCGCAGGGCCGGCTCGTGGTCGGCGCGGCGATCATCGACCGGGGCCGGCTGCTGGCGGCCCGGCGGACCCGGCCGCCGGAGCTCGCGGGAGCGTGGGAGTTCCCGGGCGGCAAGGTGGAGCCGGGCGAGACCGAGCGGCAGGCCCTGGTTCGCGAGTGCCGCGAGGAGCTGGGCGTCGAGATCCGAGTCGGCCACCGGGTCGGCGGGGCGTGCCCGCTCGGCGGCGGCCTGGTCATGCACGTGTGGGCCGCGACCCTCGTGCGCGGTGTGCCGGAGGCGCGCGAGCACGGCGCGCTGCGCTGGCTCACCGCGGAAGAGCTGTTCGACGTACGGTGGGTGCCGGCCGATCTGCCCGCGGTGGAGGCCGTGGGCGCGCATCTGAAGGAGTCCCTGTGATCGTCGCTTTCTCCGTCACTCCGCTCGGCGTCGGCGAGTCGGTCGGCGAGCACGTCGCCGAGGCGGTCCGCGTCGTGCGGGAGAGCGGGTTGCCGAACCGCACCGATGCGATGTTCACCAGCGTCGAGGGCGAGTGGGACGAGGTCATGGACGTTGTCCGGCGTGCGGTCGAGGCGGTGGCCGCGCGGGCGCCGCGGGTCAGCCTCGTGCTCAAGGCGGACGTCCGGGAGGGCGTCACGAACGGCCTGGAGACGAAGGTCGAGACGGTCGAGCGGCACCTCGCGTCCGGGCCCTGACCGGCGCGGCGCGAGGAGCGGTACGCCGGCAGGTGCGCCGGTCGGCGCTGAGCCGGCGGAGACCGGCGCCGGCGCCAGGCCGGCGGATGGAACCGTGCGGGACGCGTGAGGCGGGACGCCTCAGTGAATGCTCCGGCCAGGATGGAGGCGTCCCGCCCAACGTTCGACGCGGGAAGCCACCATCCGGTTGCCATGCGACGCCGACTTCTCCGGTGAAAATCGGAGCAGACGGTTCCGCGCCGCTCGGCTCCGGCCCCCGCGCCGGAACGCCGTACCGGCGGCCCGGCGGGTGGCCGGAAGGCGAGCCGCGAACCGGTCGGGCCGCCCGGCGGGCCAAGTAGAATGGCATGGTCGCGCGGATGCCGCGGCGACTCCCACACACGAAGCGAGACCCGCACGCATGCCCATCGCCACCCGGGACGATCTCCGTAACGTCGCCATCGTCGCCCACGTCGACCACGGCAAGACCACCCTCGTCGACGCCATGCTCTGGCAGTCCGGCGCGTTCCGCGAGAACCAGGACGTCGACGAGCGCGTGATGGACTCAGGTGACCTGGAGCGCGAGAAGGGCATCACGATCCTCGCGAAGAACACCGCGGTGCGGCACGGCGGGATGACGATCAACATCATCGACACCCCCGGCCACGCCGACTTCGGCGGCGAGGTCGAGCGCGGCCTGTCGATGGTCGACGGCGTGGTGCTGCTCGTCGACGCGTCCGAGGGTCCACTGCCGCAGACACGGTTCGTGCTCCGCAAGACGCTCGCCGCCAAGCTGCCTGTCATCCTCGTCGTCAACAAGGTCGACCGGCCCGATGCGCGCATCGCCGAGGTGGTCGACGAGACCTACGAGTTGTTCATGGACCTCGACGCGACCGAGGATCAGATCGAGTTCCCGATCGTGTACGCGTCGGCGAGGGCGGGCCGGGCCAGCCTGACCAAGCCGGCCGACGGTGGCCTGCCCGACAGCGAGGACCTCGAACCGCTGTTCCAGGTGATCCGCGAGACGATCCCGGCGCCGTCGTACGACCCGGACGCGCCGCTGCAGGCGCACGTCACCAACCTCGACGCGAGCTCCTACCTGGGCCGCATCGCGCTGTGCCGGGTGTACGCCGGCACCATCGAGAAGGGCCGGCAGGTCGCCTGGTGCAAGCACGACGGCACCATCGAGCGGGTGAAGATCACCGAGCTGCTGATGACGGAGGCGCTCGACCGCAAGCCCGCGGAGGCGGCCGGTCCGGGCGACATCATCGCCATCGCCGGCATCCCGGACATCATGATCGGTGACACGCTCGCCGACCCGGATGACCCGCGCCCGCTGCCGCGGATCACGGTGGACGAGCCGGCCATCTCCATGACGCTGGGCGTCAACACCGGCCCGCTCGCCGGCCGCGAGAAGGGCACGAAAGTCACCGCGCGGCTGGTCAAGGACCGCCTCGACCGCGAACTGGTCGGCAACGTGTCGCTCCGGGTGCTGCCCACCGACCGGCCCGACGCCTGGGAGGTGCAGGGCCGCGGCGAGCTCGCGCTGGCGATCCTCGTCGAGACCATGCGCCGCGAGGGCTACGAGCTGACCGTCGGCAAGCCGCAGGTGGTCACCAAGGAGATCGACGGCAAGGTGCACGAGCCGGTGGAGCGGCTCACCGTGGACGCCCCCGAGGAGTACCTCGGTGCCATCACCCAGCTGCTCGCCGTCCGCAAGGGGCGCATGGAGCAGATGACCAACCACGGCACCGGCTGGATCCGCATGGAGTTCATCGTGCCGGCCCGGGGCCTGATCGGGTTCCGCACCGAGTTCCTCACCGAGACCCGCGGCACCGGCATCGCGCACCACGTGTTCGAGGGGTACGAGCCGTGGTTCGGCGAGCTGCGCACCCGGCCGACCGGCTCGCTGGTCTCCGACCGCGCCGGCGTCGCCACCGCGTACGCCATGTTCAACCTGCAGGAACGCGGGTCGCTGTTCGTCGCCCCCGGCACCGAGGTGTACGAGGGAATGATCGTCGGGGAGAACTCCCGCGCCGACGACATGGACGTCAACATCACCAAGGAGAAGCAGAAGACGAACATCCGCTCCTCGACGGCGGAGACGTTCGAGCGGCTGACGCCGCCGCGCGTTCTCAGCCTCGAAGCCGCGCTGGAGTTCGTGGCGGACGACGAGTGCGTCGAGCTGACGCCCTCGGCGATCCGGCTGCGCAAGGTGATCCTCGACGCCAAGGAGCGCGAGCGCGCCCGCGCCCGCGCCAAACGCGGCCAGGCCTGACCGCTCCGGCCGGGACCGGCACGGTGCTCCGTCCGGCGGGCGACCGCGAGGCACGCCGCCCGGCTCTTTGACGTGCCGTCCGCGCGACATCGTCCGGCTCGTGGCCGCCGACGCGGAGGCGGCCTGGAATCGCCGCCGTGCCGCGCAATGCGTGAGCCGTCCGGCCGGCAGTCCCGGCTGAGCCGCCAAGCGACCGCTGACGGGCCGTCCCGCCTGCGGAGAGCACCGGCGAGTTCTCCCACGGCCGGGCCCTGCACCGGACGGGCCGCCCCGCCCGCGGAGAGCACCGGCGCCCGCAGGGCCGCTCGGCGGGGAAGGCGCGAACGCCAACGTACCGCGGCGGCGACGATCGATCCGAGGAGTCGAGGAACGGCCGCGGCCGCGTTCCCGTGTCAGCGGTCGCGTTCGCGGCGGCGTT
The DNA here is from genome assembly GCA_048498315.1 of Actinomycetota bacterium. Lineage (GTDB taxonomy): Bacteria > Actinomycetota > Actinomycetes > Streptosporangiales > Streptosporangiaceae > Actinoallomurus. The sequence goes on from JBEHYF010000131.1 coordinate 11,469, forward strand.
CGCGCGGCGGCCGGCGCGCCGTCTCCCGGCGCACGACCGGCAGGCGCTGCTCGCCCGGCTCGATCCGCCACCGGACGTCGGCGCGGATGCCCGCCCGCATGAGCCGTTCCCGCGCCTTCTCGAACGAGGCGCACCACTGCTCCTCGCGCTCCACGTCGAGGCGGCGCTGCTCGTCGCTGTCCGCGGGCTCGGTGCGCAGCAGCGCCATCCGGACCTGCCGGGCGTCGTCGACCCGGACCTTCACCGCGTGCTGCGGCCAGTCGCCACGGGTCAGCACGGCCTCGCCGTCGTGCGCGGTCAGCGTCTCGAAGCCCTCGCCGACCTCGTAGCCGAGCTCGGCGAACGCGGCGCGCAGCGCGTCCGCGACGTACCGGTGCTCCGCCTGCCGCCGCACGTCCCCGACCAGCCGTACGGCCTCAGTGCGCAGCTCCTCATCGAACGGCCGGTCCGCCTCGGCCACCGCGCGCAGCGCCGTCAGGACGGGCTCGGCGGCCGGATGACCGGCCAGCTCGCGCAGGAAGCGGGCGGCTGCCGAGCGGTCGGCACGGCGCTCGCGGGTGCGCTCGTTGGCCCGCTGCACCCGGATCCGTACCTCGGTCAGCCGGCCCTCCGCCTCCGAGAGCGTCGGGGCCGTGACCACCTGCTCGGCCGCCTCCGTCACGGACCGCCGGTCCTCGTCGGCGGTGTCGGGAAGGAGCCTCGTGAGCACGCGGGTCAGGTCGGCCCCGAGCGTGCCGTGCGGCGCGCCCGCCGCATGGTCGCCGTCCGGACCGGGCAACGGTGCCTCGGCCCGCAGCGAGCCGGGGACGGCCGCGAAGATCCGGCCGGCGGCCGCGGTCGCGATCGCGCCGGCGAGAGATCGTTCGGCCTCGGCCAGCTCGCCGTCGACCCGGGCGACCCACGCGGCCAGGTCGCCGGCCGGCCGGTCGGCGGGCTCCAGCGGCGCCGGCAGCTCGACGTCGATTCCGTTGCGGCGGGCCGAGTCGGCGAGCGCGGCGATCCGGGCGTTGCGGTCGAGCACCTCGCCGACTGCAGCCTCCAGCCGCCGCGCCTCTTCGAGCCGCCGGGCCCGCTCGTCGGCCCGGGCCTCCGCGAACGAGGCCAGCGCGCCGGCGCCGGCCGCCGCCAGCCCGGCCGCGCCGCCGAGTACCCGGATCAGGCCGAGGCTGGCGACGACCGCCGCGTCCAGCGCGATGTCCGCTTCGACGCCGCTGCTCACGGTGATCCTCCTAGCGCCTGCGTTCTGAGCCTTTCCTGTTCCTGACGCCAGCGCTGCAGCCGTGCCCCCGTCATCACGACGTGCCCGATGGGCACCACGACCAGCACCGCGAGCCACAGCAGCCAGGCGATCGACAAGAGCGTCGCGACGAGGATCAGGATGAGGAACAGCGGAACGATGCCGATCAGGAGCAGCACGCCGCAGCCGCGCGGGCCTGTGCTCCGGGCGGTACCGGACACCCGCCGGGAGGCGCCGGACAGACCGCGTCCCACGCCGCGCAGCACCTTGGACAGCCACGACCACGAGCCGAGCGGTAGATAGTCGCCGCCCTGCCGGGCTGCGAGCAGCGCCTCGCAGCCCGTGCCGACGAGCCAGGCGAGCGCCGCGGTGCCGAGCAGCAAGCCGGTGGGGTCGGTCGATGAGCCCGTGCTCCCGGCCGTCGACCGGACGGTCGCCGACTCCAGGATGCGCGGGGTGAGCAGGCTGCCGCCGAACCAGAGGACGGCCAGCGGGAGCGTCCACAGCACGGCCCGGGTGACGGCGGCGCGGCGGCCGGCGAGGCGGCGGCGTTCGCGCTCGTCCCAGCGGCGCAGGCCCTCGGCCGCGCGGCGTTCGGCCTCGTGCCGCAGGCGCGCCTGGCCTTCGACCTCCAGCACGGCGTCGGGTGCCGCCCGGACCACCGCGAGCAGCCGCAGCGGGTCGTCGCCGGCCTGCTCGGCCAGCCGAGAGAACCAGGGCACCGGCCCGTGTACCGACCTGCGGGCGCGGCCGGCTGCGGCCAGCAGGCTCTCCCGCGTTTCCCCGGGCGCGCCGGCGAGGGCGAGCAGCGTCGCCAGGACCGCGGGCGGCTCGTCCTGACCGGCCGCGCCGGCCGCGGGCAGGCGCCCGGCCGCGGCGGGCACCTGCCCGCGGAGCCATTCCGCCTGCCGGTTCCACGCCGTCACGAGGCTCTGCCAGCGGTGGTCGGCGGCGGCCAGCTCTCCGGCCCCGGCGAACTCGGCGAGCACCGGCAGCAGCCGCTGCTCCCACAGCGTCCGGATCGCCCGTGCCGCCGTGCCGTGGTCCGGATGCGCGGGATCGTCCACGACGGCCGCGAGAGCCGGCAGATCGCCCGGCAGCAGCCGGAGCCCGAGGAGGTACGGCGGCAGGGACGGGTCCAGCCAGCGAAGCAGGAAGAGCAGCTTCACCGCGGGCGGACGGTCGCCGGTCAGGTGCTCGTCGATGAGGCGGACCCGGCCCGCGGGGTCGTCGTCGAACCCGCCCAGCCAGTCGCGCAGCGCCTGCCACGCATCGCTCGGCCCGACCGGGGTGAACATCGTGCCGAAGAAGTAGCGGGCCGCGGCGTCCCAGTCGGCGATCAGAGCCCTGGCCAGCTCGCCGCGGTCGGTGAAGGTTCGCCCGCCGAAGGCGAGCGTGCCGCGGGCGGTTCCCGTCGTGAGCGGCGACGCTCCGCGCGCCGTGGTCTCCGCCACGGCCGGGCTGTCACCCGCCAGCCACTCCGCGACCTGTGAACCGCCCCAGCGGCGACGCGGATCGCGGGTCAGCAGCCCCCGGCAGAGCAGCCGCATCCGCGGGTCGGCGATGTCGTCGCAGTCGATGCCGCGGGTGGCGAGGTGGTCGACGACCGCCGTCTCGCTCAAGCCCGCGAACGGCACGCGGCCGGTGAGCAGCTCCCGGACGATGATGCCCAGCGACCACCAGTCGCGGGCCGGGGAGATCTGGCCCGACAGCGACTCGGGCGCGGCGTACGCGAGCGTGCGGGAGGAGGAGGCGAACACGACGCTCTGCTCGATGACACGGCTGAGCCCGAAGTCGGCGATGGCGAGGCGCAGCGGAGCCGTCGTGCGGACCAGGATGTTCTCCGGTTTCAGGTCGCGGTGCACGATGCCGGCGGCGTGCAGGCACCGCAGGCCGTCCGCGAGCTGCGCGACGACCTCGGCGACCAGGGCGGGCGGCAGCGGCGATCCGAGAGCCCGCAGGTTGCCCGCCGGCACGTACTCGATGACCTCGTAGTCGCGGCCCTCCGCGTGGCCGGTCTCCAGGATCCGCACGACGCCGGCGGAGTCGAGCGTCGGCAGCTTCTCCCAGACGGAGCGGTCGGCGGTGAACCCGCGTCGGAAGATCTTGACGACGAGCTCGGTTCCCGCCGTGTCGCGCACATGCAGCAGGTCGGATTCGGCGCCCTGGGTCGGCAGCTCGCCGAGCACGGTGAAGCGGTCGGCGAGGCCGGCCGGAAGGCGCATCAGGGGAGGCCCGGCCGGAGGAGAGTCGCGTCGCGTCGCCCCGGAGGCGTCGTACGGGGGAGAAGCCGCGTCGCGTCGGGTCGCGAACCCGTCCCGCCGCGTCTCGGCGGGGCGCTCGATGTCCGCCACTATCCGTCCTTCGCCGCGTCAGCCGTTGCCCCTGCGAGCCTAACGCGCCCGCGCGCTCAGCGCGGCTCCCGCTGCTCGCGGATCGCCTTCAGATGCTCTGTGATCTTGAACTGGTTGATCACGAATTCCAGCGACATCCGGACGGCGATGAGCGAGGCCAGCCATACAGGGGGCGTGAACAGCACGATGAAGACGGTGAGCAGGTAGCCGTAGTGGAACAGCCAGAAGCCCACGATCAGCCAGACGACCGCGACCATGCTGCTGAGCAGCACGGCGAAGAGATAGCTTCCCTTGATCAGGCGCGGGGTGACCATGTGGTCGAAGTTCAGGTCGAACAGGGCGCCGAGGAAGCCCTTCTCGCCCTGGGCCGGCGGTCGGCCGGGGTAGCCGCCCGGGAACTGGTCGGCCGGAGGTGGCGGGTCGGGGGTCGGGGCGGGCGTGTAACCGCCGCCGGGGTACGGCGGGCCGCCGTAGGGTTGGGGGTCGCTCTGGTAGGGGTCGCCGCCGTAGGGCGGGGCGTAGCCCGGATGGGGGGCGCCGGTGTACGGCTGCGGGTCGCCCTGACGAGGCGGCGGGGGACGGTGCCCGGGATCGTCGGCGGCGTTGGACATCTCGGTCTCCTCGGCATGCACCGTCAAAGGCTAGAACGCCGGGGCCTCCGGTTCACAGGACCGGGCGGTACCGATCCCTTTTATCCCTTTTTGTGCGGCCGTGGCCATCGCCGCGGCGGTGGCGAAAGGCGTCTGTGGGAGCAGGCGCCGGCGGCACCGCCGTCCGCCGCGTCGCCCATGACCTCGCCCGACGGCGTCACGGCCGGGGGCCCGCACGCGAAGCGGCGGCCGCGGCCCACGCCGGCCGCGGTCCGTGCCGGTGCTGCCGGCGTGGGC
>JBEHYF010000132.1:0-15701 GCA_048498315.1 Actinomycetota bacterium
TGGGGGTGGGCATCGGCTGGCGGCCGGACATCGCCGGTTTCGTCGCCGGGCTGCCCGGCCTGCGCTTCACCGAGGTCGTCGCCGAGTCGGTGCATCCGGGCCACCCGCCGCAGGCGCTGCTGGACCTGCGCGACCGCGGGGTCACCGTCGTCCCGCACGGGGTGAGGCTGTCGCTGGGCGGCGCCGAACCGGTCGACCCGCGCCGGATCGCGCACCTGGCCGGATGCGCCGAGCTGCTGGGGGCGCCGCTGGTCAGCGAGCACGTCGCGTTCGTACGGGCCGGCGGCATGGAGGCCGGGCATCTGCTGCCGGTGCCGCGCACCCGCGCCGCGCTGGACGTGCTGGCCGCCAACATCGCGCGCACCCGCGCCGAGCTGCCGGTGCCGCTCGCGCTCGAACCGATCGCGGCGCTGTTCGACTGGCCGGACGCCGAGTACGACGAGGCGAGCTTCCTGACCGAGCTGCTGGAGCGCACCGGCGCGCTGCTGCTGCTCGACGTGGCCAACGTGTACGCCAACGCCCGCAACCGCGGCCAGGACCCGCTGCACCTGCTGGACCGCCTGCCGCTGGAACGCGTCGCCTACGTGCACGTGGCGGGCGGCGCCGAGCGGGACGGTCTCTACCACGACACCCACACCGACCCGGTGCCCGGCGAGGTGCTCGCGCTGGTCGAGGAGCTGTGCGCCCGGCGGCGGCCGCCGGGGCTGCTGCTGGAGCGCGACGGCCGCTACCCGCCCGCCGAAGAGCTGCGCAGCGAGCTCGACGCCCTCGCCGCCGCGTCCGGAATGCCGCCGGTGACATGACGCCTCGGGAGGAGCTCGCCGCGGCCCAGGCCGCGCTCGTGGCCGCGCTGGTGGCCGGTGGCCCGCCGCCGACCGGCTTCGACACCGCGCGGCTGGACGCCGCGGCCGCCGCACTGCTGCGCAAGAGGGCCGGCGAGGTCGCGCGGGCCTGGCCACTCCTGGCGGCCGAGCACGGGCCGCGCTGGACGGCGGTGTTCGCGGAGTGGGCACGCGGCCGCCCGACGCGCGGCCCCCGGCTCGACGGCTGGGAGTTCGCCCGCTCCCGCCGGGCGTCGCTGGGGCCGGCCGCCGCGCTGGAACTGCTGTGGTGCGAGGCGGAATGGCGGTACGACCCGGACGGCGAGCCGCGCCGGCGCCGCTTCTTCGCCGGCCGGGCCCCGGGCGGCCTCCTGGTGCGCACCTTCGGCCGCACCCGCCTCCTGGCCCCGCGCTCCCGGCGGCCGGTCTGATCCGGCTGCGGCGACGGGATCGCCGCTCCGCGAACGCGAGGTGAACGAGGTGGCGCGGTGGACGGACGCGCTGGTGGCGACCGTCGACCTGGACGCCTCGCACCCGCTACCCGCGGCGCCGTGGTTCGAGCCGGGCGCGCACTTGGTCGGCCCGGCGGGTGCCGCTGCACATCATCGCGGAGACCGCGCAGTACGCGGGGGCACGCCGGCATCATCCGCGAGGCGCTGGACGGCCAGAAGACGATGGGCTGAGGCGCCGCCCTGGCCGGCACCGGGATCCGGTCCGGATCCGGCCCGACGCACGGTCCGGGTCCAGCGCGCGGTCCGGCCCGGCGCGTGAGAAGACGCGCCGGGCCGGTCGGCCTCGATCAGCAGCCCCGGTCAGAACGGGTAGCGGGCGATGTCGCCCTGCATCGTGACCCACCGCGTCTCGGTGAACGCCTCGATGTTGGCGGAGGCGCCCCCGAACCGCGAGCCGGTGCCGGACGCGCCGACGCCGCCGAACGGGGCGACCGCCTCGTCGTCGACGGTCTGGTCGTTGATGTGCACGATGCCGGTCGGGATGCGCTCGGCCAGGTCGAGCGCCTTCATCACGTCGCGGGTGAGGATGCCCAGCGACAGGCCGTACTCGGTGCCCGTGGCCAGCTCGACCGCCTCGTCCAGTGACGAGAACGGGCTGACCGGGGCGACCGGCCCGAACACCTCGTTGACGTACGCGGGCGTGTCCGGGGTGACGTCGGTGAGCACGGTCGGCCGGTAGAACAGGCCCTCGTACGTGCCGCCGGCGGCGAGCCGCGCCCCGGCCTCGACGCTGGCGGTGACAAGCTCGTGCACCTTGTCGCGCTGCCCCTCGTCGATGATCGGGCCGAGCGCGACCTGATCTCTGGCGGGGTCGCCGACGGGCAGCGCGTCGGCCTTGGCGGCCAGCCGCGCGGCGTACTCCTCGGCGATCCGCTCGTGCACCAGGTGCCGCCCGGTGGTCATGCAGATCTGCCCCTGGTGCATGAACGAGCCGAAGGCCGCCGCCGACACGGCGAGATCCAGGTCGGCGTCGTCCAGCACGATCAGCGCGGAGTTGCCGCCGAGCTCCAGGTGGGCGCGCTTGAGCAGCCGGCCCGCAGCCTCGCCGACCTTGCGGCCGGCGGCGGTGGAGCCGGTGAAGGAGATGACCCGCACGTGCGGGTCGGCGACCAGCGCCTCGCCGGCGTCGGCGCCGCCGGGCAGCATGTGCAGCACGCCGGCGGGCAGGCCGGCCTCCTCGAAGACCCGGGCGATGACGACGCCGCCGGCCACCGCGGTACGCGGGTCGGGCTTGAAGACGACCGCGTTGCCGAGGGCGAGCGCGGGCGCGACCGAGCGGATGCCGAGGATGAGCGGGAAGTTGAACGGCGCGATCACCCCGACGACGCCGGCCGGGACACGGCGGGCCAGGCTGAGCCGCTTCTTAGCGGTCGGCAGGATGTCGCCGAGGGTGTGCGAGGCGAGCGCGGCCGCCTCGTAGCACTCCTGCGCGGCGATGTGCGTCTCCAGGGCCGCCTTCGGCGGGATCGCGCCGGTCTCCCGGACGATCCAGTCCTCGATCTCGGCGGCGTGCTGCTCGAACAGCAGGCCGGCCCGGCGCAGCACCGCCGCCCGCTCCTCGAACGAGGCCGCCGCCCAGTCGCGCTGCGCGCGCGCCGCGTCGGCGGCCGCCGTGGCGATGTCGTCCGCGCCGGCGATGCCGGTGCGGCCCAGCTCGGTGCCGGTGGCCGGTTCGATGACGGCGGCGTCTCCGGCCGACGTCGCGTGCCACCCGTCGCCGAACGCCAGGCTCGTCCAGATCTTCTCGTCGAGAAACGTCATGAGCTTCCTCTGTCTCGCGTGCCGGGGGCCGCGGCCCCCGTGGATGGGAACACCTCAGGAGGCCGGCCGACCGTCCGCTCCGGACATCGCCACGAAGCCGGCGTTCATGGCGACGCTCAGCGCCTGCTCGGACAGGGCCTCTGCCCCGATCTCAGCAGTGATCCGGCCATGTTGGAAGACCAGCACGCGGTGACACAAATCCACCAGTTCGGTGAGATCGGTCGACGTGATGAGGGTGGTCTTTCCGGCGGCGGCGAGGTCCCGCACGATGCGGTGCATCTCCGCGCGCGCCCCGACGTCCACGCCGCGTGTCGGGTCGTCCAGGACGATGACGTCCGGCTCGGCGTCAGCGCGCCCGTCCGCGCCTCCGCGGACGCGGACGGGGTGCGCGGCCCGGGGCCGACGTCGCCGAGCATGGCGGTCAGCAGCGAGTCGAGGGCTGACCGCGGAGATCTCCGCGCCGGCGGTCGCCGCGCCGGTCTTGACCACCGGCGGCAGGTCATCGCGGCGATCTCCATCACCGGCCACGCGAACCGCCTCGACCTCGAACGCCTCGCCCGGCCGTCCGCACCTCGGCGCTGTCGTTGTCCCGCGAGCTGTCGCACGCGACCGCGAACGGCTCCCCCCTGCTGCCCGCCGTTTCCGGCCCGGTCCCCGTCCCCGGCGACGACCGCTGACGGCCGCCCGCCCCCGGCGACCGCCGCACGGGCGGTCGGCCCTCCGCGGGGCCCGCACCCGTCGGCCTTCGTCGGCCCTCCGCGCTCGCCCGCGACGCCGCCCGCGTGCGAAGCGACGCGGACCGGGCCAGGGCGACCGGCGGGTGCCCTCGGCGGCCTGGTCAGACGGAACACGGCGCCCGGCCGGCAGACACAGGGGGACGCCCGCCCAGCGGACGCACGGCACGGGCCCCGCGCGGAGGACACACAGGACGTACCCGGCAGGGCCTGCCCGGAGGTGCGGGCGGAGCCCGTCCGGGCCCGCAGCCAGTGCGGGTTGTCGAGCCCGGCGCGCCGGTGAAGCTCGTCCGCGCCCGGTTACCAGGGCGCGCCCGGATGTTCCGCCTCAGCGGGTCCGGCGGCCGGGCGACGGGACGTCGGACACGCGCAGGGAGGTGGCCAGGTTCGCGTACCGCTGCAACGTCACCTGACCGAGGCCGCCGGTGGTGGCGTCCTCGTTCCAGACCGCGATGACGATGGTGTTGCGGCCGTCGGTGCGGAGGATTCCGGGCGGGATCGGGAAGGTGTGCTGCGGGCCGACGTCGGCCACGTACCGGCCGAGCTGCCAGCCGTTGACGAACAGCAGCGCCCGGTAGTGATGGGAGGCGTCGTCGGCGAACGTCACGCCGAGCGGCACGTCCTGGTCCTTCGGCAGGTGCAGGTCGAACGTCGTGCGGTACCAGCGGACACCGGGCGTGGTGTCGCGGTGCGGCAGCGTGGTCGGCGTCCAGCCGGTGCCGACCGGGCCGGGCAGGTACCAGCCGTTCCGCTCGCCGTACAGGCCGCCGTTGTTGAACGGGCCGCGCACCTTGTCGGCGATGTCCTCGCCGCCGGCGTCGCCCTGGATGCGCCAGGTGAGCGGCGTGGCCGCGCCGGTGAGGGCCGCGCCGGTCAGGCCGCGCGGCTCCTTGTGCGAGTCGTCGGCATTGAAGTCCTCGTTGTGGCCCATGTTCTCCACGAGCACCGACAGCACGTTGTCCTGCCCGGGCCGCAGCGCGCCGGACGGAAACGTGAAGGTGTGCGTGCGGTCGTCGGTGCTGCCGAGGAACCGTCCGTTCAGCCACGCCGAGTACACGCCGGCCCGGCCGGTGATGGCCGACAGGGTCGCGCCGGTCTCGGCACCGGTGGCGGTGAAGTGGCCGCGGTACCACACGTCGCCGTGGTGGAAGCCGTAGTCGTCGGCGTACAGCACGGGCAGTGTGGTGGGCGGCGTCGGGTTGTTCGTCGTCGTCTTGTCGGCGACGGTCCAGCCGTGGTCGTCGAAGCCGGGTTGCGCCTCGGGCGAGCCCTGCCGCGTCGTCCACCGGGACAGCGACGGGACGGTGACGGGCCGGGGCCCGGGCAGCCGCCCGGTGAGCGTGCCGCCGCCCGCGGTGCGCGCGGTGCGTACGGGCCGGCCGTTCCAGGTGACGGCGTGCACCGACGGCGGCGCGAAGACCTCCATATCGGTGGTCGCGGACGTGTCGCCGGTCAGCGCGAGGACCCGCCCGCGCACGCTCGCCGTGCGCACGAGTTCGGGGCCGCGCACGAGAACGGGGCCGGCGGCGGTGTCCTGCCGCCAGAACCGCGCCGCCTCCTGATCGGTGGCGAGCAGGAGCAGCAGCGGCGTGCCGGCGCGCGGTGTGATCAGCACGCGGGCGAGGCCGTCGTGCGTATAGTTCAGCCGCAGGTCGCCGCGGGCGGCGTCCCAGGTGTGCTCGACGTTCCCCGCCAGCACGGTGACCTTCGGCTCGGACGGGTAGGCCAGCACGGTCTCACCGTCCTGGCCGGCGCGCCCGTACAGCAGCGCGACGTCACGGCCGCCCATCCGGCCGTGCGTCATGATCTCGGAGGTGGAGTAGCGCAGCGACTGGCCGTCCATGCGGTACCCGGCGACGAGCAGTTTGGAGTCGCGCCCGGCCAGTGTGATGGCGGTGCCCGGCTTCTGCGGCACGGACGGGTAGTACGGCTCGGTGCCGCCGCCGGACGGCCCGGCCGACAGGTCGATGGCGTCGACGACGACGTACGTGCCGCTGGCCGCCGGGTTCTTGGTGCCGGTGGCGACGATCTTCAGCGTGTGCTGCGTGTTCGCCAGCCCGTCGGCCTTGTAGAACACCTTCTGGAAGTCCTTCGGGGTGCCGTAGCCGTCCACGGTCGCGACCTTGGCGCCGTCGAGGTAGACGTCGGCGATGCCGTGGTTGGCGTCATTGGAGGAGATCCACCGCACGGCGGTGCCGGTGAAGGTGACCGTGACCGAGTCGCCGGCCTGGTCGCTGAACGACTCGGTGTTCTCGTAGTCGCCGCCGGTGTAGCTCTGGTTCGCCACGTGGCTCCACCCGGCGCCGGTGTACTGCAGCGCCGCGTCCGTGTCGTCGTAGGTGTAGTGCGGCGGCCTGGCGTTCAGGTCGATCGGGATGTGCGTGGTGTCCGTCGCGGTCGAGGTGCTGTCGCTGTGGCGCAGCACGTAGAAGTGAGTGTTGTCGTCCGGGTTGGCGCGCGCGGTGAGGGTGAGCGCGGGGTTCGACGGCGGCCCGGTCACCACCGGGTCGGTCTTGGTCAGCGGCGCCACCGATCCGGCGAAGTAGGCGAGCCGCTTCGCCTCGTCGTACTTCGGCGTCAGCTCGCGGTCCTCCTTGATCGCCGCGCCGTAGTCGTAGGATGTGTACACCTGCTGAGGGTCGGCCAGCCAGCCCCACGACGTACCGCCGTAGGTCATGTAGAAGTTCTGCAGGGTGGCGCCGTCCGCGATGTTCTTCTTGTAGAAGACGTCCTCGAAGTCCGGGCCGGTGAGCTGCCGGCACTTGTCGTAGCCCGGTCCGCCCCATGGGTCGAACGAGCCGCCCTGAAACTCGGGCGTGAAGACCGGCGTGTCGTTGCGGAAGCGCGGGAGCGTGCCGACGCCGTTCCAGTGGTCCGGGTTGGAGCAGTCGAAGCCCTGCGGGTAGCTGTCCTGGCCGGGCAGGTCGACGGCGCCCGCACCGGTCGCCCACGTCGAGGAGCCGCAGCAGTGGTTGTGGGTGAGGGGCACGTCGATGCCGTCGGCGCGCACCTGGCGTTCAATGTCCTCCATGTACGCGGCGTCGGTGTTCGAGCCGTACTCGTTCTCGACCTGGTAGAGGATCACGGTGCCGGTGCCGTGGGTGAACTGGTGCCGCGCGATGATCGGGTCGACGTGCCGCAGCCAGTCCCGGTACGCCTGCGTGTAGTCCGGCGCGCTGGAACGCGCCCGGCCCTTCTGCGTGGTCAGCCAGCCGGGGAACCCGCCGCTGTCGGTCTCGGCGTTGATGTACGGGCCGGGCCGCGCGATCACGTAGATGCCGACCTGATCGGCGATGTCGAGCAGCCGGTCGATGTCCCGCACGCCGGTGAAGTCGTACACGCCGGGCTTCGGGGAGTGGTACGCCCAGTCGAAGTAGATCGACGTGGCGTTGTACCCGGCGGCCTTCAGCTTCTGCAGCACGTCCCGCCACAGGTCGGGGCTGGGCAGCCGCCAGTAGTGGAACTCCGCCGACCACAGGTACACCCGCCGGCCGTCCAGCTTGAGCGAGTAGTGGTCGTACGTGACCGTATGCGCGTCCCGGCGGACGGCGGCCGGTGTCATCGGTGTCACGTCCACTGCCGCCGGCGGCCGTACGGGCGGCGGCGCGGCGGCACGGGATGCCGCGGCCGGCGCGGCCGGCGCGCGGACCGTCGCCGCCGACGACGGTCCGCCGGTCGCCAGGCCGTAGGCGAGCGCCATGAGCGGGGCGGCGGCGAGGGCGAGCGGGCGGAGGCGGATGGGCGAGCGCATGGGCACCTTTCCTCAAGCCGGACGGGCACCATGGGTCACAGGCGGAGTTAAACCCGGTTGATCAACGCTGTCAATGCAAACGTCGGAGCTCTGACGGCAGGCTGCGGCTTATGCCCAGGTCGTCCGGGGCGCGGGGCGTTACGGCCGGTTCAGGCCACCGCAACGACCACCTTTTGACCCGGATCACGCCTGCGCGCGGCACAGGAGTCCTCAGGAGTCCGTACACTCAGAGCCGATCGATCCGGCGCCCATAGCTCAGCTGGATAGAGCATCGGACTTCTAATCCGACGGTCGGGGGTTCGAATCCCTCTGGGCGCGCTTCCCGCCGACCGCCTCAAAGGCCGGGTGACCTGCGAAAGCTCGGCGGACCACCAGTGATCCGGTGCCCGGCCGGTGTCGGCTGATCACGGGTGGCCGTGCCGAATACGTGTCCAAGTTCTCAGTCGTCGCCCAGCGCTTCGGTGATCCGTCGCTTCGCCATGTCGTCCTGGCCATCGAGGGGCGAGGCGTAGACGCGTAGGAGGACTTCGACGCTGTGACCGGCCCACTCGGCGACCTGACGTACACGAGGGTCTGGATGGCGGCGAAGAGGCAGGGGATCGTTCGCTCCGCCAAGCCGAGGTCGACGTACCCGCGGCACCTTCCGGCTGTATCGGCCTTGCTCGACCGCCGTGCTCAGTGCGGCCGGCCGGGCCAGTGGGCGGGACGGTCCAGTCTCGCGGGCAGCCGCGTGCCGGCGTCGCCCATGGCGGCGTTGAGCTGGGGCTGGGTCAGGAAGATGCCGCCGGTCAGGTCGGCGCCGCTCAGGTCGGCGTCCCGGAGATCCGCGCCGATCAGGTCGGCGTACCGCAAGTCGGCACCGGTGAGGTCGGCCGCCATGAGGAGGGCCCCGCGCAGGTCGGCGCCGCGCAGGTCCGCGCCGGCGAGCCGCGCGCCGGCCAGGTCGGCGCGGCGATGGTTCCTCCGGCGGCCCGGGACGGCCGCCCGCACCCGCTCGCTCGTGCGGCGCAGCAGGGCGTCGACGCGGGCGCGGACGGCCGCGACGTCCAGCTCCGCCAGCGCGTCGGCGCCGGTGCGGGTGAGCCGGTCGACGTCCGCCCAGGCCCGGCGCAGGTCGCCGCGCAGCGGTCCCGCCGCCGGCAGCCCGGCCGCCTCGTCGAGATACCACAGCAGTTCGTGCAGTTGCCGCATGACGTGGAACGCCGCGAACATCCGCCGCGCGGTGGCCGGGTCGCTCCGCCAGTCACGGCCGCCGAAGGTGACCTGGGTGACCTTCTGGCCCGCGCCGAAGCAGTCGAAGACGGTGCATCCGCGAAAGCCCCGCTCGCGCAGGTGCGCGTGGATCCCGCAGCGGAAGTCGGCGCGCAGGTGCGCGCACGGTCGTCCGGCCTCCTTGTCGACGGCGAAGTCCGCCGATGCGGAGAACGGAAGCGCGACGCAGCACAGCCCGGCGCACTGCGCGCAGTCGGCCCGCAGTTCGAGACGGTGGTCGGCCCGCGGGCCAAGACGACCGTCGGCGGCGCGCGTGGACTCATGGCCGGATGGCAGCGCATTATCTTCGTCGAAGACCTGCTTACCGGAGCGTTCGATGGGACGCCATCCTTCCCGATACGGCGCCGTGGTGGTGAAGCGGTCATCGCCGGATGCCGCGGGCCGGCACCCGGCGAACGCCCGTCTCAGGCCGGACCGGCACGCCGCCTCCCCCACGCCTCACGCCAGACCGACACGCCGGCACGCCGTCTCCGCCATGTCGGGCCGGTCTCCGGAACCTACCCTGACCGGGCGCTTCCGCGGAAGCGCCGACGTGCCCGCTCGCACGGCGCGACGCCGCCACGGTTGCGCCGGAGCACGGCGGCGGCGTTCACGGGCGGGACGTGCCGGCGCCGGCTCCACCCAGGCGGCAAGGGCGGCGGGTGCCTGGGCCGTCCCGGCCGGTGGCGGTCAGGTGCGGTCCGGGGCCGGCCGGTCCTCGAAGGGGGCGACCGGGAAGCCGTCTGAGCGGAAGGCCTCGCCGTCCTCGGTGACGACGGCGGACTCGTAGCCGGAGGCCGCCAGTCGCGCCAGCCACCCGAACCCGGACCGGCCCATGGCCAGGCCGGCGGTGGCGTACGTGTCGGCGAGCGCGAGGTCCGGGCCGGTCACCGTGACCGAGCGCAGGGCGAGGGCCGGCTCGCCGGACTTCGGGTCGATCACGTGCGGGCCGCGCTCGTACGTGCCCGACGTCGCGACCGCAAGGTCGGTGCCCGCCAGGACCCAGCACAGCTTGTCGGCCTGCCAGGGGTGGCGGATGCCGATGCGCCACGGCCGGTCGGGGGCGGGACGGCCGCGGCTGCGCACGTCTCCCCCGGCGTTGAGGCAGTGGTTGACCGAGCCGGCTTCGGCCAGCCGGGCCGAGGCCACCTCCACCGACCAGCCCTTGACGTAGCCGGACGGATCGAGCCGCCCGGCCGCGTACGCGTCGAAGTAGCCGTCGGTCTCCTCGCGCAGCGTCTCGCACGCCGTAAGCACCGACCGGACGTCCGGCGAGCAGTCTTCCAGCCGCAGCTCGCCGCGGTCGAGGCGGCACACCTCGCTGTCCGCCTTGTACGTGCTGAACCGGCGGTCGACCTCGTGCAGCCACGCGCACGTCCGCTCGACGAGCGTACGCAGCGTCGCGTCCGGCAACGGGTCGGCGATGTCGATGGTGACCGCCGTGCCCATCACGTACTCGACGTGGTGCATCTGGTCCTTTCAGGCATGGGCCGCGTTCAGGGCCGACTGGAGCGATTTGCGGAACGCCGGGCTCGTGTAGGTCGCGCCGGAGACGCTGTCGATGTGCGCGCTCTGCGCCCGCAGAGTCTCCTGTTTCAGGATGGGAATGGCGTGCCCGTTGACGGTCGCACTGCGGCCCGCCGTCGGGTACGAGGCGCGGACCGCGGTGATCTTGCCGCCGGACACGGTGATGCCGACGCGGATCCGGCCGTACGGCTGGGCCACGGAGTCGCCGAGGTACGAGCCGTCCTTCAGGCCGGTGGCGTTCGTCTGGCCCGTGCCGGTATGCCGGGTGGTCTTCTTGCGGTGGTGCGTCGTTCCGGCGGGCTGCTGTGACGTGGTGGCCGGCGCGGGCGCCTGGCCGAGGTCGCCGCCCTGGTTCGCGGCCGCGTTGTCGCCGGTCATGGCGCCCGCTCCGCCTCCGCCGGTGCCGAGCTTGAGCCCGGTCAGCAGCGCGGTCCCGGCGAGCGTGCCGATGACGGCAGCGGTGGTACGGCGCATCTCCCTGCCTCCAGTGGTCGGTTCGTCGTGCCTCGGGGTCGTGGTCAGAACTCGAACGGGTCGAGGTGGATCTGGCGTTTGGGCACCTTGAGCCGGTGCAGCGCCTTGACGGCGGCGGCGACCAGCCCCGGCGGCCCGCACAGGTACACGTCGCGGCGGGTCACGTCGGGGACCAGCTCGCGCATCCCGGCGGGGGTGAACAGGCGGCGCGGCCCGCTGTCGTGGCGGGAGCCGAGGACGTACTGGATGCCCATGCCGCGTTGCCAGGCCAGCGCCTCCAGCTCGGCGCGGAACACCAGGTCCTCGGCGCTGCTCGCGCGGTACAGGACGAGCGTCCCGCGCGGCATCTCCTCCATGAGGGCGCGAATCGGCGCGATACCGCTCCCGCCGGCGATCAGCAGCGCGCCCGGCTGGGTACGGCGGTCGGCGGTGAACGTCCCCGACGGGCCCGCGACGAGCACCCGAGTGCCCGGCCGGAGGCGCCGCAGCCGCCGCGTGTGGTCGCCGACGGCGCCGACGGTCAGGCGCAGGAACCGCCGGTTCGGCGCGGCCGACAGCGAGAACGGATGCGACTGCCACCAGCAGCCCCCGGTGAGGAACCGCCAGCGGAAGAACTGCCCGGCACGCGCCTCCAGCGCGTCGAGTCTCCGTCCGCCGACGTAGATTGAGAACATGTCGCCGGACTCGGGTACGACGTCGACGACGCGGAGCCGGTGCCGCAGGTTGAACCACAGCGGCTCGACGGCGCGGCCCCACACCAGGCAGGCGACGGCGAGCGCGTACAGACCGGCCCAGTACCAGTGGGCGACGCCGCCCCTGGACAGTTCCTGCCCGTCGGCGAACTGGTGTCCGTAGGCGAGCAGCAGGATCAGGTACGTCGCCAGGTGCAGGAAATGCCACAGCTCGTACGGGAGGCGGCGGCGGACCGCCCGGATCGCCGTGAACGCGATGGCGACGAGGATGCCGGTGGCGACGGTCGCACTCACGATGTCGTCGAACGTCGTGAGGATCGTCCAGCCCTCGTGCAGCACCGACGTGCGGTCGGTGTCCGCATAGCCGACGACCACACACGCGATGTGGACGAGCACCATGATGAGCACGTACGCGCCCATGGACCGGTGCCAGCGCAGCAGGTCATGCGCGCCGACCCACGCCTCCAGCCACGCGACCCGGCTCATCATCAGCACCTGGACGATGAGGGTGAACCCGGCGGCCATGCCGGTGATGCGGCCTGCGGCGGTGAGCACCGCGCCAGTGCCGTGCAGCGAGCCGCCCGGGGTGTCGAACCACCACAGGGCGACGCTGCCGAGCAGCGCGGACCAGAAGAGGATGAGGACGAGCAGGCCGTTGCCCGTGCCGTCGTCCGACGGGGCCTCCCCGCCCGCACCGGCGGGCGCCCGCGGCGGCGCCGCGGTCGCCGGCATCGCGGTTTCCGGCATGGTCACGGTTGCCGCCGAGCGCGGCATCATCTGCGTGGCCTGGGCGATGCCCGCCCGGTGCCGGTACGGGTCCGTGCTCTCGCAGCCGTACGAATCCGCGCTGCCGCGCCCATACGGGCCGGCAACCGCGTCGCGGCCGTAGCGGTCCGTCTCCTCTCGGTTGAAGGCCCGGGTGGCGCCGACGCCGGGTGTGTCGGCCGGTTCCCGCCCGTAGCGGCCGACCGGCCTGTCATAGGCGGTCGTCGCGGCTTCACGCCCGGTCCTTGTGGCATCACGGCCGCTGATGGGAGCGCCACGCCCGCTCGCGGACGTGCCACGCCCGGAGGTCGCCGCGGCGCGCCCGCCGGCCGGAGAGCCTCGCCCGGTCGTCGCGGCGCCGCTCCCGTACGGGGCCGAGGCGCCATCGCGCCCGTACGACGTGGAGGCGGCATCGCGCTCGTACGCTCCGGCAGCGCCGCGCCCATACGGGTCGGCGGCCCGGCGACCGTACCGGCCAGAGGCACGCCCGCCGGACTGGTCGCCGGGTCGCCCGCCGGTCGTGCCAGCGGTGGTCCCGCTCGACACGCCGGCCGTCCGATCCCCGTACGGATCACCGGACTGCTCGGCGCCCATTCCGGTGCCGCCGGAGGGACCGACGGGAAGCCCACCGGCCTGCTCCCCGTACGGATCGGCCGGCCTGCGCCGGCCGCCGGAAGGGCCGACGGCGCCGCGTCCGTACCCGTCGGCCATGCCGGCGGCGCGGGGATCGCCGCCCCGGATGCCGTACCGGTCGGCCTCTGCGTCGTCGCCCCGCTGGAAGACCGAGCCTGCGCCCGATTCTCGCCATCGCGTCGGTTCGGATTCCGATCTCATCACAACCGGTGATATCAGGACGAAGGCGACGAGATGGCCGCATCCGGAGCGTCTTAACTATTGTTAAGACGGTCTTAGCATCCCCGCGCGACCCGGCCGCGCCCGGATGCACCACATCGCTCCCGCCGCACCCCCACCGCACCGTCGCCACAGGCCATATCGCGCCGGGTTCGCACCGCGTCGATGCGCCCCGCGCGTCTACGGCGTTTCTGCTCGCACGCCACCTCCTCGCATACCGCAACCCGCATGCGGTCGCGCACCGCGAGGCGCGGAGGAACCCGGGCGGCCCACCACCGGCGACCCGCCGCCGCGACCGGCAGCGTGACCGGCGCGCTCCCCACCGCCGCCCTCCGGCCACGCCGATTTGACCCCTAAGGAGATCCCCCTCCGGGTGGCTGGAGCCCGGCTCCGTACTCCTTGCGCCGCCCCGCCCGCAACGGCGACCTGACGCGCCGGAAGCCCGGCCCGGGTGGGCCGGGCACCACCGTGCCGGCGGCGAAGCCGGACTCGTCGACCAGCTCGTTCTCCTGGCGCTCCCGCAGCGCCTCGGCGGTACCGGACCTCCCGTGCAGACGCCCCGTGGAGGGCATCCCGTACATGGCCGCCCATGAGCGGGGCACCGTGTTCAGCGAACGGCGGTGAACGCCACGCCCGCGCCGGCGGCAATCACCGCGGTGATCACGACGAGGAAGACGAGGGTCGCCATCGGCCTCTGCCGGCGCGGCAGCGGATTCCCGGCCGCCTCTCGCCGTCTTGGCTGGTGCGGCACGGCGCGCGGAGCCGGTGCTCGGTGGGCCCGCGCAGCCCGCGTTGCCCGTGTGGGTGCGGAGGGTGGGTTGGGCGGCACCGGACGTTGATGCGGGATGGCAGGGCGAGCAGGCACCGGTGCCGGGCGCTTCGGCCGGGCCACGGGCGACGGCACCGGCGGGGCAGGCGCGGATGGCGCCGGTGGCGGCGGTGGTGCGGGCTGAGGCGGTGGCGGCGGGGGCTGCGCGGGAACACCGCAGTCACCGACCGCGACCCCGAGCGCGATCGCCTGGAGCACGTCGGCGTTGACGCAGATCGGCGGCACCGCCACAGTGACCGGTGCAAGCGACGCGGCCCCCGCCACCCCGGGCAGGCGCAGCGACGGCGTGTCGACGCCGACCCCCACCCGGGCGGCCACCGCCACGGCCGGTTCTCCCTTCGCCGGGACTGCCGCCTTGCCGGGCGAGCGACGGTGGACCGGACGGTCGGCGGCCCTGCGGCCCGCGCTGGTGCGATCCGCGGCGCGCTGGTCCGCCCGCGGCACGGTGGTTCGCGGCACGATGTGATCCGCGGCGCGGTGATCCGCAGCGCGGTGGTTCGTGACGCGGTGGTTCGTGACGCGGTGGTCCGTGACGCGGTGGTCCGTGACGGGAGGGGCGGCGCCGGGATCGCCGCGCGGGGCGGTCGTCGGCGACGGCGATGCGGGCCTGGGAACGTCGGACGGGTCGGGTGGGATCGGCCACTCGGGCGGTGCGGGCCGGGACGGCGGGGCCGGGCGTGCGGGCGGAACGGAATGGCCGGGGTCGTCGGCGAGGGCGGGTGTGGCCGTGAGCCCGAGGAGGGCGCCCGCCACCACGGCGCTCGCGTTACGGGTGCGCACGGGTCACCGGCTCTCGGGGATGTGCGGGAACTCCTGCTGCGCCGCGATGTAGGCGTCGGGCTTGACGCGCAACGCGCCGGTGAACACGTGCTCGATGTCGAACGCCAGGTAGACGCCGATCGCGAGCATCGCCGCCATCGCGCCCAGGGGCACCAGGGCCGCGCCGCGC
Source organism: Actinomycetota bacterium (assembly GCA_048498315.1). GTDB lineage: Bacteria > Actinomycetota > Actinomycetes > Streptosporangiales > Streptosporangiaceae > Actinoallomurus. The sequence goes on from JBEHYF010000132.1 coordinate 14,919, forward strand.
GGCCGGGCTCCGGCGAGGAACGGGAAGGCGACGACGAGGAACGCGGCCAGCACCGTGAGGAACAGCAGGCCTGCGGGCGGCGCGCTCTTGGCGTCGAGGGACCGCTGTCCGCGTGCGGCGGCCATGTCGCGGATGCGGTCGAGCAGGGTCGCCCGGGCGTCTTGCGCCGCTCCGGTGACGTGCAGGCTCGTGACCTGGGCGCGAAGGGTGTCGAGGCGGGTCCAGCCCTCGGGGCTGAGACGGCCCTTCTTCATGAGCGGCCATTCGTCGTCGATCACGAAGTGGACGTAGTCGCGCAGGGAGGCCTGCACCTGCGTGCCGTACGGCGCGGGCAGTTGGGCGGCGGCCCAGTAGGCGTCGACGATCGCCTGGCTCTCGGTCTGGGTGTTCTGGCGGGCGGCGTCGGCCGATGTCCACGGCACGACGATGACGATGGCGAAGGCGAGCAGGAACAGCGCCGACAGCATGGACCCGGCATGGCTCGCGGTGGCGCCGTGGGGCTCGTGATCGTCGACGCCATGCCGTGACCTCCGGAACAGAAAAGCGGCCGCGATCACCACACTGACGGCGGCGACCACCGCGAGGATCAGAACCAGCATGACCCGCTCCTGGGCTATCCGTGACGAGACGTCGGTACGCCGACCCGTAGCGTACCGTCACATGACTATCACATTGCGTGTCGACGGTGTGGCCCTGGAGCGATGCCTTTTCCGGCCGCGAGCGCCCTGGTCGTCGCGCCGCGTGCTCGTGTACTTCTGGCCGGCATAGCCGACGACGTCCCTG
>JBEHYF010000133.1:0-15428 GCA_048498315.1 Actinomycetota bacterium
GAGACGGGATCGAGACGGGGTCAGAGACGGACGACCATCTTTCCGGTGTTGGCGCCGCGCAGCATGTCGAGGAAGGCCTGGACGGCGTTGTCGAGCCCGTCGTACACGGTCTCGGCGAACGTGATCTCCTGCTCGCGGATCCAGCCGCCGACCTCCTCGGCGAAGTCGCGGAACCTGCCGTAGTGGTCGCTCACCAGGAAGCCGCGCAGCGTGAGGCGCTTACCGATGAGGAGCGCCAGGTTGCGCGGGCCCGGCGGCGGCTCTGTCGCGTTGTAGATCGAGATCATGCCGCAGATCGCCGCCCGGCCGTGCAGCCGGAACGAGTCGATGGCCGCTTCGAGGTGGTCGCCGCCGACGTTGTCGAAGTACACGTCGATGCCGTCGGGCGCCGCCGCGCGCAACAGGTCGCGTACGGGCCCGGACTTGTAGTTGAACGCGGCGTCGAAGCCGAGCGGCCCGGTCAGGTACGCCACCTTCTCGTCCGACCCCGCGCTGCCGATCACGCGGGCGGCGCCCCGGAGCCGCGCGATCTGGCCGACCAGCGAGCCGACCGCCCCCGCGGCGCCGGAGACGAACACGATGTCGCCCTCCTTCATGCCGGCCACGTCCAGCAGCCCGGCGTACGCCGTCAGCCCGGGCATGCCGAGCACGCCGAGGTAGGCCGACAGCGGGACGCCCTCGATCGGGACCACCGTGCGGAACTCGCCGGCGGGCGCGACGGCGTGCTCGCGCCAGCCGTACTGGTGCAGCACCAGGTCGCCCGGGCTCAGGCCGGGCGAGCGGGACTCCACGACCTCGCCGACGGCGCCGCCGGTCATCGCCTCACCGAGCCGGTACGGAGGCGCGTAGGACTTCACGTCGTTCATCCGGCCGCGCATGTACGGATCGACCGACATGAAGAGGTTCCGGACGAGCGCCTCGCCGTCGCCGGGGGCGGGCAGTTCGGCCTCGGCGAGCGCGAAGTCGGCCGGCTCCGGCCAGCCCTTGGGGCGCGCGACGAGGCGGACCTCGCGGGTCTTCATGATCGGTCTCCTCACGATGGGGCATCCCGGACGGGGACCACGCTACGGGGGAGCCGGATGGCTCCCGCACCGCCCCCGCGGGCCGGCCGAATCGCCCCCGCGGCGCGGTGGCGGCATGACCATTTCACGGTGTTCGCCGCCTGTGCGGCGTTGAAAGAGGCATGCCCGCCGTGTTCCAAGGTCTTATCGATCAGCATCAAACGATCGGTCAAACGATGCGTTATGTGGACATTTCGTCGGGTAAGCCGCGATTAACCGGCTGGCGACCACAGAAAGGTTAGTCATGATCGAGCAGGACGGCACGGCCGCGACAGCGTTCCCTGCGGACCGGCCGGGGCCGTGGGAAACGCCACATCCGGACGCCACCGCGCGCCACGAACCCGGCGATATCCCCGTATCGATGCCCCGGGGAGGGTGATCAGCCGATGGCCGCACTGATCGCCATGCCCGTGGTGGCCTTCATTCTCTTGATGATCATGGCCGTCTACGAGGACCACATGCTGCCCCGCGGAACCGTCGCGGCGGACCCACCGGAACGGGAGCCCGGTGAGTCGCCGCCGGAGAGTGCCCCGCATCCGGCCTTCAGCCTCATCACCGATCCCCGGCTGGTCCGCAGACGCAACTGCCGGCACGCCAACGCGCGACCGGTCCGCCGGTCGCACGGCCCGGCGGCGCACCGGACCGAACGGAGCGCGCCCGCGGCCTCGCAGGTCACGCCGCCCGCCGAGGTGGCGGACACCGTACCGTATCCCCTGCCGGGCCCGGTCACCGACGCGCCCGGCGACGTCGCCTGACTCCGCGGCCTGCGCCTCGGCCGCGCCGGTTCGGTCGTACCCGTGTACCCGGTGCCGGCCGTGCATCCGAGCCGCCCACAAGGCCCGCCTCCGCGGGAACGCGGACGGGCCGGGCGGCGTTCACCGGAGGGCACGGCGGAAAGAGGCACTGCGATGGCGATCACGGACGACGCGATCGAGAAGATCAAGGAAATGATCGTCTCGGGCGAGCTGCGGCCGGGGGACCGGCTTCCCAAAGAGGCCGACCTGGCCGCCCAGCTCGGGCTGTCGCGCAACTCGTTGCGGGAGGCCGTGCGCGCGCTGTCGCTGGTGCGGATCCTCGACGTGCGGCAGGGCGACGGCACCTACGTCACGAGCCTGGAGCCGCGGGCCCTGCTCGAAGGGCTGAGCTTCATCGTCGACCTGCACCACGACGCGACCGTGCTGGAGTTCTTCGAGGTGCGCCGCATCCTCGAACCAGCGGCGACGGCGCTGGCCGCCCAGAAGATCGGCGCGGGCGAGGTCGAGGCCCTGCGCGAGCACCTGGCGAAGGTCACCGACGGCTCCTCAGTGGAGGAACTGGTCGACAACGACCTGGAGTTCCACCGCCGCATCGCCGAAGCGGCCGGCAACAGCGTGCTGTGCTCGCTGATCGACACGCTGTCCGGGCCGACGATACGGGCGCGCGTCTGGCGCGGGCTCACCCAGGAGGGCGCGCTGCGCCGCACCCTGGACGAGCACCACGCGATCCTGGACGCCCTCGCGTCGGGCCAGCCCGACGTCGCCCGCGCGCTGGCCACCGTGCACATCGCCGGGGTCGAGCAGTGGCTGCGCCGCGCGCTGTGACGTCCTGCCAGGCGATCTACAACGTAAAGGCAAGCCGCCTAGCCGACGAATGACGATGACCGGTCTCGCAACCGGCTCGCCTCGCGATCGGGCAGCGGCCGGGCCGGCCGCGAGGGCGGCCGGCTCAGCGGCGGGCGGCGACGGGCTCCCGCACCGGGGAGCGCAGCAGCGCGAAGGCCGGCACGGCGAGCAGCAGCGAGCCTCCCGCCACGGCGAACGCCGTCGCCGGCGAGGCGTGGTACACCGGCAGCCACAGCGGGGGCGCGATCGCCGCGCCGCTGAACCGGAACGCCGACACCGCCGACAGCGCGCCGCCGCGGTTATCCGGCTCGACCCGGATCGTGAGGTTCTGCAGCGCCACCGTGAGCATCGAGGCGCCGGCCCCGGCGAGCGTCCAGCACAGCGCGAGCGTGAGCGCCGAGCCGGTGAGCCCGACGGCGGCCACGAACGCGCCGGTCCCGACCGCGGCGACCGCACCGCACGTCCGCGCCCCCACCCGGTCGCTCACGCCGCCCCACACCGAGCCGAGCAGCAGGCCGGCCACCCCGAACCCGACGAGGACCAGGCCGATCAGGTCCGGGCCCAGGCGCAGCGCGCCGTCGGCGTACAGGGCCACCATGAACGGCAGTGCCGACGCACCGACGTAGGAGAGGAACGACGCGGCGGACAGCAGCCCCATGCGGCGGCTGAGCAGGGGACGCCACGGCGGCGCCGCGACGCCCGGCCGCGGCTCGCCCGGCGGGGGAGCGAGGGTGAGCACGGCCGCCGCGCCGGCCACGACGACGAACCCCAGCCGCCAGGACGAGGCCGCCGCGACGCCGCCGACCAGCGGTGCGAACGACTGCCCCGCCGCCTGGCAGCTCGAGTAGATCCCCACGGCCCGGCTCAGACGCTCGCGGGGCACGGTGGCGCCCAGGCCGGCGAGCAGGAGCGGCGAGGTGAAGGCGTTGGCCGAGCCCATCACCGCGCGGCCCGCGAGGAAGACCGGGAGAGTCGGGGCGAGCGCGCAGGCCAGCGACGCCGCGACGTAGGCGAGATAGGCCACCCGAACGGTACGCCGCCGGCCCCAGCGCTCGCCGAGCGTGCCGGACACGAGCTGGATCACGGCGAACGGCACGAAGTAGGCGGTGATCGAGCCGGCCACGGCACCACTGGAGGCGTGCACGGATCGTCCGATCTGGGGGAGCATGGGAGCCACCACGCCGCCCCCGAGCGGGCCCAGCAGGCCGCCGGCGTACAGCGCGGCGGCCCGGACGCGTCGCCCGTAGGCGCCCGTCACTCCGCCCGCCTGGCCGAGAACTCCAGCCGCACGTAGTCGATGACGGGCTCGGGTAGCCGGGCGGCGACGGCGCGCACGAAGCCGGGCCGTTCGTCCGGGGGCAGGCGGTCGAGTTGCGGCCCGAGCATCACGGTGGCCAGGTAGCTGTGGAACTGCTCGCCCGGCTCCAGCCGTGCCGGGTCCGCCACGAGACGCGCGTCGACGTCGGTGAAACCGGTGCGTTCGAGCCGCTCGCGGGTCTCGTCGACGCCGGCGAAGTTCCAGACGTCCGGGCCCTCGCCGGTCAGGTCGGCGATGGCGGCCCGGATCCGCGCGACGTTGCCGCGTCCGCCGAAGTCGGCGGCGAACTGCGCGCCCGGCCGCAGCGCCCGCGCGATGTTCGCGAACAGCGCGTCGTGGTCGTGGATCCAGTGGAACGTCGCGACGCTGAACGCCGCGTCGGCGGGCGCGGAGAGCTGAAGCGGGGCGGTCAGGTCGGCGTGTACGACCTCGACCCGGTCGAGGCGGCCGGCGAGCTTGGCGCGCAGGCGCTCCAGCATCCGCTCGGACGCGTCGACGGCGAAGACCCGGCCGCGCGGCAGCAGGTCGAGGAGAGCGGCGGTGTCCCGTCCGGTGCCGCAGCCGGCCTCCAGCACGGTCTCGTCGCCCGCGAAGTCGAACCGGTCGAGCGTCCGCCGGCCCCACCGCAGATGCGGCAGCGGCAGCGCGTCGTAGGTCGTGGCGTCCCATTCCCGGATCATGGCGCCCACCTCCCTATGGTCGACCAGCACCATATCCGAAATCTCGTAATTCGAGAATATGCATCCCACAATCTGGATAAATGTCCGGGGTTCTGAAATGAAGCGTAGGAGGCCGGGGGCCGGCGCGCCGGGCCGGGGGCGGCGCGCCCGGGGTCCATGCGCCGGATCAGCGGGCGAAGGGGTGGTAGACCCCCGGGCGCACGGTCGTCGGCCGACAGGCCACGGTCAGCGGCGGCAGCGGCGGGTTGTCGATCGTGTACGGCGGCAGCGGCCGGTCGTCGGGGACGGTGCCGGCGCCGGCCGGCCGGGGCGGCGACAAGGGAGAACGCGGCGACGGTCGCGACGGCCAGGGGAGGAACCGGCGAAGACCCATAAGGAGATGGGACGGCCGCCGGGACGCGGTGACGGTGGGTGGCGGTGCCGGGCCGCCGTCCGGCGGGATGCCGCCGGACCGATTTCGCACCCTAGGCGTCGCGCCATCCGGCGGCAAGGTCTTCGATCGGGAAGGCGCAGACCGGTCACGGCCCGCGACACGGTGATCGCCTTCAGTCGGGCGGCCCGCCGCCGTGTGGCCTGCGGCCGTGGTGTCCGCGGCGCTGGCGGGCCCATCCGCCGGCGCCCGTACCGTGCCGCTCGCGGTCGCCCGCAGGCCGGAGACGGCCCGCGATGGACGCGGGAGGCGGCCGCGGTGGGAGGCGGCCCGCGACGGGTGGCCTGAAGCGGCTGCGGTGGGTTGCGGGAGGCGGCCGGGGTGGAACGGAGACCCCCGCGATGCGTCGCGGGCGCGGGGCTCAGTGCGTGCCGGAGGCCGCCATGACGGCGAGGATCACGACGTGCAGCAGCACGACGAATCCGATGATGAACAGGAAGAGGAACCGGGCCGGCCCGTGCTCGAAGACCTTGCCCTCCTTGGGCGGCCCGAGCGCCGCCTGGCGCTTGGCGATCCGCTCCATGAACCTCTCGTCGTATGACTTGCGCTCCGCCAAGGAGCAGCCCCCTCGAATTCCGTCCGGTGTACCGTCTCAGGCCAAGATAAGGGTGAACAGGTGCATCCCGGACGCCGGGTGGGGTGGAACGGGATCCGGCGTCCGCCTCCGGTTCCGGCGGCCGGGACGGCGCGCGGTAGCCTGCGGGCAGGCCGGCGGCCTCCCGCGCTCGCAGAAGGGTCTCCATGAGCGGCCACGTCGTCATCGCTCCCGATAAGTTCAAGGGATCCCTGACCGCACCCGAGGTCGCCGCGCACGTCGCGGTGGGGCTGCGCCGCGCGCGCCCGGACGTGTCCCTGACGCTCCTGCCCGTCGCCGACGGCGGCGACGGCACGGTCGACGCCGCGGTGGCAGCCGGGTTCACCCGCCGCACCGCCGTCGTCTCCGGGCCGACCGGCGAGCCGGTACGTGCGTCGTACGCCGTCCGTGGCGACGTGGCCGTCGTCGAGCTCGCCGAGGCGTCCGGGTTGCGGGTGCTGCCCGGCGGGGTGCCGAGCGCGCTGACGGCCTCCAGCCGCGGCACCGGCGAGCTGATCGACGCCGCCGTGCGCGACGGGGCGCGGCGCGTCGTCCTCGGCCTGGGCGGCAGCGCCTGCACCGACGGCGGTGCCGGCATGGCGGCCGCGCTCGGCGCGCGCTTCCTTGATGCGGACGGCCGCGAGCTGCCACCCGGCGGCGCGGCCCTGCGGGACCTGGCCGCGATCGACGCCACCGCCGTCGCCGAAAGGCTGCGCGGCGTCACCGTCGTCGTCGCGAGCGACGTCGACTGCCCGCTGCTCGGCCCCGACGGCGCGGCGCGCGTGTTCGCGCCGCAGAAGGGCGCCGGCCCGGAGGACGTGGAGATCCTGGAGGCCGGCCTGGCACGGCTCGACGCCGTGGTCCGCCGCGACCTCGGAATCGCCGCGGCCGAACGGCCGGGCGCGGGGGCGGCCGGTGGCGTCGGCTTCGGCGCGATGGCCTTCCTCTCCGCCGTCGTCGAGCCGGGCATCGGCTACCTGCTCGACCTGCTCGGCTTCGCCGGCAACCTCGCGGGCGCCGGCCTCGTGATCACGGGCGAAGGTGCGCTCGACGGGCAGAGCCTGCGCGGCAAGGCACCGGTCGGGGTGGCCCGCGCCGCCGCGGAGGCCGGCGTACCGGTCGTCGCGGTGTCCGGCCGCTGCCTGCTCACCGGGGAAGAGCTTCGCGCGGCCGGGTTCGCGGCCGCCTACGCGCTCGCCGACCTCGAATCCGACCCGGCGCGGTGCATGGCGCACGCCGGCCCGCTGCTGGAACGCCTCGCCGAGGAGATCGGCCGGTCCTGGCCCGCCGACGCCCTCGCGCCGGCAGGCGACGGCGGGTCCTGAGGGTGCCGGCCGCGCGGCGGCGACGTTGTCACGCCCGCGCGGGGCGTCACGCCGTCTCTGCGCCGAGCGCTCCGATCAGTTCGGGGAGGCGCCCGAGAGCGCGGGCGATGGCCAGGTGGTCGTGATAGTCGCGGGTCTGCGCGATCAACCCGTTCCGGACCCGCAGCACCTGGATGTTGGCGGCGGTGACGACGCCGTCGTCGCCGGGGACGTCATGGGCGAACTCGGCGACGACCACCTCCGGGTCGGCGGTCTCGTGGATGACGACGTCGCGGATCGCGAACCGTACGCCCGCCTGTCCGGCGCGCGCGACGTGCGCCCGGATGGCCGCGCGGCCGGTCAGGCGGACCGGCGCACCGATCGCGAAGGGCTGCTCGACGACGGCGTCCTCGGCGTACAGGTCCGCCAGGTCGGCCCACCGGCCTTCGGCGATGCCACCGATCAGGCGGTCGGCGCCGTCCGCGACGACATCGGGCTGCCCGAGGTTCTGACCCTGCTCGTCGGCGCGACCCGGGCGGCCGAGCGCGTCGGCGCGGACGGCGGGGTAGGGGAGCGCGCGCTCGCCGTCGTCCTCGACGGCATGCGACCAGACCCGTCCCGGCGCGGTGCGGCCGAGGCCCCGAAGCAGGGCGGGCGGTAGCCCGGCTTCTCGGGAGAGCCCGGTCGGCGCGCCTCGCCACGAGTGATGGGCCGGAGCACCGGGCACCGCTCAGGGGACGGCCGGCGCCGCACGAGGCGGTGCGCCGGATGCGGGCGGTGCGGCGGATGTCCGCCGGTCACAGGCCGGCCGAGGCCCGCGGGTACAGGGACCGGTACGACGGCAGGTCCCCGTACGGCTCGGCGGCGAGCAGCGCGTGCACGATGGCGCGGGCGACCGCGTCGCCGGCGGCCGCGTGGATCCGGCTCAACGCCGCGCTCCGCTCCGCCGCGGCGCGCGGCCCGTCGCCGTCTCCCGGCAGCGGCACCGCTCCGGTGGCCAGCCCGAAGAGCGTGTCGCCGTCGTACAGCGTGTGCGCAGGCCGCAGCGCGCGGGCCAGGCCGTCGTGGCCGGCCCCGGCGAGGCGGGCCGCTTCGGCCCGGCCGAGCGCCGCGTTCGTGGCGACCACACCGATCACCGTGTTCATCGGCGATGGGGCGGCGGCCCGCTCGGCAAGCCGCGCCAGCGCGGCGCGGTGCTCCTCCGCCGACGGCGTGCGCAGCGGGAACTCCCCGTCCAGGCCGTACGGCAGCCCGTACGGCAGACCGGTGCGCGGGTCGACCGCGGACCCGGCGGCGTTCGCAGCGACCAGCGCCGCCACCACGATGCCGTCGTCCACGAGCGCGCTCGCGGTGCCGATGCCGGCCCGCAGCCGTCCGGTCAGCGCCCCGGTCCCGGCGCCGACGCCGCCCTGGGCCACCGCGTCGCCGCCGGCCGCCTCCGCCGCGGCGGACACCGCGAGGCGGCCCATTTCTGCGTCGGGGCGGGCGGCGAAGTCGCCGCCGCGCCCGAGGTCGAACAGCCCGGCCGCCGGCACCACCGGCACCACCTCGCCGGGCCCGGACCCCACCGGGAAGCCGCGCCCGTGCTCCTCCAGCCAGCGGACGACGCCGTCGGTCGCTGCCAGCCCGTACGCGCTGCCGCCGGTGAGCACGACCGCATCGATCCGGGGCACCAGGTTCCGTGGGTCGAGGGCGTCGGTCTCCCGCGTCGCGGGACCCCCGCCGCGGACGTCCAGGCCCGCGACCATGCCGCCCTCGGGTGCGAGCACGACGGTCGTCCCGGTGAGCCATCCGTCGCCGGTGCGCTGGGCGTGCCCGACGCGCAGCCCGGCCACGTCGGTCAGCGCGTTACCGGGCCCCGGCCGTGTCGCGAGAGGGATCACGTCCCGATCCTGTCATACCGGGACGCGACCGGACGCTGGACGAGGAGGCACGTCCGGCGGCCGGCCGGCGTGCCCGGGCCGGGGCCGGAGCACCCGCGCCGGTCAGCGGTTCAGGGCGAGGGTGGCGAGGTGGCGGGCGATGCCGTTGACGTCGGTGTTCTGGACGTTGCTGAGCACGACGACGGCGATGTCGTCGTCGGGCATGTACACGTTGCCGGCGTGGTACCCCTGCAGGAGGCCCGGGTGGTAGAGGTACCGGTGGCCGTTCAGGCTGTCGACCAGCCAGGCGAAGGCGTAGCCGGTGGACGGTGAGTCGAGGCACCCGCTCGACGGGCAGCGGGCCTGCGGCGTGAAGGCCTCACGCACGGTGGCGGCCGGCAGGATCACGTCGGCGCCGAAGGACCGGTCGAAGCGGGCGAGGTCGTCGACGGTCGAGTACACGCCGCCCGCGGCGTTCGCCTCCGAGCCGATGATGGGGCCGGCCGGCCGGCCTGGGCGCAGGTAGCCCTTGGCGTATCCCGCCGGCGGGTAGCCGAGGCTGTACCCCGTGCGGGTCAGGCCCAGCGGCGCGGTGATCTCGTCGCGGAGGACGTGGCCGTACGGTTTCCCGGTGACCTTCTCGATGATCGCGCCGGCGAGGATGTAGCCGGAGTTGCTGTACTTCCAGGACGTGCCGGGTGGGAAGTCGAGCGGCTTTTTCGCGAACCTGGCGATGAGCGCCTTCGTGGTGGTGGGCTTGTTCAGGCTCGGGAAGAACCAGCTCATTTCGGATATGTCGGGGATCCCGGACGTGTGGGTGAGGATCTGGCGGATCGTGATCGGCCGCCACGCGTCCGGGCAGCTCGCGACGTACGTCGGCACGAGGTAGCGGCAGATCTGGTCGTCCAGGCGGAGCAGGCCGCGGTCCCGCAGCTTCAGCACCAGCGTGGCGGTGAACTGCTTGCTGACCGAGGCGAGCCGGAAGATCGTGGTGGGGCGGTTCGGCACGTGCTTCTTGGCGTCCGCGGTCCCGGCGGCGAACCGCGCCAGCTCCTGCCCGTGCCGGACGACCGTCGCGGCGCCGGTGAATTTGCCCTTGGCCGCCAGGCCCTGCAGGTAGGAGGCCATCGCCGCGGCGGCCGGGTCGCCCTCGGGTGCCGGTGAGACGGCCAGGCGGCTGGTCGGCGCCGTCGCCGACGGCGCGGCCAGGCCTACCGGCGGGCGGGCGGGTCCGCCGCCGGCCTCGCTGCCGCACGCGGTCGCGGTGCCCGCGAGAGCAAGTGCCAGCGCGCTGACGAGGCCGCAGATCCGGACACGTACCGTTGTCTTCCCATCGCCCTGCGGACGCACTTGATGAAACCTGCCAAAGATCGCCCCGATATCTGACCTCTGCAGGCTATCCGCCCCGAGAGGGTCGCCCGTCCGTACGTTCCCGCGAATGAGCCGTGATCACTCAGGGTAGTTGTCGATCAATGTAAATTTTGCCGGGGGGCGAGATGCGTGCTGTCACCGTGTCCGGAGTCGGGGCCAGGCCGGAGCTGACCGAGCAGCCGGTGCCCGAGCCCGGGCCAGGAGAGGTGCTGGTCCGGTTGAGCGCCGCCGCGCTCAACCCGTACGACTGGAAGGTCATCGACGGGGCGGTCGCCGACACGAGATTCCCGCTGGTCGTCGGCGTCGACGGGGCGGGTACGGTCGAGCGGGCCGGCCCCGGCGTCACCGCCTTCCGGCCGGGGGATCCGGTGTTCGGCCAGTTCGGCGATCCGCGCCGCGGCCGGGGATCGTTCGCCGAGATGGCCGTCGCTCCGGTGACGGCGCTCGCGCCGCCGCCGCGCACGATCGCGCTGAGCGAGGCCGCGGCGGTGCCGACGGCGGGCACGACGGCGTTGAACCTCATCGACCGGGTCGGCCGCGCGCGCCGGCTCCTGATCGTCGGGGCGACCGGCGGCGTCGGGACGTTCGCCACCCAGCTCGCCGCCGCCCGCGGCATGGCCGTCATCGCCACGGCGAGCCGTGACAAGGCCGACCTGATGCGCGCCCTCGGTGCCGTGGAGATCGCCGTCCGGAACGGGGGGCCGCTCGCCGCGCAGATCGACCCGCAGGTGGACGCGGTGATCGATCTGGTCAGTGACACCGAACGGCTGCGCGCCCTGCTGCCCGCCGTGCGGCCCGGCGGCACGGTGCTCAGCCCGGTGTTCGCCGTGCCGGAGGAGGGGCTGCCCGGCGTCCGGGCCGAGAACTTCCTCAACCGGGCGGACGCCGAGCTCCTCGACCGGCTCGCGCACGAGATCGACTCCGGGCACATCCGCGTCGTCATCGGCGACACCGTGACGCTGTCGCAGGCGCCGGAGGCGATCGAGCACAGCCGCACGGGGCGCGCCCGCGGCAAGACCGTCATCGTGATCTGAGCCGCGGACGCGGCGCCTCAGCGGGAACGCCGGTGGATGTACAGCTCCCGCCGGTCGCGCGGGGCCATCGTCCGGTGGTCGGGCACCGGAAGCTCGTAGTGGACCTCCCGCTGGTGGTCGCCGAACTGGCGGTCGGCGTTGTACACCTTGTGGAACCTCCAGATGGACCTGGCGAAGTTCGTCTGCCCCCGCAGGAGGTGCCGGCCGATGATGCCGAGCGTCTGCGCGGCGGCGGCGACGCCGAGGTGCTTGCGGTTCATCACCGACTGCGTCTTGACCAGCTCCCGGTAGAACTCGTGCAGGGGCAGCGTGGTCGGCACGACCGCGTGCTGGATGTCGAACAGCCGGTAGTCACGCGAGGTGAGCTTACGCGACTCGGTGTGCCAGATCTCGGTGCCCGGGTAGGGCGTCATCACCGTGAGGTTGACGATCTCGGGCACCGACAGCGCCCACTCGCGGACGAGGCGGAACTGCTTGGCGTCCCAGCGCGGGTCGACGATCAGGTTCACCGCGACGGTCAGGCCCATCGCACGGGCCATCTCCAGGGCCTTGATGTTCTGGTCGGGGTTGGTGCGCTTGCGGTAGAGTTCCAGGCCCTCCTCGTCCAGCGCCTCCATGCCGAGGAACATGTAGTTCAGCCCGAGCCGCCGCCAGCGCCGGAACACCTCGGGGTGGCGCAGCAGCACGTCGGCGCGGGTCTCCAGGTAGTACTCCTTCTTCACCTTCCGCTTCTCCAGCTCCGCGGCGATCGCGTCCCCGTGCTCGGGCCGGATGAAGGCGACGTCGTCGACGATGAACAGGCCGGGCTCCCGGATCGAGGCGACCTCCTCGGCGGCAGCCTCTGGCGACACCTTCCGGTAGCTGCGGCCGTAGAAGGTCCACGCGCTGCAGAAGGAGCAGTCCCAGGGACAGCCGCGGGTGAACTCGATCGAGGCGGCCGGGTCGAGCACGCCGATGAAGTACTTGTCGCGCCGCCGGGTCAGGTCGCGCGCCGGCCGCGGCTCATCCAAGCTGTCGAGCAGCAGCGGCGGCTTGGCGCACGATCCCTCGGCGGTGACCGCGCCGGGAACCTCCGTGAGGCCACCGTCGCGGGCGGCGGCCAGCAACAGCGGCGCCGCCACCTCGCCCTCGCCCCGCAGCACCGCGTCCAGCGCGCCGTCGGCCTGCTCCAGCACGTGCTTCGCGATGAACGACACGCTGTGCCCGCCGGCGAAGACGAAGCAGCGCGGCAGCACCCGTTTGATCAGTTTGGCCAGGTCGATGACCTCGGGCACGTTGGCGAGGTAGTTCAGGCCGAACCCGACCGCCTCGGGTTCGAACTCCCGCAGCTCCCGCTCGAGGTCGCGGTGCGAGAAGATCTGCAGATCCATCAGCCGCACCTCGTGCCCGGCCTCGCGCAGCGCGCCGGCGACGCGCTCCACGCCGATGGGCTCCAGCCGCAGGAAGATCTCCGAGTACATGAGGCCACTGGGGTGGACCAACAGGGTACGCATCGGATCCTTCGCCTGATGTCCGGCTTCGATCGCGGTACCGGCGGCACCGCACAGCCGCCTGCTACCCGGCCCCTCCTCCGGTTAACGGTGACTCTTCGTCTGGAGCCGGTACATGGGCCGTCGGCCGGTGGGACGAGGCGGGCAAACTGGTCGCATGCGTGCGAGTCGCCTGGCGTCCATCCTGCTCCTGCTGCAGGCCCGTGGCCAGATGACCGCCCGCGAACTGGCCGCCGAGTTAGAGGTCTCGCTCCGTACGGTCTACCGGGACGTCGGGGCGCTGTCCGCGGCCGGTGCCCCCGTGTACGCCGAGCGGGGTCCCGCCGGCGGCTTCCCCGTCACCGGCCGCGCGGCCCCGTCACGCGGGCCCGCCACTGGGCGCGCGGACCGTCGCGCCGTCGAGACGAAACCCGCCCGGTCGGCGGCTCGGCCGGTGTCTCCGCCCGGCCGGTCGTCGGGCCGGTCAGTCGGCGTCGCCCGCCCGATCGGCGGAGGGAGGCCGGCCGGGCGCGGGCTCACCGGTCACGGGCTCGCCGGCGACCCGGTGGTCGGCGGGCTCGGCCGGCTGCGGCACCGGCCGGTCGGCCGGAGTCACCGGGGGTCGGCCGGTCCGGCGCGGCAGCGGCCGCGTCGTCTCGATCGGGCCCGGCCGCTCCTCGACCGAGGTCGGCTCCGCCGCGCGCTCGGCGAGACGGACGTCCTTGACCCCGACCACCGCGAGGCGGCCCAGGGCGATGGCGGCGAAGAACACCGCGACCACGGCGAGGCCGTACAGCAGGGCCACCTGCTCGGCGACCTGTCGCGTCGTCCCGCCGACCGGAGCGCCGAGCCGGTCGGCCGCCGACCACAGGCCGCTGAGCGGCACGCCCACCGCGAACCAGGCACCGCCCACCGCGGCGAGCCAGGCGCCGAAGGCGGCGGTCGCGCGGTTGGCGCTGACGAGCAGGATCAGACCGCCGAGGAAGACGGCGCAGGCCGGCAGGATCTCCAGCCAGACCCGGCCGGACGTGAACGACCAGGTCGTGTCGGGTGCGAAGGCGAAATGGAAGTATGGGCCTGCGAGAGCGGCGAATCCGCCCCACAGGCCGAGCAGCATCAGGATGGCCCCGCTGAGGGCGCCCCTGCTGCGCGGCACTCGAAGTATCCCGGTCATGGCGATCAGCTCCTGAACTCTCGGGCGCCTACGGGGTACCCGGTGAAACGCCCTTCAAGCACACTCCGGAGCTGCTTTGGCACGGTGTGCTCGACCTGCGGCGTCGGCGGTATAACGGGGCCGGACCGAGCGATGGCGATATGGGGGCTGGATGGCTGAGGAAGGCACGGCGCTCCCGGACGCGGCCGCGCGCGACCTGGCGCTGCTGCGACGGTTCGAGCCGGTCCTCGCCTACACGAAAGGCGAGCGGTTCTTTCCCGCCGACGCCGCCGCCTACGTGCGCTGCTGCAGCCTGTGGCGGGGCGACGAGCCGATCGTCCCGGCCGGCGAGCTGACCCTCGACCGCCTCGCCGCCGTCGCGGCGGAACATCCGGGCGCGCCGCAGTCCCTGCTGCTCGTCCAGCGGCCCTTCGCCCGGCGGAAGGTCCGCCGGTTCCGCGCCGCCCGCGCCAAGCCGCCGATCGCGCGGTCCGGGCGGCTCGCGGCGGTCGGGTTGATGGGCCGGGTCCGCGCGCTGTGGGCCGACCCGCTCGGCTGGGCCGGCCTGCAGAAGATCCCTCCGGACCCGGAGGAGCAGCGGCGGGACCTGCGCGACCGCATCGCCGCCCTCGATGAGGAGATCAAGGACGCCGACGCCGGGATCGAACGCGACCGTGCCGCGCTGCGCCGGCTGCGGGCCACCGCCGTCTCGCTCGACGGCCATGGCGGCGCCCGCAGGCTCGCCAGGCGGCGGTGGGCGGAGGTCGCCGCCGCCGAGGCCGCGCTGGCGGTTCGGGTGCGCGAGCGCACCGAACTGGTCGAAGAGCGCGCCGCGCACGAGGCCGCCCTGGCCCGGCCGGCCGTGCCCGAGGACCCCCAGGCGCACCTGCGCGAACCGCACCGCCCGTACCTGCCCGGCCGGGGGCCGCGTACCCGGTTCCTGCACGTCTGGGCGGCGCTCAGCACGCCGTTGTTCATCCTCGCCGTGGTGGCGATCTTCGTCGTGCCGCACGAGCCGGTCGCGGTCCTGTTCGGCGCTCTGGTGCTGCTGTTCGTGACGATGGAGGCGTGGGCGCGCCGCAGGCTGCTGGCCTTCGCCACCGGGCTGCTCGTGCTCGCCGCCGCCATGGGCGCCGCCGCGCTGCTCGGCCTGGCGATCGTGTACGGCGGCAGGTACGTGCTGCTGGCACCGCTCGTGGTCGTCGCCGGCGTGCTGTTGGTCGTCAACCTGCGCGAGCTGTTCCACCGCTGAGACCACCGGCACCGCGACCGGCGCGGGGTGGACGCCGGACCCCGCGCCCGCGCGGGACCCGGGTGGCTAGAGCAGTTCTTCGATCTGGCGGTCCAGCGGCGGGGCGGCCGGCCGGTTGTCCAGCGTGACGTGCGGGACCGGCGGCGGCTCGTCCACCCGGATCGCGGCGAGGAACTCCTCGAAGCGGTCGAGCTTCCCGGCGTCACGGTCGAGGCCACGGCGGCGCAGCCGGGACCGCAGGGTCTCCGGGTCGGACCGTACCCACACCAGGTGGACCGGCGGCCCGGGGAGGAGGGGGGGGAAGAGAAAAAAAAAACCG
>JBEHYF010000134.1:0-15391 GCA_048498315.1 Actinomycetota bacterium
CGGGTGGCCCGGGCGCGGGCCGGGGGGCTCGGCGTGCGGGGCCGGGGCCGTCGCGAACCGGGCGGTGGGCGGAGGGTGCGGGCGCGAGACGGGGCGGCGGCCCGGCTACCGGATGATCGGCTGGCCGGACAGCTCGACGCCGGCGGCGGCCATCTCGGCCAGCGCCAGCTCGGTGGTGTGCTCGGCCACCGCCGCGGTGAAGCCGGCCAGCACCCGGGTGGTCAGACCGGAGCGTACGGCGTCCAGCGCGGTCGCCCGCACGCAATGATCGGTGGCGATGCCGACGATGTCGACCGAGTCCACGTCGTGCTTGCGGAGCCACTCGGCCAGCGTCGTGCCGTCGTCGGTGGCGCCCTCGAAGCCGCTGTAGGCGGCCTCCTTCTCGCCCTTGCTGAACACCGCCTCGATCGGCGCCAGCTCCAGGTTGGGGTGGAAGTCGGCACCCGGCGTGCCGATCACGCAGTGCGGCGGCCAGCTCTCGGCGTAGTCGGGGGCGTCGGAGAAGTGCTCGCCCGGGTCAAGGTGGAAGTCGCGGGTGGCGACGATGTGCTCGTACGCCCCGAGGTTCTCCCGGATGAACGTCGAGATGGCCGAGGCGATGGCCGCGCCGCCCTTCACCGGCAGCGCACCGCCCTCGCAGAAGTCGTTCTGCACGTCGACGATGATCAACGCGGTGCCCATGACACCCTCCCCGGCCAGGTTCTCACCTGAGGCAAGTTACCCCGCGAGCGGAGAAACACACGAACGTCCGCCGACGTCTCTCCGCGACCACCCGCCGCGGGCGCTCCTGCGCGGCGGCGACGCCCTGCGACTCGGAACAGCGCTCAGCAGGCACCATCGCCCGGTCATCCGTCCACGCGGTTCGTCGCTGATCCGGCTCGACCTGCGCCATACGGCCTCGTCTGCGGAAGGCTCCGGGCTAGGACGCCGACAGGTAACGCTCCTTGAGGAGAGCCTTGTGAATCTTCCCTACCGGGGTCAGCGGTACGTCGGAGGTGACGACGAACTGGCGGGGAACCTTGTAGTCGGCCAGCCGTTCCCGGCAATAGGCGGCGAGTTCTTCCTCGGTGGGCGGCTCGGCGCCGCGCCGGGGCACCACGTAGAAACGGCCCACCTCGCCGAGAACCTCGTCGGGCACGCCGATCCCGGCAGCCATCGCGACCTTCGGATGCGTGGTCAGGACGTTCTCGATCTCCACCGGGTAGACGTTGAAGCCGCCCTGGATGTACATCTCCTTCTTGCGGCCGCGCAGCACCAGGTGCCCGGACGGCTCCATCTCCACCATGTCGCCGGTGGCCAGCCAGCCGTCCGGCAGGAACACCTCGGCGGTCTCCTCCGGCATGTCCCAGTACCCGCCGGCCACGCAGTCGCCGCGGATCTGCAGCTCACCGGCCTGGCCGGGCGGCAGGACGGCCCCATCCCGGGCGACCACGCGCGCCTCGAAGTCGCCGATCACCACGCCGAGGGTGCGCGACACGGACTCCGGGTCGTCGTCCGGGCGCGACAGCACGCACGCGCCCGACGACTCCGACAGCCCGTACAGGGCGTACAGCGACGCGTCCGGCAGGCCGCGCCGGATCGTCTCGGCCAGCGCGGGCTCCACGTTGGACCCGCCGGCGATGCAGATCCGCACCGACGACACGTCGCGGTCGGCGAAGTCGTCACGGCCGAGCATCAAGACGTACATGGTCGGAACCGCGGCCAGGATGGTCACGCGGTGACGCTCGACCGCGTGCAGCGAGGCGTCCGGGGCGAACGCCGGCACCAGCGCCACCGATCCGCCGCTGACCAGCGCCGTCATGATGGTGCAGGTGATTCCGCCGACATGGTTGAACGGCAG
Source organism: Actinomycetota bacterium (assembly GCA_048498315.1). Classification (GTDB taxonomy): domain Bacteria; phylum Actinomycetota; class Actinomycetes; order Streptosporangiales; family Streptosporangiaceae; genus Actinoallomurus. The sequence goes on from JBEHYF010000134.1 coordinate 1,841, forward strand.
GTGCCCGAGTTGCACGTCGCCCTCGCCCATCGCCAGGTGCTCGGCCTGCGCCGACGCCGAGGCCAGAATGCTGCGATGGGTGATCGTCGCCCCCTTGGGGCGCCCGGTGGTGCCGGAGGTGTAGAGGATCAACAGCGGATCGTCCGGGACGACCGCTTCGCGGGCCGTCGCCAGCGTCGCCGCGTCGACCGGCGTCGCGGTCAGCTCGTCGAAGGAGGCGCTGCCCGCGAAGCCCTTGCCGAAGAACACGTAGTCGCTCAGGCCGGGCAGCCGCGAGCGGAAGCCGTCGAAGAACGTCGCGAAGTCGAAGTCGGGGGTCGCGTCGGCGCAGATCACCATGCGGGCGCCGCTCTGCCCGAGCATGTAGGACAGCTCACGCTCGCGGTAGCGCACGTTCAGCGGGACGACGACGGCGCCGATCCGCGCGGCGCCGAAGAACGCGGCCAGCCACTGCGACGTGTTCAGGCCCAGCAGCCCGATCCGGTCGCCGCGCCGGATTCCGCGCGCCAGCAGACCGGCCGCGACCCGGTCGGTCAGCTCGTCGAATCCGCCGAACGTGATGGTGTCGTCGCCGTCGTGCAGGAACGCCCCGCCCCGCGCCGCCGCGTCGGCCAGCGCGGCCCCGACCGTCATCGCTCGCATATCGCCATCTCCCTCGGACCGTCTCTCCCAACGATCAACGGTAGGAGCCGGGCTGACAACACCTCAGGGCTTGCGGCCGACGCCCGCGTAGAACCAGATGCGCAACGCCTCCTCGGTGCTCACCGGACGCTCGGGACGCCACAGCGGCGCCCACACCAACCCGGGGTCGAGCAACTCGAAGTCGCCGAACAGGCCCATCACCTGCTCGTGGGTGCGCGGCGTGCCGGGTGCGGAGGTCTTCTTGTACACCTCGACGGCCTTGGCGACCACGTCGGGAATGCCGTCGGCGGAGGCGTGCGTCAGCGCCAGATGGCTGCCCGGCGCAAGCGCGTCGCGCAACTGGGCCATGATGGCGGGTGGATCGTCCTCGTCCGGGATGAAGTGCAGCGTCGCCACCAGCAGCAGCCCCACCGGTTTGGTGAAGTCCAGCAGCCCCCTGGTCTCGGCGTGCTCGAGGATCTCCTGGGGGTGACGCAGGTCGCTGGACGATCTGCACGTTCCCGGACCCGGCGAGCAACGCACGCCCGTGCGCCACCACCTGCTCGTCGTAGTCGACGTACACGACGCGGGCGGCGGGGTTCACCGAGTGCGCGATCTGGTGCACGTTCTGCTGGGTGGGCAGATATCGGTGCCGATGTCGGTGCCGATGTCGAGGAACTGGTCGATGCCCTGCTCGGCCAAGTGACGTACCGCGCGGCCCAGGAAGGCCCGGTTCTCCTTGATCGTGGACAACAGGGTGGGGTCGGCGGCCATCGCCTCCTCGGCCCGCACCCGGTCGGCCTCATAGTGATCCTTACCACCGAGGTAGTAATCGTACATGCGAGCAATGTTCGGCACGTTGGGGTCGAATCCCATCGGTCGAGACCGCTCGTCCGCCACCGCCGCTCCTCACCTGGCCGTGCGCACTGACGCTGGAAGCACGGACCACGCCGTGCGATGTTCACGATCACTTTAGTGCGAGTTACCCCGAGTTGGTCGGAGGTCCTGACCTGGACAGGTAGGGGGTTGTGGCACCCGAGGAAGTACTCCGACGCGCTGCGTGAACGCGCGATCCGGACGGTGTTCGAGCCACGTGAGCAGACTTCCCGGGCGGGGGTGAGATCCGGTCGTCGCGGTGGGTGCGCGGTCAGGCGTCGCCGACGAAGTCGGTGGGGAGGGCGGGGTCGCCGCGGGAGAGCTGGAAGGCCATCGGGGGCAGCTCGGCGAGCGCGCGCGTGTGCCGGTCGCGCGCCTCGTCGAGCGGCTCCCTGCCGACGATCTCGCCGCCGCGGACGAGCGGCACCAGCAGCGGCCGGTCGTACGGGCCCGGCTCCGGCTCGCTCAGGGAGACGACCTCGGCGATGGCACGGCCGTTCTCGCCGACGTGCCGGTACGCCCACTTGCGGCCGCCTCGGCTGGGCTTGCCCACCGAGCGCTTGGCGACCGGGCGTAGCGGGCCGGTCTCCGACTCGGAACGGGCGACCAGCTTGTAGACCAGGGAGGCGGTCGGCGCGCCGGACCCGGTCACCAGCGAGGTGCCGACGCCGTAACCGTCGACGGGCGCGGCGGCGAGCGCGGCGATCGAGTGCTCGTCCAGGTCGCCGGTAACGATGATCTTGGTCGCCTGGGCGCCCAGCGCGTCGAGCCGGCGACGGACCTCGTGCGCGGTCTCCATCAGGTCGCCGCTGTCGATGCGCACCGCGCCCAGATTCGGGCCGGCCAGCTCGACCGCCATCGCCACCGCGCGGGTCACGTCGTAGGTGTCGACCAGCAGGGTGGTGCCGGCGCCGAGCGCGTCGAGCTGGGCCTGGAAGGCCCGCCGCTCGCTGTCGTGCAGGAGCGTGAACGCGTGCGCGCTGGTGCCGGCGGTCGGCACCCCGTACGCGCGGCCGGCCTGGAGGTTCGAGGTGGAGGCGAAGCCGGACAGGTACGCGGCGCGGGCGGCGGCGACGCCGGCCATCTCGTGGGTACGCCGCGAGCCCATCTCGATGATCGGCCGGCCCCCGGCCGCGTGCACCATTCGGGAAGCGGCGGAGGCGATGGCGCAGTCGTGGTTGAGTATTGACAGCGCCAGCGTCTCGAGGACGACCGACTCGGCGAACCCGCCCTCCACGACCAGGATCGGCGAGCCGGGGAAGTAGCAGTCGCCTTCGGCGTAGCCCCAGATGTCACCGGAGAAACGGTAGGACTCCAGCCATGCGGCGGTCGGCTCGTCCACAATGCCCTCGGAGAGGAGGTACTCCAGCGTCGGCCCGTCGAAGCGGAACGCCGCGAGCGCGTCGAGCAGGCGTCCCGTACCGGCGACGACGCCGTAGCGTCGCCCGGCAGGCAGGTGCCGGGCGAACACCTCGAACACCGCCCGGCGGCCGGCGGTTCCACCGGCCAAGGCGGCCTGCACCATGGTGAGTTCGTAGCGGTCGGTCAGCAGCGCCGTCGAATGATCCACAATTGGCAGATTACGGTGTGTGGAGGACACGATGTGTGGGCAGTTCCCCAGGAAGGAGGATCGGAAGTGACCACCGCTCCCGTCGAGCTCGATCGACCGGACGCCGCCGATGCCCTGCGACCGGACCGTCCGTGGGTGGCGATCGTATGGAACGACCCCATCAACCTGATGTCGTACGTGACGTACGTCTTCCAGGCGGTGTTCGGCTACCCCAAGCCGAAGGCGGAGAAGCTGATGCTGGACGTTCATCACAAGGGCCGGGCGGTCGTCTCCAGCGGCACCCGGGAGGAGATGGAGCGCGACTGCGAGATCCTGCACTCCTACGGCCTGTGGGCGACGGTGCGTCAGGACATCTGAGCCGATCCGCGGGGCGCGGTGTCCGCGCCCCGGAGGCCGAGCAGAGAATGCACCGGCGGCCGGGCGAGCCGGCCGTGGGCACGCACCGGCGAGCCGTGGGAGCGGGGGCCCGCCGGCCGACTGGAAAGCAGAGTGACGATGACGACCGGGTTCACCAGGGTGCGCGGCGGGGGCGTGCGGCTGACGATCACGCGCGAGGAGGCCGCCGTGGTGCAGTCGCTGGTCCGGCAGCTCCTGGAGCTGATGGGCGGTCCGCGTCCGCGGGGCCGTGACGACGGGCTCCCGGACATCGCCCTGTCGGACAACACCCAGGCGCCGGGTGATCCGGTGCTGGCGCGGCTGTTCCCGGACGCCTACCGCGACGACGAGGCGGCGGCGGCCGAGTTCCGCCGCTACACCGAGGCGGGCCTGCGCGACAGCAAGCGGGCCGCGGCCGAGCTGGTGCTGGAGACGCTGGGCGACGGCGGCCGGATCGACCTGGACGCCGAGCAGGCGCAGGTCTGGCTGCGCGCGCTGAACGACCTGCGGCTGGCGCTCGGCACCCGCCTGGAGATCACCGAGGATTCGCTGGACCGCATGCGCTACCTCGACTGGAACGACCCGCGGTACGCGCCGTACGCGGCCTACGACTGGCTCACCTATCTCCAGGAGGACCTCGTCCGCGCCCTTTGGTGAGCATTCCAGCCGGAGCCAGGAGAGTGCCGTATTTTTTGGGGTCATCGCCGGATTCCTCGAAGGAGGAACGCGGAGTGACCGCCGTGCTCGACACCACGGACTTACTCGTCCACCGGGCGCTGCTGTACGCCCACGATGAACAGTTGCCGGCGGTGACGGTCCCTTTCCTGCGCGCGGCCCGTGCCGAGGGCGGGCACGCCGTCGTGATCAGCGAGCACGACGGCCTGCTGCGGGAGGCGCTGGGCCCGGACGCCGCGGACGTCGAGTTCATCGATCCGCACCGTTGGTTCGGCGCGCCGGCGCGCACGCTGACCGCCTATCTCGCCCACGCGCGGGAGCGGTGGTGGCCGCGTGGGCCGGTGTCGCTGGTCGCCGAGCCGGTCTGGCACCGGCGCGGGCCGGCCGAGATCCGCGAGTGGCTGCGCCTGGAGTCGCTGCTCAACCTCGCCTTCGCCCGCACGCCCAGCCGGCTCCTGTGCGCCTACGACGTGCGCGCCCTGCCGTCCGGCGTGGCCGAGGACGTCGGCCGCACCCACCCGGTGCTGGTCGGCGTCGCGGGCAGCCTGACCAGCCCCGCGTTCGTCGACCCGGTGGTCTTCTACGCCGAGGGCAACCGCGGGCCGCTCGCGCCGCCGTCCGAACCGGCGGACGGCTACGGCTTCGCGGGCGGCGATCTGCCCGGCGTCCGGGCCTTCGTCCGCCGGGCGGCCGGGCGCCGCGGGCTCTCCCACACGGGCACGCTCGCCCTCGTCCAGTCGGTGAGCGAGATCGCCACGTACGTCGTCCGCGCCGGCGGCGGCCGCGGCGCGGTCCGGGTGTGGCGAGAGGACGGGGAGGTGGTCTGCGAGGTGGTCGACACCCGCGCCGGCCTCGACGACCGGTTCCTCGGGTACTTCCCGCCGACGCCGTACCGGCCGGCGGGCGCCGGCATGTGGGCGGTGCGCCAGCTGTGCGACCTGGTGGAGATCCGATCGTGGGACCGGCGTGCCGTCGTCCGCCTGCACATGCGCCTGGTCCCGCACTGAAAGCGCGGGACCGCGCGGATACGCTTTGCGCATGCTGACGATCAAGCGGGCCATCGTTGATCAGATCGTTGCGCACGCGCGCGCCGACCACCCGGACGAGGCGTGCGGCGTCGTCGCCGGGCCGATCGGTTCCGACCGGCCCACGAGGTTCGTTCCGATGGTGAACGCCGAGCGCTCGCCCACGTTCTACCGGTTCGACTCCATGGAGCAGTTCAAGGTGTGGCGGGAGATGGACGACCGGGACGAGGAGCCGGTCGTGATCTACCACTCCCACACCGCGACGGAGGCCTACCCGTCCCGCACCGATGTCTCCTACGCCTCCGAGCCCGGCGCGCACTACGTGGTGGTGTCCACGCGCGACCCCGACGAGACGGAGTTCCGCTCCTACCGCATCGTCGACGGCGAGGTGGCCGAGGAGGATGTCGTCGTCGTCGAGGCGTACGAGACCGACTCGGTAAACTGAAATGGTGACGACGATGACCAGACGCGGTGCCCGGCCCCGCTTCGTCACACCCGTGCAGAGCTTCCTCTTCGGCCACTCTCGGGCCGAGGTCGTCTACGACTGTCGCTAAGGTTCTCCCCCGGCCTGGAATCCCCGAGCCCGTCGCCGCGTTGGCGTGCGATGGCGAGGACCGCAGACGAAGGAGCACATTCCCCATGGCGATCGAGGTTCGCATCCCGACGATCCTGCGCAACTACACAGACGGTGCGAAGGCCGTCGAGGGCAGCGGCACCACCCTCGACGAGCTGATCAGCGACCTGGAGTCGCGCCACCCGGGCCTGCGCGAGCGCCTGGTCGACGACAAGGGCCTGCGGCGGTTCGTGAACGTCTACCTCAACGACGAGGACGTGCGGTTCCTCGGCGGCCTGGAGGTCAAGGTCTCCGACGGCGACACCGTGACCGTGCTGCCCGCCGTCGCGGGCGGCTGACGTGCGCTTCGACTCGCTGCTCGACTCCCTGGGCCGTACGCCGCTGGTGGGGCTGCCGCGGCTGTCGCCGTCTCCCGACGTGCGGCTGTGGGCCAAGCTGGAGGACCGCAACCCGACCGGCTCGGTCAAGGACCGCCCCGCCTTCTGGATGATCGCGAAGGCGGAGAAGGAAGGGCTGCTGGCGCCCGGCCGGACGATCCTGGAGCCGACGTCCGGCAACACCGGCATCTCGCTGGCGATGGTGGCGCGGCTGCGCGGCTACGACATCGTCTGCGTGATGCCGGAGAACACCTCGGCGGAGCGCCGTCAGCTCCTGGAGATGTGGGGCGCCCGGATCATCTTCTCGCCGGCGGCCGGCGGCTCCAACGAGGCCGTGCGCGTCGCCAAGCGGCTGGCCGAGGAGCACCCCGGCTGGGTGATGCTCTACCAGTACGGCAATGAGGCCAACGCGCGGGCGCACTACGAGACGACCGGGCCGGAACTCCTCGAAGACCTGCCGTCGATCACGCACTTCGTCGCCGGCCTCGGCACCACGGGCACGCTCATGGGGGTCGGCCGGTTTCTTCGCGAGCGGGTCCCGGGCGTGGCGATCGTGGCCGCCGAGCCCCGCTACGGCGAGCTGGTGTACGGGCTGCGCAACATCGACGAGGGCTTCGTGCCGGAGCTGTACGACGAGTCGGTGCTGACCACGCGGTACTCCGTAACGTCGGCGGACGCGCTGCGGCGCACCCGCGAGCTGCTGGAGCAGGAGGGTATCTTCGCCGGCATCTCCACCGGCTGCGCCCTGCACGCCGCGCTCGGCGTGGCGGCCAAGGCCGTCAAGGCGGGCGAGCGCGCCGACATCGCCTTCATCGTCGCCGACGGCGGCTGGAAGTACCTGTCCACCGGCGCGTACGGCGGCACGCTGGAGGAGGCCGAAAAGCGCCTCGAAGGCCAGCTCTGGGCCTGAGCCCGGCCGCCTGGTCACCCTGGCCGCCGCGGAGCATCCCGCCCCGGTGGGAACCGTCCGGGGCGGGATGGCATTCACGGTTGATTGCGAAGAATGCCGGAATTCGGCGTCGGGGTGCGAACAACGGTCTGACACGGCGCGTCAGAACGGGTGTGGCACACCGCCTCGGGGAGCGGACCCGTCCGCCTCTCCTCCTCCGTCTCATCGGGAGGAAACGATGCGTCCGAACAGACGATGGATCGCCCCGGCCGCGCTGACCGCCCTTGCCGCCGCGACCGCCACCGGTGCCCTGGCCGAGGCGTCGGCGGGGCCGTCGAAGGGGTCGCGGGCCCCGAACGCCGTGACCGCCGCGAGCACCACGGCGGACGAGCCGTCCGGCGGCGCCGGGGCCGCCGGTCGCGCCGGGACCCCATCCGCCGCCGGCACCACCGCGGGGAACGTCCAGATCGCCGCCACGACGCTGGGCACCGACCTGAAGGTCACGCTCCGCGCCTACCAGGTCGGCACGTACGACGCCCTGGTCGACGTGGCGGCGTTCCGTTACGCCCGGGGCGCCTGGCGTCCGGCATGGCACGAGCGCGTGCCGGGCCCGTGGTTCTATCACCCGCTGACCGGCAAGAACGGCGTGTGCTCGCTGCGCGTGACCGACCGGCCGGGCGCCGCTCCCACGGTGGACGTGTCCCTCCTCGTCTCGCCGTCCGTGGGATGCTCACCCGTCCGCCACTTCACGATCCGCTGACGGCGTGGAACGCCGGCCGCCGCTGCCGCCCCGCCCCGTCCACCGGGTTTCGTCCGCCGGGTTCCGTCCGCCGGGTTCCGTCCGCCGGTTCGGCCGTCTTTGACCGGTCGCGCCGCCACTTCGGCGTCTCGGTCGAGCCGCTCAGGCCAGGCCGGGTGGCGGGCCGGGCGGCCGATGGGTGATATGCGCCTCTCGTCACCGATGTCGGGCCGGTGAGCCGGTATGGTACCTACCGAATTCGATTCGATCCGGTGGCGGGGTGAGCGATGGGCCTCTTCGGGGAGGCGACGGCGGTACGGCGGATCGCGGACGGGCGCTACGCCGCAGAGCTGGACGGCGAGTTCGGGTTCGCGGAGGCGCTGAACGGCGGCTACCTGATGGCCGTGCTGGCCCGCGCCACGGTGGACGCCTCCTCCCATCCGCACCCGGTCGCCACCAGCGCGAGCTTCCTTCGGGTCGGCAAGCCCGGCCGCGCCGAGGTGTTGGTCGAGCCGCGCAAGACCGGGCGCACCACGGAGGTCGCGCGCGTCACGCTCGTCCAGGACGATCGGCCGATCGTGGATGCGCTGGTCACGACCGGGACCCTGAACGACGCGGAGCCGATCTACGTCAAGGAACGCCCGGAGCTGCCGCCGGTCGAGGAGTGCCTGGCGCCCGCCGAGAGCCAGCCGTTCACGCGGCGGGTCGACATTCGTTACGACCGGGCCACGATGGGCTGGCTGGACGGCCGGCCGACGGGCGTGCCGGAGATGCGGGGGTACTTCCGGCTGCGCGAGCGGTACGAGCCGGACGGCGTGCTGCTCGCGCTGGCGGTCGACGCGCTGCCGCCGGTGGTGCTCAACACCGGCGCGTACGGCTGGGCGCCGACGGTCGAGCTGACCTGGCACATGCGGGGCGTCCCCGCCCCAGGCCTGCTCGCCCTGCACGGCCGGGGGCACCTGGTCGGCGACGGCTGGTTCGACGAGGAGCTGGAGGTCTGGGACTCCGCCGGACGGCTCGTCGCGCAGAGCCGCCAGATCGCCCGCGTCGGCCGCCCCGCACGCTGATGCGGTGACCTGCGCCGGATCGGCCCGGGAGCCGGTCGTGCCCGCCTTCTCCGGGGCCGTACCGAGCTCGTCCTCTCAGCCGGGGATTTCGCCGCCCGAAGGGACGCCCGCGAACCGAGCATCCGCCGGCCCGGCCGGCGCGGTGACCCTTCGCCGGGGCGCATGGTCGGGTGCGCTTCCGACCTTCCGCATCGGTCGGTGTCGCTGCCGACCCCGCGAATGTCGCTGAGACCGACGGATCGCGGCGGGGCCGGTCGGCCGCGGCGTCTCGGCCGCGGCGTGCGCCGGTCGGCCGCGTACCCGCCGTGTCTTGACCTGGGCTTGGCGGGGCGACGGGCGTGCGGGGACGCGATCCGGCCGACGGTCACGGCCGGCCACGGTCTGGCCCGCGAGGTCCCATTGTGATCTGCGGCGCATTGTCGCCACCGCTTGATCGACGTCTTCTAGCCTGTGGGACATCATGTCTGACGCGCCGATCGGGATCTTCGACAGCGGAGTCGGCGGACTCACCGTCGCCCGCGCCATCCTCGACCAGCTTCCGCGCGAGCCCGTGCTCTACCTCGCCGACACGGCCCGCTTTCCGTACGGGCCGAAGCCGATCGCCGAGGTGCGGGCGCACGCCCTCGAATGCCTCGACCATCTCGTGGCCGAGGGCGTGAAGATGCTCGTGATCGCCTGCAACAGCGCCAGTTCCGCGGTGCTGCGGGACGCCCGCGAGCGCTACGACGTGCCGGTGATCGAGGTCATCCAACCCGCCGTGCGCGCCGCCGTGACCGCGACCCGCACCGGCCGGGTCGGGCTGATCGCCACCCAGGCGACCGTGACCAGCCGCTCGTACGACGACGCATTCGCCGCTGCGCCTCATGTGACACTGACAAGTGTCGCGTGTCCGCGTTTCGTGGACTTCGTGGAGCGGGGCATCACCATGAGCGACGAACTCCTCGACGTCGCGCGCGGCTACATCCGGCCGATCGTCGACACGGGCTGCGACACGCTGATCCTCGGCTGCACCCATTACCCACTGCTGACCGGCGTCATCTCGTATGTCGCCGGTGACGGGGTAACCCTCGTATCAAGCGCCGACGAGACCGCCAAGGATGTGTACCGCGTGCTGCACGATCGCGGGCTGGCCCGTGCGGAGGAGTCTCCGGAGCCGCGCCACCGGTTCTGCTCCACCGGGGACCCGGCCCCGTTCGGCGCGCTCGGCCGCCGCTTCCTCGGCCCGGAGATCGCGCCCGTCGAACCCGCGCCCGTCGGCGTTCCGTCCACGGCAGGTTAAGGAGGTCCGGCCGGTGCGTCTCACGGTGATCGGCTGCTCGGGGAGCTTCCCGGGCCCGGACAGCCCGGCGTCCTGTTATCTCGTCGAGGCCGAGGGCTTCGCGCTGTTGCTCGACCTCGGCAACGGCGCCCTCGGGCCGCTGCAGCGCCACATCGGCCTGTACGACATCGGGGCGGTGCTGCTGTCCCATCTGCACGCCGACCACTGCCTCGACCTGTGCGGATACTGGGTCGCCCGCCGGTACGCGCCCGACGGTCCCAAGCCGCGCATCCCGGTGTACGGGCCGTGCGGGGTCGCCGAGCGGATGGCCCGCGCCTACGACCTCGAACCCGAGCCGGGGATGAACGAGGCGTTCGACTTCCATACCCTGCGCCGCGGCGTCTTCGAGGTCGGCCCGTTCCGCGTCACCGCCGCGCCGGTGAGCCATCCGGTCGAGGCGTTCGGGTTCCGGGTCGAGCACGGCGGCGTGTCGATCGCCTACTCGGGTGACACCGGCGAGTGCGACGCCCTCGTCGACCTGGCCGCCGGCGCCGACCTGCTGCTGGCCGAGGCGTCCTTTCTCGACAAGCCCGGCCTGCCCACCGACCTGCACCTGACCGCGCGGCAGGCGGGCGAGCACGCGGCGCGGGCCCGGGCCCGGCGGCTCGTGCTGACCCACCTGGTGCCGTGGAACGACGCCGCCAGTACCCTCGCAGAGGCCAAGGCGAGCGGCTTCCGCGGCGATATCGAACTCGCCTACCAGGGCGCCGTCTACGAGCTGTGACGGGCGTCACCGGCCGGCGGGCGAGGCGGGCGGCGCGGGGCGCTGGAGCGGTGCGCGCCGCGATGCACGCGACGCGAGGCGGACGCCTGAGACGGCGCACGAGAAGGGTGGCGCAGGCGTGCGGCGCGAGACGGGCGGCCGGAATGGGCGGCACTTGGGGCGCGGCCGAGGCGTGCGGCACGGGTATTACGCGATGCCCGGACGGCGACCTGTGAACTCGGCATGCGGGGCGGTGTGCCGGGGCGCCGGTGTGCTCGGCGGCGGTACCGGGACCGGCGGCGGACGCGGGACGGCGGGGCACGTGCCCCGGATGGGTCTCGTCGATAGGGTGGGCGGCATGGCTCGCCCCGACGGTCGCTCCGCCGACCAGCTCCGTCCCGTCCGCATCCAGCGCGGCTGGCTCTCCCACGCCGAGGGCTCCGTTCTGGTCGAGTTCGGCCGCACCCGCGTGCTGTGCGCCGCCACGGTCCAGGACTCCGTGCCGCGCTGGCGGCGCGACTCGGGGCTCGGCTGGGTGACGGCGGAGTATGCGATGCTGCCCCGCTCGACCAACACCCGCAACGACCGCGAGTCGGTCAGGGGCCGCATCGGCGGGCGCACCCACGAGATCTCCCGGCTGGTCGGCCGGTCGCTGCGCGCCTGCGTCGACTACAAGGCGCTCGGCGAGAACACCGTCATCCTCGACTGCGACGTGCTGGAGGCCGACGGCGGCACCCGCACGGCCGCGATCACCGGCGCGTACGTCGCCCTCGCCGACGCGGTGGCGTGGATGCGCGAGCGGAGGCTGTGCCCGGGCGACCCGCTCGTCGGCTCCGTCGCCGCGGTGAGCGTCGGTGTGATCGACGGCGAGCCGCGGCTCGACCTCTGCTATGACGAGGACGTCGCCGCCGAGACCGACATGAACGTCGTCTGCACCGGTGACGGCCGGTTCGTCGAGGTGCAGGGCACCGCGGAGGGGCAGCCGTTCGACCGCGCCGAACTCGACGCGCTGCTCGACCTGGCGACCGGGGGATGCGCCGAGCTGACCCGGCTGCAGCGGGAGGCGCTGGCGTCATGAAGCTGGTGCTCGCCACCCGCAACCCGGGAAAGATCGCAGAGCTGCGCCGCATCCTCGACGGCCTCGGCGACGTCGACGTCGTGGGCCTGGAAGAGTTCCCCGACGCCCCCGAGGTGCCCGAGACCGAGCTGACGTTCGCCGGCAACGCGCTGCTGAAGGCGCGCGCCATCGCCGCACACACCGGCCTGCCGGCCGTCGCCGACGACTCCGGCCTGTGCGTCGACGCGCTGAACGGCATGCCGGGCGTGTTCTCGGCCCGCTGGGCGGGGCGGCACGGCGACGACCGGGCCAACATCGACCTGCTGCTGGGGCAGCTCTCCGAGGTGGCCGAACCGCACCGGGGCGCGCGGTTCGTGTGCGCCGCAGCGGTCGTCTGGCCGTCCGGCGAGGAGGAGATCGTCGAGGGGGTCATGGACGGCACGCTCACGTACGCACCACGCGGCACGAACGGCTTCGGCTACGACCCGATCTTCGTCCCCGAGGGCGACACCCGCACGAACGCCGAGCTGGCGCCGGAGGAGAAGGACGCCATCAGCCACCGCGGCAAGGCCTTCACCGCTCTCGCCCGGCGCATCATCGCCAAGACCCGTCGTTGAAACGTGGCGCGGGCCGGTCGCGCCACCCCGGCGCGACCTGGTGCGCGACCGCCGCGGCGCCCGATGCGGCATGCCGGGCGGCGCAGTCGTCCGCTCGTCCCATCGGCTGATCGCCCTACCCGGGCCCGTACGCTCACCCGGCCCCGGCCGTACGACCACCCGGCCCGGGCATCGATCGGTCGCCCGGGCATCGATGGCCGAGTGTCATGACGAGACCCGCGGGCGCGCCGACGCGGACGGTCATTCCGGGGCGGCGTGGCCGGCCGCATGCGTTCCGCGCGCACAAGCCCGGAGCGGCGCCGGAGTCAGCCGGTGGCGGCGGCGAGGGCCGCGCGCAGCGCCGCGGCGGCGTCGCGGTCGCCGCAGACCCGGATCGCGTCGTCGCCGCGGCGGCCCCACAGCCACAGGTAGACCGCGTCCGGCTCCCCGATCACCACGGCGTCGGCGTCGTCGGGCAGCTCTCGCGTGACCTCCGGCGCGTCGGGCCGCAGCGCGATCCGCCACAGGTGCGGCCCGGCCGAGACGCCGACGACCTGCCCGGTGCCGTGGTAGCCGGTCTTACGGGCCATGCCCGGCAGCGCGGAGGTCAGCCGGTGCGCCAGGTACAGCGACAGCACCTCGTCGACCCCGTCGGCGGCGAACGCCGGGTCGATCGGCCCGAGCGGCCCGTACGCCGCCTCGACGTCGGCGCGGTGCACGGTCGTCTCGTGCGCCATGCGCCGCCACCAGAACCTGGCCGTGCCGTCGTCCGGGGACCACGTCGCGCACGGCTCGTCCGGGCGGCGGCGGGCCAGCTCGTCGTAGATCGTCGCGGCGCCCGCGCGGAACCAGGCCACGACCTCGTCGTCGCCCGGCCCCTGCTCCCGCGCGCCCGGCGGTGACTGGTCGCGCACCCAGGCCGCCGCCCAGCGGTAGACCGTTCCGAGGTGCCGCAGGAGATCGCCGACCGACAGACCCGGGCAGGCCGGGACCGGCGCGGTCAGGTCGCGGTGGGCGGCGAACGCCGCGATGTGCGCGCTCTCGGCGCGCAGCCGCCGGAGCTGCTCGTGAGCGTCCATCGGCACCAGC
>JBEHYF010000135.1:0-15221 GCA_048498315.1 Actinomycetota bacterium
CCGGGGACGGGCGGGCCGGGGACGGGCGGGCCGGCGTACGGCGCCGGCGGCTGGGACTACGCGGCCGGGCTGGGCGGCCGCGGCTCCGGCGGCGGGACCGGATCGGGCGGGCCGGGCGAAGGGCACTCCGGCGACGGCCGTCGCGCGCCGCGCCGCCGGTCGCTCGCCGCCCTCATCGGCCCGCTGGCCGGGGCGATCGGCCTGGCGCTGCTGCTCGGCGCGGGCGTCTTCGCGCTCGCCAGCAGCAGCCAATGCGACGGCGGCACCATCGACCTCAACGTCGCGGCGGCACCCGACATAGCCCCTGCGATCAGCGACATCGCGGCGTCGTTCAACACGCAGCGCCACTCCACCGGGAACAAGTGCGTGCGGGCGGTCGTCAAGGCGGCCGACCCGTCGGCCACCAGCACGGTGCTGTCCGGGCAGGGCGTGGTGCCGGGGCTGGCCACTCCGGACGTATGGATCCCCGACTCCTCTCTCTGGCTCGACATCGTGCGCAGCACGCCCAAGGGCGCCGCGGGCGTGCACGGGACGCCGACGACCGTGGCCGAGACGCCGCTCGTCGTGGCGACCTCGCGATCGTTCGCCGCGAAGCTGAAGTCACAGGGGGTGCGGCCGACGTGGGACATGCTTCTCAAGGCGACCGACGCGCTGTCGGCCGGAGCGGTCAGCAAGAACACCGTGCTGCCGGCCGGCTCCGTGCACCTGCAGATCCTCGACCCGACCCGGAACGCGGGCGGTCTCGGCGCCGTCGTGATGACCCGCATGCTGCTGCAGGGCACCCCGAACGCCACCCCGATCTTCACGCAGATCGTGCGCGAGGCGCAGACCAGCATGTCGCCGAACACGGCCGCGCTGTTCGGCATCTTCAGCCGGAACCCGCACGGCCGGGTGCCGGTGGTCATCGCGCCCGAGCAGGCGGTCTGGAAGTACGACCGGGACAAGGGCGGCGCGCCGGTCACCGCGATCTACCCGAGCGAGGGCACGCTCACGCTCGACTACCCGCTGGCGCTGACGACCAACGACGACACCAAGATCCGCGCGGCCGGGATGCTGGAGAACGCGATGGGCACAGCCGGCGCGCAGGATTCCATCCACGCGCTCGGCTTCCGCACCCCCGACGGCCACGCCGGCACCGGGTTCGGTGCCGCGCAGGGCGTCAGCCCGCGTGCCCCGCGGGCGCTGCCGACCCCGGACGCGGGCGACGTCACCGGCGTCATTCAGGCGTGGACGAAGCTGTCGCTGCGCACCCGCATGCTGACCCTGCTCGACGTGTCCGGGTCGATGGCGCAGCCGGTCGGCGGCGGCCTCACCCGCATGACCGCGACCGCGCAGGTGGCCCAGGGCGGCCTGGCGATGCTGCCGGACGACACCGACCTGGGCCTGTGGACGTTCAGCACCAACCTCGACGGCCCGCGGCCGTACCACACGGAAGTGCCGATCGGCACGCTGTCCGATCGGGTCGGCTCGGGCACGCGACGGCAGGCGATCCTCGGTGCGCTCGGCCGGGTGCGGCCGGTGCCGAACGGCAATACCGGGCTGTACGCCTCGGTGCTGACGGCCTACAAGCAGATGCAGCGCACCTACAAGGTCGGCTACTACAACTCGATCCTCGTGCTGACCGACGGCAAGAACGACGACCCCAAGGGCCCGACGCTGAACGGTCTGCTGAGCGACTTGAAGAAGCTGAACGACCCGGCCCGGCCGGTCATGGTGATCTTCATCGGCTTCGGACCTGACGTCGACATGACCGCGATGCAGAAGATCGCCGCCGAGACCAACGGCGAGGCCTACCATGCCTACAAACCGCAGGATGTGCAGCGATTCTTCCTCGACGCCATCTCTCGCCGCATCTGCGCGCCCAACTGCCACTGATCGACACGACTTCACATCGGTCCCCGAAGATCGAGAGAGGAAATCTCCGGATTAATGCTTTGATCCTGTGAACCAAGCTCCCGACCCCGGCGTCTCCTCATACGGAGGCCCGACGGGAGCGGGGCGTCGGGCCTCCCTCTTCACTCTCCGGGGGTGCGTCCGACATCACACCTCCGGGAGGATGTTGTGGCCGGATGGCCCAGCCTTGATCGGGTGGACGACTACCGGCTGGCGCAGGAGCTGCGCGCCGGCGACACCACCGCACTCACCCAGATCTATGACGTCTACGCGCCGCGACTGTTCGACTACTGCCACGCGCTGCTGCGCGACCAGACGCTCGCGGCCGACGCCGTACACGACTCCCTGATCGCCGCGCTGGAGCATATCGGCAAGCTCCGAGAGCCGGAGCGGTTCCGCAGCTGGCTGTACGCCATCGCCCGTAACCTCTCCCTGCGGATACTGCGCGACCCGGAGCTTCCCGAAGAACGCCGCCCGGCACCTGAGGAGACCGACGACGCGTTCGTCGACGCGGAGGAACGCCTGCGCCGCGATGAGACCCGGCGGCTGGTGTTCAGCGCCATGGCCGGGCTGGCGGGCCGCCACCGCGAGGCGGTCGACCTGTCGATCCGGCACGAGCTGTCCGCTGAGGAGATCGCCGGCGTCCTCGGCGTGCCCTCCCAGCGCGCCGTCGAATTGGTCACGGAGGCCCGGGACGAGCTCGACAACGCCCTCGCCGCCTCGATCATCGCGCGGACCGGCCGGGCCGATTGCCCCAGCGTCGCCGCGCTCGCCGACCGACACGAGTGGCCGCTGCCCACCGACATCTGCCGCAAGCTGATCCGGCACATCGACTCGTGCCCGGTCTGCCGCGAGCGCCGCAAGCGCAAGGTGTCCACCAACCGGCTCATGCAGGTCATGCCGGTCGCGGCGGTGCCCGCCGACCTGCGGATGGCGGTGCTGTCCCTCGCCTCGGCCCCCGACCGCAACGAGGACCGGTACCTCATCGCGCAGCGCGCCGAGCCGTTCGACGTCTGGGGCTGGCCGATGAACGCCGACCGCGTCCGCACCGCCGAAGCCCGCCGGGGCACCCCGAAGCTGCTGCCGGCGCTCGGCGCCGCCGCGGCCGTTCTCCTCGTCGCCACGGGCGTCGTCCTGCTCACCGGCGGCTCCTTCGGCGGCAAGCCGGCGGGCGACCCGAGCCGGCCCGCCGTGGCGGCGCCGAGCGTGCCGTCCGTTGATCCGTCGGCCTCCGACAGCCCCGACTCCCCCGAGCCGTCGCCGTCCACCCCGACCCCGACACCGACCCCCACCACGCACACCCCCACGCCGACGCCGACGCACACGACGACCCGCCCGCGCCCGAAGCCCACCCCCACCCCGACCCGCACGAAGAAGACCCCGAAGCCGGTGATCGGCACCCTCGAGATTTCGGACGGCTGCTCCACTATCCCGGCCGACGACGACAGCTGCAGCATCACGATCGTGGCGGTCGGCGGAGCCGTGCACTGGAACGCCATTGCCGACGGTGTGACCGTCGTTCCCAGCAGCGGCACCCTGGCCGCCGGCCAGCCCAGCACGGTCACTGCCACCCGGCCGGCCGCCTGCCCCCAGGACGTCAACGGCACGGTCACCTTCTCCCCGGGCGGCAAGCAGGTGAACGTGTCGTGGGTGTGCCCGCCCTGAGCATCACCCGACGAACGGCGAGCTGTCCCCGGCGGTGCGCCTTCACCGGGCCGGCGGCGACGGCCGGGGCCGCCGCATCGGACGCCGGCGGCCGGTGTCTCATGCGCGAACGTTCCCCAGCAGGAAGAATTTCCGGCTGAGGGAACGAGCCCGGCAAGCACCCGGCACCGGACCGGTCGGCCCATGTGTCGCCGCACTCGGGCGCCTGCCGTGTGCGGCGAAGGCGCACGTCGTGTACGGAAACGGGTCCCGGGCGCGACGGGTGCCGTACGGGCACCCGCTCCGGCCGAACCGGTGTCGGACGCGTGGCTCTTACGTTATGGACGGGTGTGGTGCCAGGATTCCGCCATGACCCCTGACGTGCAGAACTTCCGTGCCGCCCGTGACCTCCTCCTGACCCACGCCGAGGACTACGACACCGCCCGCCGCGAGTTCCGCTGGCCCGATGTCACCCGTTTCAACTGGGCGCTCGACTGGTTCGACGGTGTCCTGGCCGCCGAGACCCCCGACCGTCCCGCACTGTGGGTCGTCGAGGAGGACGGCTCGGAGGTGAAGCTCACCTTCGCCGAGCTGGCCGAGCGGTCCAACCGGGTCGCGGCCTGGCTGCGGGGGCACGGGGTGCGGCGCGGGCAGCGGCTCCTGCTCATGCTCGGCAACCAGGTCGAGCTGTGGGAGACGATGCTCGCGGCGATGAAGCTGGGTGCCGTCGTGATCCCGGCGGCCACGCTGCTGACCCCCGCCGACCTGACCGACCGAATCGAGCGCGGCGACGTCGCGCACGTGGTGACGACCGCGGCCCAAACGGCCAAGTTCGCGAAGGTGCCGGGCGACTGGACGCGGATCTGCGTCGGCCGCGCCGACGGCTGGCTGTCGTTCGAGGAGGCATACGCGGCCGAGCCCGCCTCCTTCGGCCCGGACGACGTCACGAACGCCGGCGACACGCTCCTGCTGTACTTCACCTCCGGCACGACGGCCCGGCCGAAGCTGGTCGAGCACACCTACGCGTCGTACCCGGTCGGGCACCTGTCGACGATGTACTGGATCGGCCTGCGCCCCGGCGACGTTCACCTGAACGTCTCCTCGCCCGGATGGGCCAAGCACGCGTGGAGCAACTTCTTCGCGCCGTGGAACGCCGGCGCGTGCGTGCTGCTGTTCAACTACCGGCGGTTCTCCGCGCCGGCGCTGCTGGAGGTGATGAAGCGGTGCGCGGTGACGACGTTCTGCGCGCCGCCGACCGTCTGGCGCATGCTGATCCAGGAGGACCTGTCGGCGTGGCGGCTGCCGCTGCGCGTCGCCGTCGCGGCGGGCGAGCCGCTCAACCCCGAGATCATCGATCAGGTGCAGCGGCAGTGGGGGCTGACCGTCCGCGACGGGTACGGGCAGACGGAGACCACCGCGCAGATCGGCAACCCGCCGGGCCAGCCGCTCAAGCCCGGGTCGATGGGCCGCCCGCTGCCCGGCTACACGATCACGCTGATCGACCCGGTCACCGGCGAGCCGGCGGACGAGGGTGAGGTGTGCATCGATCTGTCGGAGCGTCCGCTCGCGCTGATGGCCGGATACCGCGGGGACGCGGCGCGGAGCGACGAGGCGATGGCCGGTGGCTACTACCACACCGGTGACGTGGCCTCCCGTGACGCGGACGGCTACATCACGTTCGTCGGCCGAACCGACGATGTGTTCAAGGCGTCGGACTACCGGATCTCCCCGTTCGAGCTGGAGAGCGTGCTGCTGGAGCACGAGGCGGTGGCGGAGGCCGCCGTCGTGCCCGCGCCGGACCCGCTGCGCCTGGCGGTGCCGAAGGCGTACGTGGCGCTGGCCGCCGGCCACGAGCCGACGGCGGAGACGGCGCGGTCGATCCTCGCCTACTGCCGGGAGCACCTCGCCCCGTACAAGCGGGTGCGGCGGGTGGAGTTCCGGGAACTGCCTAAGACGATTTCGGGCAAGATCCGGCGCGTGGAGCTGCGCGGGCTGGAGGACGGCGACGGCCGCCACGAGGGCGAGTTCCGCGAGGAGGACTTCCCCGACCTGAAAGCCTGAGTTCCTTTTCGGTCACCCAGAGTCAGGCGTTCCTGCACTTCCGCCAAAATCGGTCACTGAGCGCTATCGTACATCCCACAATTTGCAACCAAAGGCCGCATGACGCCAAAGTTTGGTGGCAGGATGCGTGAACCGAAGATGCTTGTGGGGCGTCGGGGGCCCCGTGGGACGATGGGATCAGCAGGAGGGTCAGGTGGCCGGTTGGCCGAGCATCGACAGGGCCGACGACCAGCGGCTCGCGCAGGCGCTGCGGGCCGGTGACCGCACGGCCCTGGCGCAGATCTACGACGCCTACGCACCGCGCCTGTTCGACTACTGTCACGTGCTGCTGCGCGACGAGGAGAGTGCCGCGCAGGCGGTGCACGATTCGCTGATCACGGTCCAGGAGCGCATCGGCAACCTGCCCGACCCGCGCCTGTTCCGCGGCTGGCTGTACGCGGTCACGCGCGCCGAGTGCCAGCGCCGGCGCGCGTACGCGGAGGTCCCCGCGGAGCGGCAGAAGGCGGCGGAGGCCGACGGGCTGGTCGAGACCGACGAGTCGACCCGGCGGCTCGTGCACGAGGCGCTCCTGGTGCTCAGCGGGCAGCAGCGCGAGGTGCTCGACCTGGCCCTGCGGCACGAGCTCGATCCGCACGAGCTCGCCGAGGTGCTGTCCCTGACGCCGCAGGAGGCCTCGACCCTGACCGACAAGGCCGGCAACGACCTTGACGACGCGTTCGCCGCCGTGGTCATCTCGGCGACCGGCCGCGACGACTGCCCGAGCGTCGGCTCGCTGGCCGGCCCCGTCGGCGCGCCGCTGGACATCGACACCTGCCGCACGCTGGCCCGGCACATCGGCAACTGCCCGATCTGCGGCCTGCGCGCCAACGGGAAGGTGGCGACGGCGCGGCTGCTGCACGCGATGCCGATCGCCGCCGTCCTGGACGGCCTGCGCGCCCGAGTGCTGACCGCCGCGAGCGCCCCGCAGTACGCCGAGCTGCGCGCCGCCATCGCGATGCGCTCCGACCCGCCGCCCCCGCCCACGGCACCCCTGCCGCGCGCGAGCCGCCGCGAGGGCGGGTCGCGCACGGGCTCGCGGGCGGCGATGGCGCTCTGCGGCGCGGCGTTCGGCGCGGTCCTGGTCTTCGGTGGCGCCTTCATGCTGCTGCCCAGCACCGACGGCGCCAAGAACGACACCGGCAACCAGGCCATCGCCGCCACCCCCGGCGACTCCGGCTCCGCCGACCCGTCCGACCCGGTGAGCACGCCGCCCACCACGTCGACGCCGTCGCGCACGCCGACGCCGACGCCGACCCCCACACCGAGCAAGACGCCCAAGCCGAAGCACACCAAGAGGCCGCCGGTCACCCACGCTCCGGCCCCGCCGCCGCCCCAGCCGCCGACGCCCGGCACCCTGTCGGTCCAGGGCTGCCACATGTCCGGCTCCTATTTCTGCTACGTCACCATCACCGCCGTCGGCGGCCCGGTGAACTGGACGGTCACCGGGGCCAGCGAGCCGCTGGCCGCCAGCGGCAGCGGGAGCCTGAGCAGCGGCGCTTCCACGCAGGTCAAGGTGCGGCGGCAGGGCTGGTGCATCGGCACCGGCAGCGGCTCGGTGTCCTTCTCCCCGAACGGCAGCGCCCCCGTCACCTGGACCTGCTGAGCCCCGCGCGGCCCGCGGGCAGGCACGACGCCGCGACGCCGCGCGGAAGCCGTGCCGCCGGCCGCATCGCGCGCAGCGTGACCGTCCCCGTCTCCGTCGACGCCGAGGCCGGGTACGGCCTGGACGGGGCCGAGCTGGCCGAGCGGCTTGCTGCGGCGGGCGCGGCGGGCTGCAACATCGAGGACACGGTGCCCGCCCGCCGCGCGGAGCCCGCAGGCGCTCCCGCCGCGCCGCCGGAGCCGGGCGAGGCGCCGGTACGGCTGCTCGCCGACGTCACGCGGCAGGCCGAGCTGATCGCGGCGCTACACGAAGCCGACCCGGACCTGATGATCAACGCGCGGGCCGACGCGTTCGCGCGCGGCGCGCTGCCGGGCGCGTCGGACGCGGAACGTCTCGGCGAGGCCGTCACCCGGGCACGGGCGTACCTCGACGCCGGCACCGACTGCATCTACGTGATCGGGGTCGCGGACGAGGCACCGATCCGCGCGCTGGTCGAGCGGATCCCCGGTCCGGTCAACGTGACGTACCGGCCGGGCGCGCCGCCCCTGGCCCGTCTCGCCGAGCTGGGCGTGGGACGGGTGACGTTCGGCCCGTGGCTGCACGACGCCACGGTGAAGACCCGGGAGAGCATGGCCGAGCGGCTGCGCGCCGGCGAGAACCCGAGTCGGGGCGCGCTGCGCCCTGTGCCGCGGCGGCCGGACACGAGGCCCGGCCGTCGCGGTGTCCGGTGTCAGATGCCACCCTCGTCGAGGGTGCGGTGGGCGCGGTCGAGCAGCAGCGGCACGGAGGGGCCGACCTGGTCGAAGCCCTCACCGACCGTGGCGTTCTGCAGGAAGCGGGCGTGGATCCCCTCCAGGATCACGGCCAGCTTGTAGCAGCCGAACGCCACGTAGAAGTCGATGTCGGCCAGGTCGAAGCCGGTGAGCGAGGCGTACCGGCCGGCGAACTCCCGGCTGGTGAGGAAACCGGGCGCGGAGGTGACCGTGGAGCCGACCGGGATGGCGCTGCGCTCCTCGTCGCCGGGGTCGGTCCAGTAGACGAGCGTCAGGCCGAGGTCGGACAGCGGGTCGCCGAGCGTGGACATCTCCCAGTCGACGATCGCGTTGATCCGCGGCTCGGGGCGGAGCCGGACCAGCGCATTGTCGAGCCGGAAGTCGCCGTGGACGAGACCGCCGCGCCCGTCGGCGGGCAGCCGCTCGGCCAGGCGTGCGGCGAGCCGCCGACACGACTCCTGGGTCTGCTCGGATCCGGTCGGGTCTGCCGCGAACGACGCCTCCCACTGCTTGCCCCAGCGGGCGAGCTGGCGCGTCATGTAACCCTGCGGCCGACCGAACTCCGCGAGACCGGCCTTGTCGACGGCGAGCAGGTGGATGGCGGCGAACGCCTCGGCGAGACGCTCGCTGAGCGCGCGGGCCTCCTCCGGCGTCACGTCGGCGGCGTCCTCGATGGTACGCAGCACCCGTCCCTCGACGTGCTCCATGAGGTAGAACGGCGCGCCGATGACGTCCTCGTCGGCGCAGAGCACGATCGGGACCGGTACGGGCACGTCGCTGCCGGCCAGCGCGGACAGCACGGTGTACTCCCGTCGCATGTCGTGCGCGGTGGGCAGGACGTGGCCGAGCGGAGGGCGGCGCAGCACGGCCCGGCGATCGCCGAACTGCACGAGGTAGGTCAGGTTCGACCGGCCGCCGGCGAGCAGTTCGATGCCGGTGACCGGCCCCGCGTCGGGCAGGCGGTCGGCCAGCCAGGACGACAGGCGCGGGACGTCGATGCCCGGTACCCCGGCCACCTGCTCTGTCATGGGACCCTCCTCGGTCACGGCGTCGGTCGCGGCGTCCACGCGCCTATTAGAACGCGACTCGGTACTCCCGCGCGACCCGGCCCCGGCGGACGACGGCACTCGGACCGGCTGCCGCGGGACCGGCCGATCTCCCGCCGCCGGCCCGCTGGCCCAGCGCGTCCCGGCCCCGCCTGCCCCGCCCCTGGCCGGGCGCGACGGCACGGCCCCACCACCACACCGCCCTCCAGCGCAACCCCCGACTCCGTCGCGCCGCCCCTGGCCCGCGCTTCGGCAACCCCGCCGCTGGCCGTCCCTCGCGCGGCCGGCGCTCGGGCGTTACTCCCGGGCTTCCGGACGGCCGGATCCGGCCCTTCGGGGGTGCCGCGTGTGCCGCGGAAATCGGAAGGGTACGCATTCGTGCGCGCAGGTATCAGAACAGCAACAGATGGGGAGATTTCCGACTAACCGCCAAGGCCGTGAAGCCGTGAAGTTCGCTCCAAAGCGCTTTGTGTGCCTGAACCAGCCCAGTAGACACGGAACAAGGCCAGCCGGGTCCGCCCCCGCCCGGCTGGGTGGGGAGCAGATGTGGCCGACGCATGGCTGCCCGGAGCCGGACGGCTCCACACCAGGCACGACGGAGGGTCGCCCAAGGGCGGCGCACCCCGTGCCGTCTGGCACACCAGCGAGAGCGACCCCGAGCGGATCTCCGCCCGGTCGGTCGCCCAGCGTCTCGACCAGCAGGGACGCAGCGCCCACCTGGTGTGGAACCCGCGCAGCGGCGAGATCGTGCAGATGCTCCCGGCCACCCGCGCCGCCCGCATGCTGCCGGGCGACGTCGGCCGCGAGGGCCGGGCGTGCCTGCAGATCGTCGTCGTCGGCTTCGCGCGGGAGCCGTTCACCGCGGGCCCCGTCAACGGCCTGGAACGCATCGTGGGCTGGCTCGACGCCTGGCGGGTGCCGCGCCGGTGGCCGGCCGGCGGACCGCTGCCGTTCCCCCAGGCCTACGACGCCGCCCGCGGCCGCCGACCCTGGGCCCGCGGCGGCCACTTCGGCGCCTCACAGGTGCCCGGCGCCGCCGCATACGCGCCCGGCGGCATCGACGTCGGCCGGATCACCGGCCCGGAACCGCCGATGGGGATTCCGCGGCCGCGGAGCGCGCCGGGCGAGGAGGCGGCACCGGCCGGCCCCGAACCGGCGCTCGACCGGCGGCTCGGCGACCCCGACCTGCCCCGTCTGCCCGGTCCGCCCGTAGCTCATGTATCAGCTCACCTACCAGCGAGCAGCCCGCCTTGACCTGGGCGAGCGTCGCGTTGCCGTAGCCGAGCACGAGCCCGTGCACGCGCGGCGGCCCGGCGTACCGCTCCTCCAGGGCGGCCAGCAGCACACCGCGCTCGGCCGCCCGCTCGACCACCAGGCGGGTCGTGTCCCGGTCGAGGGCGACGACGACGTGCATGCCCGCGGTGTCCCCGAGCAGCGGTAGGTGCCCCAGCGCGGCCACCACGGCGGCGCGCCGCCGCGCGTACTCCGCGCGCATGCGGCGCACGTGCCGGTCCAGATCGCCGCGTTCCAGCAGCACGCGCACCGCCTCCTGCGGCACCACCGCCGTACGGTCGTTGAAGCACTCGCGCCGCTCGGCGATCGCCGCCACCAGGTCGGGGCGGGCCACCAGCCAGCCCACGCCGACGTCGGGCGCCAGCGTCTTCGACGTCGTGCCCAGGTACACCGTCACATCGGGGTCCAGGCCGTACAGCGCCGGCAGCGGCGCCACGTCGTAGCGGAACTCGCTGTCGTAGTCGTCCTCGGCGATCAGCGCGCCATTGCGCCGCGCCCACGCCACCAGCGCCTGCCGGCGCGGCACCGGCAGCCGCCCGCCCAGCGGGTACTGGTGCGACGGCGTGGTGTAGACGATGCGCAGATCGTCCGGCAGCCCGTCGACGATCAGGCCGTCCTCGTCGACGGGGCACGGCACCACCTCCGCGCCGCGCGCCGCCAGCACCTCCCGCGCGTCGCCGAAGCCCGGCTCCTCCACTCCCACCCGGTCGCCGGGCCGCAGCACCGCCGCGCCGAGCAGGTCCAGCCCGTTGGTCGCGCCCCGTGTGATCACGACGCGCTCCACCGGGCAGCTCACGCCGCGGCTGCGCCGCAGGTAGTCGGCGACGACCGTGCGCAGCGCCGGCAGCCCCCGCGGGTCGGGCCGCGCCGCCGGCGGAACCCTCGCCGCCAGCCGCCAGGCCCTCCGCCAGGCCGGCGTGTCCAGGCCGCCGATCCACGGTACGCCCGGGCGCAGGTCGATCGCGGACGGGCCCGCCGGGGCGGGCGCCGCGCCGGCCTGTGCCCGCTCCGGCGCGCGGGCGGGCGGCGGCGCGATGTCGGCGACGTACGTTCCCGAGCCATGCCGACCCTCCACCCAGCCCTCGGCGTACAGCTGCTCGTACGCCTCCGTCACGACCGTGCGGCTCACGCCCACCGCCGCGGCCAGCGCGCGGCTGGACGGCAGCCGCTCCCCCGCCTTCAGCCGCCCGTCGTTCATCGCCGCGCGCAGCTGCCCGCCGAGCTGGACGCTCATCGGAACCTCGGCGGCGCGGTCGACGACGAACGGCAGGTCGATATCCTGACGCGGCAAAGTGGCTTCCTCCTTCGGTGGCCGAGTGGCCGTACCGAATAAACCACTTTGATCCTAGCGTCGCGCCCATGACGACTTCGCCACCGTCCGGCAGCCCCTCGGCCGCACCCTCACCAGGCAACCCGGCATCCGCCTCCACGACCGATGGTGCGCCGTCACCGTACGACGGCCCGACCGGCGGCACCTCGCCGCGCGGGCCCGGCGGTGCTCCGGCCGCACCGACCGGCCCGGCGGCGTCCGACGGCCCGCCGCCGTCCGGCCCGCCGCTGTCGGCCACCGAGCGCACGCGCGTCCGCCGGCACGCCGAGCGCGCCGCCACAGACCGGGCCGAGCTGTACGCCATCCTCGACGCCGGGCGGGTCTGCCACCTCGGCGTGGTCGTCGACGGCTCGCCGCGCGTGCTGCCGACCACGTACGGCCGCGACGGCGACATCCTCTACGTCCACGGCGGAACCGGGGCGGTCAGCCTGCGCGCCGAGGAGGTCTGCGTCACCGTCACGCACCTCGACGGCCTCGTCCTCGCCCGGTCGGTCTTCAGCCACTCGATGAACTACCGCAGCGCCGTCGTCTACGGGCGGCCCCGGCGGCTCACCGGCCCGGACGAGAAGCTCGCCGGGCTGCGCGCCATCGTCGAGCACCTGGCGCCGGGTCGCTGGGACATCGCCCGCCGGCCCAACCGCAGGGAACTGGCCGCCACGACCGTCCTGGCCATCCCGCTCGATGAGGCGTCCGTGAAGACCCGCCAAGGGCCGCCCGGCGATGAAGAAGACGACTACGCGTTGGACGTGTGGGCCGGTGTCCTCCCGATCCGCGAGGTCGCTGGCGATCCGATCCCCGACCCGCGGCTGCACCCCGGCATCCGGTATTCCGCCGTCTGACCGCCGGGCCATAACCTGGGCCCATGACCCCTGCGGGCTGGTACCGCGATCCGTACGGCACCCCCGGCCTCCTCCGCTGGTGGGACGGGCGCGAGTGGACGAAGGAAACCCTGTACGAGGACGACGATCGGCCGTCCGGCGACCCCGGCGCCCCCGGGTGCGCGGCGGAGGCCGCCTCCCCGCCGGACGGCTCCGGCGGCCCGCCGTCCGGCGAGCACGCGGCAGGCGCGGCGAACGACCGCCCGGCCGGTCCGGGCGAGCGGTCCGCGCCTGAAGCCGCCACGGCCGCCGAGCCTGGCACCGGCGGTGAGCCTGAGGCCGGTGGCCGGCCGGGTCCGAGCGGCGTGGGCTCCGGCACGGAGCCGGGCGCTGAGACGAGCACGGCGCCACCGGCGCCCGGTGCAGAAGCGGCCCCCGACGCGGGCGCGGCAGGTGCGGACTCGCCCGGTGACTCGGGCGCGGATTCAGGAGTACCCGCCGCGGACGCACTCTACGACGCGGGCGCGGCATCGGAGCCGGGCGCCGTCGCCGCCGGCACGGAACCGGACGCGCGTACGCGCCCCGTCATCGAGCCGCCCGCCGATGCGGATGCGGGCATGGCCTCCCAGGCCGGCGCGGAACCCGGCACGGCGGCCGATGCGGGCACCGGCGCGGGTTCCGAGGCGCGTCCCGGCGCCGAGACGCAGGCGTGGCCGCCGCCCGGTTCCGGGCAGACCTGGCCCGGGCCCGGACAGGGCCCGTGGCCCCCCGCACCGGGGCAGGCTCCCACCGGCTGGGCACCCGCGGGCGCGCCGTCGGCCGAGCAGGCACCGGGCGCCTGGCCACCGCCCGGTCAGGGGCAGGGCGCATGGCCGCAGCCCGGCCAGGCGCCGTCCGGCACCTGGCAGCAGGCCGGCCAGGGCGGCTGGCCGCCGCCGGGACAGGTCCCGCCGCCCTGGCAGTACCCGGAACCGGCGTGGGGCACCCCGCCGGGCGGCCGCCGGGGCCTGCGGGCGCTGCTGATCGGCGGCGGCGTCGTTCTCGTCCTCATCATCGCCGTGGTCATCGCCCTGATCGCCTCGGGCGTCGGCGGGAACACCGACAAGAGCGGACACTCGCCCGTCACGGCGACGATCAACGACACCAAGGCGGGCATCTCGTACGCCGGCCTCGGCGGCGCCTGGCACCGCGAATCCGTCGGCTCGACCGGCGGCCTCGCCCGGCTCGGCTTCGACCAGGGCGAGGACGCCGTCGTCATGAAGAACTACGACAACGGCAACCCGTACGTCGCGAGCGCCTACAGCGGCGTCGTGCCCAGCCAGGCGGCGGGCTCGCTGGACACCACGGCCACGGCCCTGCTCGCCGTCCTGGAGCCGCTGGCGTACCCGCCGCACACCCGCCAGGTTCTGTCCTCGACCGCGCACACGGTCGACGGCCACGACGGCTGGCTGCTCGAGGTCAGATTCCGCTTCCCGGAGGCCAAGGCGCGCGGCTGGAACTTCCGCTCCGAGACCGCCGCGATCATGGTCATCGACCGCGGAAACGGGCAGCCGCCGGCGGAGTTCTACGTCTCGATCCCGGACAGCCACAAGAAGCAGGGCGACCTCGATCTGCTCCTGTCATCACTCAAAGTGTCCTGACAGGACTTATGGTGAAGGTCATGAACGACCGGCTGGTCTGGATCGACTGTGAAATGACCGGGCTCGACCTGCGGCGGGACGCCCTCATCGAGATCGCCGTCCTGGTGACGGACAGTGAGCTCAACATCCTCGACGAGGGGCTCGACCTCGTGATCAAGCCACCCGAGGAGGCCCTGGCGCAGATGTCCGACGTGGTGCGCGACATGCACACCACCTCGGGCCTGCTGAAGGCGCTGCCCGCGGGCATCACCCTCGCCGAGGCGGAGGACGTCGTGCTGCAGTACGTCCGCGGCCACGTGCCGGCCGTCAAGAAGGCCCCGCTATGCGGCAACTCGATCGCCACCGACCGGGCCTTCCTGGCCCGCGACATGCCGGCGCTCGACGGCCACCTGCACTACCGCATGATCGACGTGTCCTCGATCAAGGAGCTGGCCCGCCGCTGGTACCCGAGCGCGTACTTCGCCAGCCCCACCAAGAAGGGCGGCCACCGGGCGCTCGCCGACATCACCGAGAGCATCACCGAGCTGCGCTACTACCGCGCCGCGGTGTTCGTGCCCGCACCGGGCCCCGACTCGGAGACCGCGCGCGCCATCGCGACGGATATCGGTGGCGGATGAGGTTCGGAGAGCCGCTACACTTCTTCAAGCCGCCTCGGAGCGGACATGGTGGGTGTAGCTCAGTTGGCAGAGCACCAGGTTGTGGTCCTGGGTGTCGGGGGTTCAAGTCCCCTCACTCACCCTGATATCGATGGCCCCGGCTACGCCGGGGCCATCGGCTTTTCCGTCCCGCAGCCGGTCGCCCGCAGCCCGTCGGGCACCGCCCACGGCCCCGTCGGGCATCGCCCGATGCCCCCGACGACCCGACGCCTGCCGCCCACGGAGGCGCTCTCGGCCAGATGGGCGCGGTCACCTCACCGGCAAGCACAGATCACACCCGCGAGACCCGTACGGGGCACGTGAGGTCCGCACAGCCCCGCCCTACTTGTCAATGGCCATTCGAATCTCCCCGTAGGCGGCCTCGAGTTCTCCCCGCTGGCGGCCACGGCGTTCTCCCCAACGGCGGCCAGTTATCTCCCCACCGT
>JBEHYF010000136.1:0-14939 GCA_048498315.1 Actinomycetota bacterium
GGGTAGCCGACCGCCGGGTACAGGCCCGCGTCGTACGGCAGCACCCGCAGGCTCACGTTCGGCAGGTCCGCCGCTTCGATCAGGTGTTCCAACTGGCCACGCATGATTTTTGGCTTGCCCGCCGGCCTGTGCAGCGCGGCCTCGTCGATGAGCGCCCGCAGTGTCAACGGGTTCTCCTCGTACAGGCGTTCCTGGCGCTTCATCCGTACGGCCACCCGACGGTCCACCTCCTCTGGAGGGATTGCGAGGCTGGAGGCGACGACCACGGCGCGAGCGTAGTCCCGCGTCTGGACAAGGCCGGGAACCATGCTCGGCTCATAGTTACGGGCCAGTGATGCTTCTGCCTCCAACTGGACGTACGGGCCTGGTAGTAGGTCGCGGTAGGAACTCCACCAGCCGCCGCGTTTGCGCGCGTTGCGTCCCAGCTCGATCAGCCGTTCGCGCGTCTCCGCGTCCACCTCATACAGCGCCAGAAGCTGGCGTAGGTCGCTCATGCCGACCGCACTCTGCGCGTTCTCGATCCGGACGATCTTGTACGCGGAGGCGTCCAGGTACTCGGCGACCTGCTCCTGGGGCAGACCGGCCTGCAACCGCCGCGCAGTTCGCGGGCGAGCCGACGTCGAAGCACGAGTGATGCACTCATTGTTGTCCCTTCGCTTGTGGGATCACATCTCTTGGTCTACTCTCCGACCGAACACATACTGTCACTGTCCAGTTACGGAATGCAGGCAAATGGTCGGAAATCGCGTCGGAGCAGCGTCTGACGGCTCGCAGGCGGACTCCGATGGAGGAGCCGCTCATCTCGAAGCGCTCGCGCTGCGGCTCCAGGCCGAGGGCTGGTACACCAGCTCGTCGACCCGCACGACCTCCTGTTCGCCGACACGGCGATGCGCCAGGCGCCCGACGGCACCGTCAGCCCGGCGCTCCAGCTCCGCCCGCTCGCCGGCACCTGGCGGGCCGCCAGTTCCGCCCTTCCCCCGGTCACCCGAGCCGACATCCTGCCCTACCCGGCAGAGCCGCCAGGGGCGCAGCTTCGCCTGGAGAGCGCGTGACACTCAGAGTCCTGTTTCTCGGCGAAGGCACCAGCGACAGCGGCATCACCGACCACGTCCAGCGCATCGCCACCGAATGCGCTGTGCAGGTGGTGATCATCGATCCGCTGACCGACCGGCTCAGCCGTCCGCCCAAGAGGACCGTCGCCGGTAAGCAGTCATCCACCGGGACGGCGACCGTGACGGCCGAGAGGCGCGCGTCGCCGAGATCGAGAAGGCGGTCGCCGAGGTCATGCCCGGGGCGGTCCACGCCCCCGTGGTCCCGATCCGGATGACGGAGGCGTGCCTGCTACTCGACGAGCAGGAGATCCGCCAGGTCGCCGGCAACCCGAACGGCAAGGTCCCGCTCCGGCTTCCCGCCGTACGCAAGGTCGAATCGATACCCGATCCGAAGGCGCTGCTCAGAGAGACTCTCTGTCGTGCCTCCGGTCTGAACGGCCGTAGACTGGACAAGTTCAAGCAACGGTTTCCCCACCATCGCCGGCAGTTGTTGGAGCCTATCGATCCTGCCGGGCCGATCGCCGAAGTGCCCTCCTGGCGCGATTTCAACGCCGACTTGCGGAAGGGGCTCGAACTCGCCGCGACGCAGAAGTACTGATAGATGGCTCGCCCGCTGGGCGTCGGCCGCAGGAAGGTGGCGATGAGCCGCGAGCCCCCGCGTGGATCCATCGGGCGCTGTCGCCCGCGCGTTTCGATCCGTACCCGAAGGCATGCAATGGCGATGCCGCGGCGGCGCGACGTCACCGGATGCGCCGATGACGTCGTGGCCGAGTTGACCTTCGGTTTCCGACTGCTCCTGACCGGAACGAGCCCACGGGCGATCGGGACGGGCACGGTAGCCGCGCCACGACGTTCCGTTTTGCCGAACGGAAGACGCCTTCCGCACTCTCGGTAGGCTTCGCGCATGAGTCCTACGTCGCCGGCTCTCGTCGCCGGCTGGTGCTGCCACGCGGGGTCCGCTCCATCGCGCTACGTGGGTTCCGGCAAGCCGAATCACGAAACCGCGACGCTGCGGTGAGCAAGGAACGGCAGCGGCGGCGGGCCGAACGGGAGGCGGCACGCGCCCGCGCCGCCGAGCAGCGGGCCCGGCGCGACGCGCGCGCGGCCCGGCGGCGCGCCCTGGTCGCCGGGTTCACCCGCCTCCTGCCGCGCCGCTCCCGACGGCCGGGCGGCATCCTGGCCCGCCGCCGCAGGGAGCAGAACGCCATCGTCGCCGTGTTGTACATCCTGGTCCAGGCGCTCGCCTGGGCGTTCCTACAATCCTGGACGGAACGCTTGGCCGTGCTCGCGCTGTCGGCGTTCCTCGTTCCGGTGTTCGTCACGCTCGCCTTCGACCGGAGGTCATGAATGTCCCTTGTCCTGTTGCCCGCCGTCGACGTGGCGGACGGCCAGGCCGTGCGGCTCGTCCGGGGCGAGGCCGGCACCGAGACATCATACGGCGACCCGCTCGACGCGGCGCTGGCCTGGCAGAGCGCGGGCGCGGAGTGGATCCATCTGGTCGACCTCGACGCGGCGTTCGGGCGCGGCTCGAACCGGGAGCTGCTGGCCGCGGTGGTCGGCAAGCTGGACGTGAAGGTCGAGCTGTCCGGCGGGATCCGGGACGACGACTCGCTCGCCGCCGCGCTCGCCACCGGCTGCGCGCGGGTCAACATCGGCACGGCCGCGCTGGAGAACCCCGCATGGTGCCGGAAGATCATCGCCGAGCACGGCGACCGGATCGCGGTCGGTCTCGACGTGCGCGGCAGCACGCTCGCGGCGCGCGGCTGGACCCGCGAGGGCGGCGACCTGTGGGAGGTGCTCGACCGCCTGGAGGCCGACGGCTGCCCGCGCTACGTCGTCACCGACGTCACCAAGGACGGCACCCTGCGCGGCCCGAACACCGACCTGCTGCGCCAGGTGTGCGCCCGTACCGACCGGCCCGTGGTCGCCTCGGGCGGCGTGTCGTCGCTGGACGACCTGCGGGCGCTGGCCGGCCTCGTGGCTGCGGGCGTCGAGGGCGCGATCGTCGGCAAGGCGCTGTACGCGGGCGCGTTCACGCTGGAGGAGGCCCTCGCGGCGGTGCGGGAGGCGGCGTGATCCGGCGGATCGGCTCCGGCGGCCCCTGGGAGGACGTCGTCGGCTACTCGCGGGTCGTCGTCGCCGGCCCGTGGGTGCTGGTCGCCGGCTGCACCGCGACCGTCGACGGCGAGGTGCGGCACGAGGGCGACGCGTACGGCCAGACCAAGACCGCGTTCGGCATCGCGCTGCAAGCGCTGGAGAAGGCCGGCGCCTGCGTCGGCGACGTCGTGCGCACCCGCATGTACGTCACCGACATCGGCCTGGCCGACGAGGTCGGCCGCGCGCACCGCGAGCTGTTCGGCGAGGTGCGGCCCGCCGCCACGATGATCGAGGTGTCGGCGTTCATCGACCCCCGCATGCTCGTCGAGGTGGAGGTCGACGCCTACTCTGAGGCCGTACGCGATGCGCCGCCGGTCACCGGTGGCCCGGGGGAGGAGATCGCATGACGGTCGCGGTCCGGGTGATCCCGTGCCTCGACGTCGACGCGGGCCGCGTGGTCAAGGGCGTCAACTTCCAGGGCCTGCGCGATGCGGGCGACCCGGTCGAGCTGGCCCGCCGCTACGACGCCGAGGGCGCCGACGAGCTGACCTTCCTCGACATCACCGCCTCCAGCGGCGAGCGGGAGACCACGTACGACGTGGTCCGCCGCACCGCCGAGCAGGTGTTCATCCCGCTGACCGTCGGCGGCGGGGTCCGTACGGTCGACGATGTCGACCGGCTGCTGCGGGCCGGCGCCGACAAGGTGTCGATCAACACGGCGGCGATCGCCCGGCCGGAGTTCCTGCGGGAGGCGGCACACCGGTTCGGCTCGCAGTGCATCGTGCTGTCGGTGGACGCCCGGCGCGCCGGCGACGGCTTCGAGGTGACCACGCACGGCGGGCGCCGCGGCACCGGGATCGACGCGATCGAGTGGGCGCGGCGCGGCGAGGAGCTGGGGGCCGGGGAGATCCTCCTGAACTCCATGGACGCCGACGGCACCAAGGCCGGTTTCGACCTGGAGATGCTGCGGGCGGTGCGGAAGGTGGTGCGGGTGCCGGTCATCGCCAGCGGGGGAGCGGGCGCGGTCGAGCACTTCGCGCCGGCGGTCGACGCGGGCGCCGACGCGGTGCTGGCGGCGAGCGTCTTCCACTTCGGCGAGCTGACCGTCGGCGACGTCAAGGCGTCTCTCCGCGCGGCGGGCCACCCGGTCCGGTAGCCGGGCGTTCCCGGCGGGTCGCCACTGGCGAGCCGCCCGCCTCGGTCGCGGGGGTACGCCCGGGGTCTTCCGCCGTTTCCAGGATCGTCGTCGAGGCCCGGATCCGGGGTGAGCGAGCGTACCGGTGACCGGGCGGGGCAGGCTGGTGACGGTGTCCCCACGCGAGGTGGGCCGCAGCCGCTTTCAGCGCCACGCCGTTTCGACGGTCCGCGGGGTGAGGTTTCGGATGGTCGATGGTCGTTGTGGCGTAACTTTTCGTGGGACGAGGCAACGGCTCCGATCGGGAGATGATCATGCGTGCTCTTACCGTGGTACCGCTGAAGGCCGGCTCGCTGGAGGTGAGCGACTTTCCCGAGCCGACGCCCGGGCCCGGCGACCTGCTCGTCGACGGCCTCGCGCTCGGCGTCTGCGGCACCGACCGGGAGATCGCCTCGGGCGACTACGGCTGGGCGCCACCGGGCGAGGAGCGCCTGATCCTCGGGCACGAGTCGCTGGGCCGGGTTCGCGAGGCGCCCGAGGGCAGCGGCTTCGCCGCCGGCGACCTCGTCGTCGGCATCGTACGGCGACCCGACCCCGTCCCATGCGGCGCCTGCGCGCACCGGGAGTTCGACATGTGCCGCAACGGTCAGTACACCGAGCGCGGCATCAAGCAGATCCACGGGTACGGCTCCCAGCGCTGGACCGTCGAGAAGGACTTCGCCATCCGCCTTCCGGCGAACCTGGAGCAGGTCGGCATGCTGCTGGAGCCGACGACGGTCGTGGCGAAGGCGTGGGACCACATCGAGCGGATCGGGGCGCGGGCGTGGTTCGAGCCGCGCCGGGTGCTGGTCACCGGCGCGGGGCCGATCGGGCTGCTGGCCGCCATGCTCGGCGTCCAGCGCGGCCTGGAGGTCCACGTGCTCGACCGGGTGACCGAGGGCCGCAAGCCGCAGCTCGTCGCCGACCTGGGCGCGACCTACCACAGCGACTCGATCGCCGACGTGTGCGCGCACGCCGAGCCCGACATCGTGATCGAGGCGACCGGCGCGGCACAGCTGATCATGCAGGCGATCGAGAACAACGCCTCGGCGGGCGTCGTCTGCCTCACCGGCGTGTCCCGGACGGGCAGGAACGTCGACGTCGACGCCGGCGCGCTGAACCGGGAGATCGTGCTGCAGAACGACGCGGTGTTCGGGTCGGTCAACGCCAACCACCGCCACTACGCGCTGGCCGTGGAGGCGCTCGCCCGGGCCGACCGGGCGTGGCTGGAGCGCCTCATCACGCGGCGGCTGCCGATCGACCGTGCGCTCGAGGCGTTCGAGCCCGCCGACGACGACGTGAAGGTCGTCATCGACCTGCAGGAGTGACGCGGGAGGCGCCGCCATCGGGACGGCGCCGGTGATCGGACCGGCGTACACCGCCGAGGTGGCGCCGTCGGCGTACCGCGGCCGGCTCGCGTCGTTCCGGCGGCCGTCGTCGCTGCGGCGTGGTCAGAACTTCGTGAAGTGGTGGAAGCACTCATAGGCGGCGTCGTGCTCGGCGAAGGCGGCCACGTCGGCGCGCTTGACGGCCAGGTAGGCGGCGCTGCGCAGCGGGCCGAGGGCGGTCATGAGCAGTTCGTCGGCCTCCAGCGCGTCGAGGGCCTCCCCGAGCGAGGCGGGCAGGCGCGGCGGCCGCTCGGTCTCCGGAAGCGTCGCGGGGTCGACGTCCACGGCCGGGCCGGGCTCGATGCGGCGGCGGATGCCGTCGAGGCCGGCGTGGATGACGGCGCCGAGCGACAGGTACGGATTGGCGCTGGAATCGGACGGCTTGAGTTCCAGGTTGGTGGTCTCCTCCTCGGAGCCGCGCATCGGCGAGCAGACGCGCACCGCCGCCTCCCGGTTGTCCATCCCCCAGCAGACGTAGGCGCTGGCCCACGACTGGGGCGTGAGGCGGCGGAAGCCGTTCACGGTGCCGCTGGTCAGCGCGGGCAAGTGCGCGAGCAGGCCGCCGACGAACCAGCGGGTCGCGTCGGCCACGCCGTACGCCCCGGACGGGTCGTAGAAGGCGTTCCGCTCGCCGGACCACAGCGACAGGTGCAGGTGGCAGCCGTTGCCCGCCTGGTCGGGGATCGGTTTGGGCGCCAGGCTCGCCCACAGGCCGTGCCGCATCGCCACGGCGCGTACCGTCTCGCGGTACAGCACGTGGGCGTCGGCGGCGCGCAGCGCGGGTGCCGGGCGTATCGACATCTCCTGCTGGCCGTGGCCGAGCTCGGGGTAGTAGTGCTCGACGCGCATGCCCTGGGCGGCCAGCGCGCGCGCCAGGTCCACCGCGTAATCGTGCGCGGCATGAAAGCCGGTGGAGGAGTAGCACAGGCTGTCGTCGACCGGGACGAGCACGTCGGGCCCGGCCTTGGCGGGCACCCGGCGGCCGAGGGTGAACTCCGGCTCGAAGGCCGCAACAAGGGTGTATCCCTCGTCGGCCAGCGCCGCCACGGCCCGCTTGAGGAAGTCGCGCGGGCACGCCTCCCACGGCCGGCCGTCGGGCAGCACGAGGTCGGACAGCATCGCGGCGCCGGCGGGCGCGTACGGCAGCGACATGTAGGTGGCCGGGTCCGGCATGATGCGCACCTCGCCGACTGGGCCCATGCCGGGCACGGGCTGCAGCGTGTCGAGCATCGTCATGGCCATCATGGCGACGGTGTGGCCGATCCCCGTACGCAGCCGGTCGGCGATCCGGGTGCCCGCGGCGGACTTGCCGCGGACGATTCCACCGTGGTCGACGTACAGGAACCGGACGAGTTCGATGCCGTCCTGCTCGACGCGTTCGGCCACCTGGGCGGCGGAAGGGGCGGCGGCCATGCTCGTGGCGTCCATGTCTCTCCCCTAACACGACACCGGGGCATCAGGCGAGAGGCACGCTCAGAAGGGCTGGTCCGGACGCGGAGCGGCCGGCCGCCCGCGCCCTGCGCAACGCCGCGGTCCCCCTCCCCGGCCACGGCGCGGCGATGCGCCGCAGGCCGGCGACGCGCCCGGCCGGACTCGATCTCAGCGCGGGCCGGTGACCAGGCGGCGGGAGGCGGCGGCCCGCACGCCGGCGTTCTCGCCGGCCTCCTGCCGCAGGCGCCGCAGGCGAGTGCGCGTCTCGGTGCCCAGCGGCACGGCCCCGGCGGCGATCCGCCGGGCGCCGTCCTCGCAGTCCCACAGGGCCTCGACGAGGTAGGGCTCGGCGACGCAGGGGTCGATGTCGCGCAGCGCTCCGAGCAGCGCCACCCGTAGCTGGGACGAGGCGCTCTCCGCCCAGGCGTACATCAGCAGGGGGATCGCGTCTCGGGCGCGCAGCCGCCCGAGGCCCTCGGCGGGCACGGCGGCAAGGTCCCAGTCCTCCTCGCCGAGGGCGAGATCAAGGGCGCCGAGGAGCGTGGGCACGTCGTCGGCGGTGCCGTGCGCGGCCAGCACGTCGATGCCGACGTCGAAGTAGGAGCGCCCTTCCGCCGTCCAGACGCGAGCGCGGTCCAGCGCGCGGTCGCCGAGGTCGCGCAGGGCACGGCACAGTGGGCCCTCGTGGCGGCCCAGCGGCATCAGCTCCTCGACCAGATCGAGGACGAGGGGGCTGCGGCGGCGGCCGAGTTCGAGAATGGCGGCGGTGGCGCGGCCGGCGTCGCGCAGGGCGATCGCCGCCAGGTCGGCGTCGGAACGGGCGGCCAGCGGGGGCCGGGGATTGCTCGGCCGCGACTCGGGTCTGCGCGCCGCGGCGATGCGGGGGTCGCCGAGCGCCCAGGCGCGGGTCACGGCGCCGTCCGCGCCGTACAGCCGGCCCGGTTCGCCGTCGTCGCAGTGGGCCGCGGCGATCGCGCCGAGGCCTTCGGCCAGCTCTGGGTCGTCCAGCTCGACCAGCGCTTGGAGGGCGGCGTACCAGTTGGCGCCCTCGGCCGCGTAGCGTCTCAGCGGGGCGGCGGCGTCGCGGCGGCCCAGGCGCACGAGCCGCGCCAGCACGTCGATCGCCAGGTTCGTCCGGTCATCGTCGTCGCATAGCC
The DNA here is from genome assembly GCA_048498315.1 of Actinomycetota bacterium. Classification (GTDB taxonomy): domain Bacteria; phylum Actinomycetota; class Actinomycetes; order Streptosporangiales; family Streptosporangiaceae; genus Actinoallomurus. The sequence continues at coordinate 8,300 of JBEHYF010000136.1, forward strand.
GATCGACGGGATCGAACAGGTGGTCGATGATGGGGCCGGTCTCCATCTCCAGGTCGACGACGAGCCGGGCGTAGTACAGGCCGCGCGCCTCCAGGGCGTCCCAGCGGGGGTCGTGGCACACGCAGTCGTACACCAGCTCCCGGGCGCAGGTGGCGACGGCGGCGCGGCGGGCGGCGCAGCCCCGGCCGCGCTGCAGCCGGCCGTGCAGCGATTCCGCGGAGTGAAGGACGATGTGTTCCACGGCTGCAGGATGCGCACCCGGCTACAAATCGGGCAAGTAAATTAGAAATGCCGACGCGTCCTACAGCCGCCAGCGGGCCTCGTTGAGCACATTGATCGCTTCGGCCTCGCCGGTCATCTGCACCCGGGCGGCGTCCTTGCGGCCCAGCGCCCACATCGTGAGTTCGCTCGGTTCCCCGTGCACGCGGACCTGGCGGCCGCCCTTCGTGATCCGCTGGATGCGGCCGGAGGTGTCCGCGAAGGTGATCTCGACCGGCAGCCGGCGCAGCACCAGCCGCGCCATCCGAAGCCGCCGCCACAGCTGCTCTTCGGCCTCGGCCGGCAGTTCGCGCGGCTCCCAGCCCTCACGAGCCCGCCGTACGTCCTCGTGGTGCACGAAGTACTCCACCGTGTTCACCGCGGCGTCGACCGGCGGAAGCGCCAGCGGCGACCAGGACGCGGGGCCGCGCCGGAACCGCTCCACCAGGGCGGGATACGGCGCCGACGCCAGCACCTGGCGCCGCACTCGCTCGGTGTAGGCGGCCAGTGGCGGGACGAGGATGCCCGCGGCCGCGTCGGGACGGTGCTCGCGGACGATCAGGTGGGCGACCAGGTCGGCCGTTGTCCAGCCCGCGCAGAGCGTCGGGGCCTGCGGCCCGCGCTCGGCGAGGAGATCGCTGAGGGCCTGCCGTTCGGCGTGTGCCCAGTACCGGTTCGCCATTCGACGATGGTAGGCCGCCCCCGGCCGGAGCGGAATAACCGGGGGTGCCGCGTGGTAGGGAAGAGCGGCGGGCGGAATCGGGCCATGAGGGGGCGACGTGTCGCAGAAGGTGACATCCGACATCCTGAAGAAGGGCGTACGGGTGCTGGCGGTCGCCGTCCGGGCCGAGCCCCGCCTGTTCACTGTCGCCGTCCTCGCCAGCGGGCTGTACGCGGCCGCCACCGTCGCCAGCGCCTCCGTTCTCGGCCGGGTCACCCAGAACGTCGTGCTGCCCGCCTTCCAGAAGGGGCACACGACCGCGGGTGCCCTGGCCGCCGGCGGCCTGGCGATCGTCGGCGTCGCGGTGCTGAAGGCCCTCGGCATCGCCGGCCGCCGCCTGTACGCCGGGATGGTGCAGTACAACATGCAGGCGGCCTACCGGAACGCGGTCACCCGCCAGTACCTGCGGCTTCCGCTCGCCTGGCACCAGCGGCACCCGACGGGGCGGCTCCTGTCGAACGCCAACGCCGACGTCGAGGCGGCCTGGGCGCCGCTGGCGCCGCTGCCGATGGCCGTCGGCGTCGTCCTGATGATCGTCATCGCCGCGGCGGCCATCCTCGTCACCGACCCGATCGTGGCGATCGTCGGACTCCTCGTCTTCCCGGCCATCGCCGGGCTCAACGTGATCTACCAGCGGCGGCTCGCCCCGGTCGCGGCGCGGGCGCAGCGGCTGCGGGCGGCCGTCAGCGAGGTCGCGCACGAGAGCTTCGACGGCGCCCTGGTCGTCAAGACGCTCGGCCGCGAGGCCGCCGAGACCGAGCGGTTCACCGCCGTGTCGCACGACCTGCGCGACGCGAACATCGCGGTCGGCCGCCTGCGCGGCATGTTCGATCCGGCCCTGGAGGCGCTGCCGAACCTCGGGGTGCTCGCCGTGCTGCTGGTCGGCTCGGTCCGTCTCGCCTCCGGCGCGATGACCCCCGGCGACCTGGTGCACGTCGCCTACCTGTTCACGCTGCTGGCCTTCCCCATCCGCGCGCTCGGCTGGGTGCTGGCCGAGGTGCCGCGCAGCGTCGTCGGGTGGGAGCGCGTCCGCGCCGTGCTGGACGCCGATGGCTCCATGCCGTACGGGGACGAGTCCCTGGACGGCGACGGCGCGGCGCGGCTGGAGGTGCGCCGGGTGCGCTTCGGCTACACCCGCGAGGACGTCCTGCATGATGTGACGTTCGCCGTCGAGCCCGGCCGGACGATCGCGCTGGTCGGCCCGACCGGCGCGGGCAAGTCCACGCTGACGAACCTGCTGGTCCGCCTCGTCGACCCCGCGGGCGGCACGGTGCTGCTGGACGGGGTGGACGCGCGCGACGTCGCGCGCGGCGGGCTGGCCACCGCCACCGCCGTCGTCCCGCAGCAGACGTTCCTGTTCGACGACACCGTGCGCGGCAACGTCACCCTCGGCCTCGACGTCCCGGACGAAGACGTCTGGGAGGCGCTGCGGATCGCCCAGGCCGACGGGTTCGTCGCCGCGCTCCCGGACGGCCTGAACACGCGGGTCGGCGAGCGCGGCGCTTCGCTGTCCGGCGGGCAGCGGCAGCGCCTCGCGCTCGCCCGCGCGCTCGTGCGCCGGCCCCGCCTGCTCGTGCTGGACGATGCGACCTCCAGCGTCGACGCGCAGGTGGAGGCCCGCATCCTCGACGGCCTGCGCGGCTCGGACGCCACCGTCGTGCTGGTCGCCTACCGCACGGCGACGATCGAGCCGGCGGACGAGGTCGTCTACCTCGAGCACGGCCGGATCGTCGCCCAGGGCGCCCATCGCGAGCTGCTGGAACGTTCCCCCGGCTACCGCGCGCTGGTGACCGCCTACGAGCGCGATCGCGCCGAGCGCGACGACCGCGCCGGGTCCGCGGCCCCGGACGAAGCCCGCGCGGCCCGCGACGACGACGAGAGCGAGGAGGCGGTCGCGTGAGCGGCGCCGTCGAGACGACCGCGCGGGCCGGCGATGACGCCGCCGCCACGGGCACGACCGTCACCCCGGATGCCGCCACGGCGCCGCCGTCCGGGCTGGAGACGCTCCGGCGCGGGCTGCGGCTGACGCCCGAGTTCCGCCGCGGCATCGCCGGGACCCTCCTGCTCGCCCTGATCGCCACGGCGGGCCGCATCGTCGTCCCGGTGGCCGTGCAGCAGACCCTCGACCGCGGCCTGCGCGCCCGCGGCGGCCCTGACGTCGGTTTCGTCCGCCTCGCCGTGGCGGTGTGCGCCGCGGCCGTCGTGGTGACCGCGGTGGCCGCGTACCTGATGAACGTCCGGCTGTACCGCACCAGCGAGAGCGGCCTGGCGGCGCTGCGGATCCGCGCGTTCCGGCACGTGCACGACCTGTCGATGCTGACCCAGAGCGGCGAGCGGCGCGGCGGGCTGGTCTCGCGGGTCACCACCGACGTCGACCAGATCAGCCAGTTCATGCAGTACGGCGGCCTGATGATCATCATCGCGGGTGGCCAGCTCGTCGTGGCGAGCGTGCTGATGGCGATCTACTCCTGGCCGCTGGCGCTGCTGGTGTGGGCGGTCTTCCTGCCGCTGGTGTTCGCGCTGCGCTTCTTCCAGCGCCTGCTGTCGCGGGCGTACGGGACGGTGCGTGAGCGGGTCGGCGACATGCTGTCGGCGGTGGGCGAGTCGGTCGTCGGCGCGCCGGTGATCCGCGCGTACGGCGTCGAGGAGCGCACCGCGCGCCGGATCGACGCCTCCGTCGAGGCCTACCGTGTCGCCCAGGTGCGCGCCCAGCGCATGGTCGCGCTGACCTTCCCGTCCACGGAGCTGGCCGCGGCGCTGGCCACCGCCGCCGTCGTGGTCGCCGGCACGCTGCTTGGCATCGGCGGCCACCTGAGCGCCGGGGAGCTGGTGGCGTTCCTGTTCCTGATCACATTGTTCGTCAGCCCGCTGCAGGTCGCCACTGAGGTGCTCAACGACGCGCAGAACGCCATCGCGGGCTGGCGCCGGGTGCTCGGCGTGCTCGACATGCGGCCGGATGTGGCCGACCCGGGCGACGACGGCGTGGAGCTGCCGCGCGGCGCGATCGAGGTGGAGTTCGAGAACGTGTCGTTCGCCTACCCGGGCGGGCCGACCGTCCTGCACGACGTGTCGGTGCGGATCGCGCCGCGCTCGCGGATCGCCGTGGTCGGCGAGACCGGCTCGGGAAAGACCACGTTCGCCAAGCTGCTCACCCGCCTGATGGACCCGTCGTCGGGCCGGGTGCTGATCGACGGCGTGCCGCTGACCGGCGTGCGGTTCTCCTCGCTGCGCGAGCGGATCGTGATGGTGCCTCAGGACGGGTTCCTGTTCGACGCCTCGCTCGCCGACAACATCCGCTACGGCCGCCCGGACGCCACCGAGGGCGAGCTGTGCGCCGCGCTGGAGGAGCTGGGCCTGGCCGACTGGCTCGACGGCCTGCCGGACGGCCTGGCCACGCCGGTCGGGCAGCGCGGCGAGTCGCTGTCGGCGGGGGAGCGGCAGCTCGTCGCGCTCGCCCGCGCCTACCTCGCCGACCCGGATCTGCTCGTGCTGGACGAGGCCACCTCCGCCGTCGACCCGGCCACCGAGGTGCGTCTTCAGCGGGCCATCGAGGGTGTCACGCAGGGCCGTACCGCGATCTCGATCGCGCACCGGCTGTCGACCGCGGAGGCGGCCGACGAGATCCTCGTCTTCGACGCCGGGCGCGTCGTCCAGCGCGGCCCGCACGCGGTGTTGATCGCCGAACCCGGCAGATATGCCGACTTGTACGCCTCGTGGGCGGCACAGCTGAAAACTTAATTTTCTGTTACTGTCAGGCTGCTTGTCGGCGACGACACCACCGCCACCTGGGCGGATCGGCCGAATGGCGCGCTCCAAAGGTGATCGTCGCGGCGGAGAGGTGTGGCGGAGCGGCGAAGTTGGTAAACTCACGGTGGTTGTTGTCGTAGTTCCACGTTCGTTTGCCAGACGCCCGCGGACCGATGACTTGCGGGCGTGTTTTCAGCTCCCGGGGCCGGTGACACTCCCGCGACAACCACGAAGTGACCCGCGAAGTGCGGGTTCTGTTTGTTCGCAAGGAGTTAGGCATGGCCCAGGGCACCGTGAAGTGGTTCAACGCCGACAAGGGGTTCGGCTTCATCGCCATTGACGGTGGCGGACCGGACGTCTTCGTTCACTACTCGGCGATCGCCATGTCCGGTTACCGCACGCTCGAGGACAACCAGCGAGTGGAGTTCGAGGTCGTCCAGGGCGACCGCGGCCCGCAGGCGGACAAGGTCCGCCCGCTGTAGTTCGCATAACGTTCACCCGTTGGGGTCCGCGCCGTCACCGGTGCGGGCCTCTTCGCCTTCCCGGCCCGCCCGCGTGATACGCGGCTCCTCCGCGACCGGTGCGCGATGGTGCCTCCGGGTTCGCGGCGGGTGCGGGGCGGATGCCGGATGAGTGCGCGACGTGACCGACGGGTGCCGGGGCGGTGACCGGTGCGGGGGCGGGCGCGGGACGGGTGGGTGACAAGGACGTCGTTCGCTCGCCCCTGCACCCGGCACACCCGATCACCCGGCAGAATGGTTGTCATGCCCTTGGATCCCAAGATCGCTGATCGTCTGAAGCGCACCGCCGACGGTCTCGTCCCGGCCATCGCCCAGCAGTACGACACCGGCGAGGTGCTCATGCTCGCGTGGATGGACGACGAGGCGTTGCACCGCACGCTGACCACGGGCCGCGCCACCTATTGGTCGCGCAGCCGCCGGGAGTACTGGGTGAAGGGCGAGTCCTCCGGCCACCAGCAGTGGGTCAAGGAGGTCGCGCTCGACTGCGACGGCGACGCCATCCTGGTCAAGGTCGACCAGGTGGGCGCGGCCTGCCACACCGGCGACCGCACCTGCTGGGACGCCGACCGGCTCGACGCGGTCGTCGGAGAGCGCCCGCAGTGACGAATCGCCGCGAACTCGCCGCCGCGGCCCTCCTGGGCCTCGCGGGAGGCGGGCTCGCCGCCGGGTTCGCCGGGCGCACCTGGGCGACCGTCGTCACACACGGCGGCGGCGCCCTGGCACCGTCCCTCCAGCACGTCACCGGCCGGTCGCTGAGCGGTGTCATCCCCGCGCTCGGCTGGGCGGGGCTGGCCGGGATCGTCGCCCTCCTCGCGACGCGCGGCTGGGCGCGCACCGCCGTCGGCGCGCTGCTGGCCGCCTTCGGCGTCGTCATCGCCGTCTCCGCGCCCGCCGCGGTCCGTGCCGGTCACGTGCGTGCTGTCGCCGATGACGCCGGCACCCTGACGAAGCTCGCCGACCACCTGTCCGTGCACGTGAACGCATGGTGGATCACCGCCCTGGGCGGCGGCGTGCTGCTGGCCGCCGCCGGGCTGCTCACCGTGGTTCGCGGGCGCGGCTGGCCGGGAATGTCGGCCCGTTACGAGCGCCCGGGCGCCGCCGCGCCGGCCGGCGACGATCCCGCCTCGTTGTGGCGGTCGCTGGACCGCGGCCACGACCCGACCGCCGACGACGCCCCGGCCGCCGTGGATCCGGCCGCAGCGGGCCTGGCGGACGATGAGCCGGCGGCGGCCGGTGAACGCAGGACCGGTGAGCCGACGGCCGGTGAGCCGGCGGAGGGCCGGCCGGAGCGGTGCCGATGACGTCCCACCCGGGCGATGCGGCGCGTCCCGGCGATACTTCCCAGCCCAGCGAGGCGTCCTGTTCCGGCGAGGCGTCCTGTTCCGGCGAGGCG
>JBEHYF010000137.1:0-14872 GCA_048498315.1 Actinomycetota bacterium
GCCCGCCGGCCGCGGCGCCGGGCGAACGGCGGCGGCGCGGGGAACGCACGGGCGCCGCCGCCGGGGCAAGGCCGGGGAGATCCACGACGGGGAGCGCATGATGGTCGGCGACGAGCGGCTGCGACGCATCCAGGCGGCGCTCGATGACTTCTACGAGACGCTGGCACGCGTGCCGGTCGTCGGGGTCACCGGCTGGTCCGAACTCGACCGGCTGACGGAGCTGATCACCCACCACCCTGAGGCGGCGCGCCGCATCCTCGACGAGCTCGATGCCGCACGCGCCGACTGACCCGCCGGCCGGCGGCGCGGCGCTCGGCGGGCACGGCGCTCGAACGACCGATGGAGATTCGCGGCGGACCACCTTCGGTGCGAGCACACAGCAGCGTCGTTCATTGCGGGGGTCGCGTTCCGATTCCCCTCGAACGCGTCTCCCACCGGGGAGCGAAGGGAACACCTCCTTTGCGCTCGTGTCAAGCGCCGACACAGCGTTTAAGCTCGAGACGATTGCCGACGATCTCGGGGGTCTGATTCGTGACTGAACGCGACGACGAGCGCGATGAGGTGATCGGAGGCACCGGCGGAACAAATGAGATCCACAATGCCACCGTCGGCGGAAGCGTACAGGCCGGCTCGATCCGCGGCGATGTGCACTTTCATCTGGCCGAATCGACACCGCGGTCAATACCCGCCCAACTGCCGTCTCCGCCGCCCTATTTCGCGAATCGTGAACGCGAGATCACGCAACTCGAACGACTCGCCGCCGAGTCCGCGGCGGAGGGACGCACGCTACTCGTCGTGATCACCGGCCAGGGTGGCGTCGGCAAGACGGCGCTCGGATTGCGCTGGCTCCACGAAATCGGTCAGGACTATCGCGACGGACATCTGTATCGCGACCTTCTCGGCTTCTCCGGTATCACCGGCGTAGCACCGGAGGAGGCATTGACCGGGTTCCTTCGCGCTCTCGGCGTCCCGCCCGGAGACGTACCGCTCTCCCGCGATGATCAGTCCGCGCTGTTCCGGTCGCTCACCACCGGGCGGCGCCTCATCGTCGTACTGGACAACGCCGCGTCGGCGGCCCAGGTCCGTCCGCTCCTGCCGGGAAAGGGGCCGAGCGTCGTGGTGGTCACGAGCCGGCGGCGGTTGTCCGGTCTCGCCATCGAGGGCGCCGTATTCGTCGGTCTCGGGCCGCTGGACGACGAAGGGGCGCGAGACCTGCTGGATCGGATGCTCGGGACCGCACGCACCCGCGCGGAGCCCGAGCACGTCCGCGAGCTGGCGAGGCTGTGCGGACGGCTGCCGCTCGCGCTGTGCACGTCCGCGGCGCGTCTCGCGGTGCGGCCGTGGCCCATCGAACGCATGGTCCGGGAACTGTCCGAAGAGCGGCGCCGCCTCGCCGCACTCGCCCTCGACGAGGATTTCTCGGTGCGCGCCGTCTTCGACGCGTCGTACGCCGCGCTGCCGGCGGACGCCGCCCGCATGTACCGGCTGCTCGGCCTGCATCCCGGCCGCGACTTCGACGTTTCCCTCGCCGCCGCGGCGGCCGGCACCGATGAGGATGAGGGGGCCCGCATCCTCGACCTGCTGGTCGGCGCCAATCTCATCGAGGAGGACGAGAACGGCCGATTCCGTTTCCACGACCTGCTCCGGCTGCACGCCCGATCGGCGGCCGAGAACACCGAGTCCCGTGCCACCCTCGACGCGACCCGGCACCGGATCATCGATCACTATCTGGGGCGCGCGGCGGCAGCGGACCGGCGGCTGATCCCAGGCCGCCGCCGCCTGGGCACCTGTTTCCGGACGACCGCGCGCACATCGGTCTTCACCGGCGACGCCGATGCACTCGCCTGGCTGGAGGCGGAGCTGCCCAATATCGTCGCGGCTCAGCGCCTGGCCCAGGCGATCCGCCATTACCGGAAGGCATGGGAATACTGCGAGGCATTGTGGGCCCTGTTCGTTTATCGAAAGCATTACCGGGTCTGGCTTGACACCCATGAGATCGGACTCGCCGCCGCCCGTGCCGATGGCGATCCGCTCGCCGAGGCGCGCGTGCTCGAGCAGCTCGGCTCGGCGCACCTCAACCTGCGGCGGTTCCAGGCCGCGGCCGAGTACGCCGCGCAGGCCGTCCGGTTGGAACGCGACAACGAGCATCCGGCCGGCGAGGCGGTGGCGCTGGAGATCCGCGGCGTCGCCGAGCTGGCCCTGGGCCGGCCGGAAGCCGCGATCGACGCCTTCAGCAGGTCGCTCGCCCTCAACGAGTCGGCCGGCATCAGGCGCGGCACGGCCATCATGTCCCGGCGCCTCGGCGACGCCCTGCACGCCGCGGGCCGCACCGGCGAGAGCCTGGAGCGGCTCTCCCACGCCAAGGCCTACTTCTCCGCTGATGGCGACCGGTACAACCTCTCCCGCACGCTCGGCAGTCTCGGCCGCGTGCTGCTCGACGCCGGCCGCCTCGAGGCGGCCGAGGAGGCGCTGCACGCGGCGCTGGAGATCAGCGAAGCGATCGGCGCGGCGCACCAGGCCGCCGAGGTGCGCGTCACGCTGGCGGACCTCGCGGCGCGCAGGCACCGGCCGGACGAGGAGCGGCGCCATCTCGGCGCGGCCCGCGCCGTGTACGAGTCCCACGACGCGCCGGAGGCGGCGGCGGTCACCGCGCGGCTGGAGCGCCTGCCGCCGCCGGGCGGACCGTGACGGGCCGGGCGGGGCCGTGCCCGACCGTGATCGACGCCCCGGCCAGTCCGTCGACGGGCCGGCCGGTCACCAGCCAGGTGTGCACGACCGAGGCGAACGTCCCTGCGGGGCCGGCGGCGGCCGTCTCGACGACGCGCCCGCAGTTCCGCACGAGTACCCGCTCGAGCCCTCCCTCGATCGTCGCGACGATCAGGCAGCCCGTGCCGGGCGCGGGTCCCGGTCCGTGCCGTGCGATGACGTCGGCGACCGACAGCCACGCCGGATCCGTCTCGTCGGGCTCCGCGCGCAGGTGTTCGTCCGTCACCGCACGATCCCCCGGCGGAGCGCAGGCCGGCAGGACGATCGAGACGATCCGGATGAGTCGCCGTCCCGGAAGCACGAGGGTGACCGGCAGACCGCCGGCCGGCGTCGGGCCGCGATACGGCGCGTTGCGCACCAGGACCACGGTCATGGCCGGTCACTCCCCGGCGGCGGGACCGGCTCGAAACACGCGGGCGTCTCCGGCTCGGGCAGATCCATGATCTCGTACATGAGCCGGCGAAGCAGTCCGGCGGACCGCCCCGGACGCGAGGTGAGCCGGGCCCGGAGGCGGGCGCCCGGGCCGGGCGGGCAGGAGGCGATCTGCGGTTCGAGCGGACGGCGCAGGTCGAGCCGCGGCGCGTGGTCTCCCAGGACCGCAACCGCAGAACCCGGCATGACGTCCTCGTCGGGAAAGGCGCCGAGCATCGTGGGCACGCCGAGGGCCGCGCCATAGCAGCTGATCGACCCTTGATCGCCGACGAGACGGTCGGCCGCCACGAGCGCCGCCTGCCAGCCGGACCCCGACGGAAGGATCCGCACCCCCAGGCGGCGGCAGTCGTCGTACCAGGCGAGTATCTGTTTTGGACCGTGCCACGACCAGATGTTGGGATGCAGCGCGGCGACGATCCGGTACCGGTCCGCGGGCAGCTCGCGTGCGAGACGGGCCGGCAGGTCGTCGTGGCGGCCCAGCAGCGACCGCGGCCCCCACGTCGACGCCAGGACGACGAGTCGATGCCGTGGCCCGGCGCCGAACGCCTGCCGGTAGGCCGCGCGCCGGCTCGCCCCGGCGACGAGCCGGTCGAACGCGGGGTCGCCTACGACACGAGTGACGGGAAGCGCCTCCGGACACGTCTCCGACACCTGCCGGACGTGCGTCTCATGCGCGACCGCGAGGGCGGAAGGGATCACCCGGCCACCGATGACGATCGCCTCCGGGTGCATTCCCGCCAGGGGACGCCGCCCGGCCGGTCCGTGACCGGCCCACCTGTTCACCTTCACGCCGGGCGGTACGCCGTGCGGCAGCATGAGGACCGGCGCGTGCAGTTCCTGGAGCAGCCCCTCCCCCGCCGCCAGGGCCAGGTCGAACGGCATGCGGATCGCCTGCCGGTACGGTACGACCACCGCGCCCAGACCGTGGAGGTGCTCCGTGACGCCGACGCGGAGTACCGACGCCGGCGACTCGGTGTAGATGACCTGCACGCGCCGGTCGCGCTCGATCAGCGGGACGACGTCGGCGAGGCGGTCGGCCGCGGCGAGGTGGTGGACCACCACCAGCACCGTGCGCCGCCCGGCGAGCGTCGTTCCCTTCCCCGCGTCAAGGCCGTACGGCCCCATCCGCCATTCCTCGCAACCCATCGCGTCTCCCTGCCTCGGGTCCGACTCGGTCCGGACGGGGCACAGCCTGCAGGGGGCATTGGACGACCGGCTTGCACCCGGCGGGACGCCGGACTTGCACGGGGTGCGCCCGCGCGGAGCGCGGCGTGCGGGGACCATAAGAAGAGGCCGGCCCGCGCGGTGGCGCGAGGCCGGCCCCGAGGCCAGGGCTCAGACCTGGCGGACCTCCGGTGACGTCGGCTGTGCGGCCGGTTCGACCGGGACGAGGCCCCGAACATGGGGTGTCTGATATGCGACGCTTGTTCCGAACATCCATGTTTGAGGGATGACAACCGGAACGTTCACCACGTCGTCGGCCATCGCGGCGACGCGCGGCGCCGCCACGCCGATGGCGGCGTCACGATACGCCACTGCGGCACCGCTCACGACGGCCGACGCAACGAGCGTCGCCGCCAACCTGCCGATTCTCGGCATTTTGCTCCCTACGCTCCTGACACAGTTCCGCGATCAGGGCCAAAGGAATTTTAGGCCAGCCGATATGCAGAGCAATAGCGACTAGATACTTTTCCGGAATGTACCTATAACAGACGATCATGCCGGATACCGGCATCTTGTCTGGATACCGGCCCAAGAAGGTGCGACGATCCGGTGCAGAGGTGGCATCAGCGTACGGGGGATGGCATGGAGGTGGCCGTCCAGCTCCTCGGTCCGGTCCGGCTATGGATCGACGGGCAGGAGCGCAACCTCGGCTCGTTGAAAGAGCAGGAGGTTCTCGCCCTCCTCGCCTACGAATGCGACCGGCTGGTACCGGTAGAGACCATGATCTCCTACATATGGGGCGACTCCCCGCCGGGCAACGTTCGCGGAAACGTGTCCAGCTATATATCACGGGTGCGTCGTCGCCTGAAGAGCCCGGAGGGCAGCGAAGAAGTCAAGATCACTTCGTCGTTCGACGCGTACCGGCTCGCGCTCACACCCGAGTCCGTCGACCTGCATCGGTGCACGCGATTACGCCGGCAGGCGGCGGCCCTGACCGAGAGCGGCGACGACGAACACGCGGCCCGGCTCCTACGCGAGGCCGAGGCACTGTGGCACGGCCCGGCCCTGAGCGGGCTTCCGGGGCCGGGGATGGACCGGCTGCGGGACGCGCTCCAGGAAGAACACCGCACCCTGGTCGTGGACCGGATCGAAACGGAGCTGCGGCTCGGACGCCATGCCCGCCTTCTCGGCGAGCTGCGCGCGCTCTCGGCGCGGCATCCGCTGGACGAGCGGATCGCCGCCCTGCTCATCACCGCGCTCTATCGGTGCGACCGGCAGGCCGACGCGCTGAAGGCCTACCGGGAGCTCGACGCGAGACTCCGCGCGGAGCTCGGCGTGGGGCCGGGCGCCCGGCTGCGCGAGATACACCGGCAGGTCCTCAGCCGCGACCTGGATCTGGCCGTCACGCCCCGGTACCGCAACCCGGGCCGATCGGGGCAACCGGACACGCTCCCGCCCGACCCGCCCGACTTCTGCGGCCGGGAGGAGGAGCTCGCCGCGCTGTGCGACGACGAGGATGCGCCGGTGCGCGTCATCGTCGGGATGCCCGGTGTGGGGAAGACCACGCTGGCCGTCCGCGCCGCACGCGAGCTGGCCGCACGGTATCCCGACGCACGGCTCTTCTTGAACCTGGCGGCGCACGATCCGGCGCGGCCTCCCCTCCCGGCCGGGCGGGCGTTGAGCGACCTGCTCGCCATGATCGGCGTCCCGGCGCCCCGCGTGCCGCGGACGGTGGCCGAGCGCGCGGCGCTGTGGCGGGCCGAGCTGGCCGACCGGCGGGCGGTGATCGTGCTGGACGACGCGGTGGACGTCCGGCAGATCCGGCCGCTGCTCCCCGCCACCGGCTCGTGCCGGGTGCTGATCACCGCCCGGAGCGGTATGTCCGGCCTGCCCGCCCGCCATCTCCGGCTCGGAGTCCTGCCGCGCACCGCGGCGACCACGCTGTTCGCGCGCGTCGCCGGCCGGGAGATGGACGAACGAACGCACCGGGTCGTCGCCCGCTGCGACGGCCTTCCGCTCGCGATCCGGCTCGCCGCGTCGAGCATCCGCCGGGCGGTGGCCGACGGCGTCCTGGCGGAACCGGCCGTCGAGGACCCGGCGGCCTGGTCGGACGCTGCGGGCGTGTTCGGCGCGTTCGACATGTCGTACGCGAAGCTGTCGTCCGAACAGCAGCGGGTCTTCCGCCGCATCGGGTGGCACCCCGGGGAGCGGATCTCCGAGGCCGCCGCGGCGCACCTCGCCGACCGGCCGGCTCACAGCCTGCGCACGGCACTGGCCGCCCTGTGCGACGATCACCTGATCGAACCGGCCGGTTCCGGCGCGTACCGCTTCCACGGCCTCATCCGCTCCTACGTGTGCGAGCGGAGCCGGCGCGAGGACTCGCACCTGGAGGTCCGCCGGACGGTCGGGCGGCTCCTGGCGCACTACCTGGGCTCGGCGCACCGGGCCGACCGCCTCCTGAACCCGCATCGCCGTCGTCCGGAACCGGCCGGCACGGACCGGGCCGCGGCGATGAACACCGCCGCCGACGCGCGGGACTGGCTCGACGCGGAGTGGAGCGGCGTCATGGCCCTGGCCGAGTACGCGTTCGGCCACGAGTGGCGGCGCGAGGCGGGCGACCTGGCGTACCTCGTCGCCAAGTTCCTCGTGCAACGCGGGCTGTGGGACCAGGCGCGGCGGGCCCTCGACCTCGCGCTGCGCTCGGCGCGGGAGCGCGACGACGTCGAGGCCATGACCCGGGCGATGGTGGAGCTGACCTTCATCGCGTTCCTCGCCTGCGACCATGAGACGGCGCTCCGCCACGCCACGGACGCCTTGCGGAACGCGCGGCGGATCGGCGACGAACGCCATGCGGCGGACGCCCTCGCCCATCTCGGCCTGGTGCACTGGTCCGCCGGCCGTTACCGCGAGGCGCTGGCATACTGCGAGGAGGCGCTGAGCGCGTACCGGGCGTCCGGAGACCTCGCGGGCGCTGCCGGCGCGTTGAATTACATCGGCGTCGCGAGCTGGCATCTGGGGCGCCACGACCAGGCCCTGACGAGCATCACGTCCGCGCTGGATCTGTACCGGCGGCTCGGCGACGACCGCGGCGTCGCCATCGCCCTCAACAACCTGGGCGACATCCGGCTGAGCCGCGGCTACCACCGGGACGCGCTGCGCCTGTACCGCGAGTGCCAGAAGATCTTCGCCCTGCTCCCGGGCGACCACAATGAGGCGATCCTGCACAGCAACATCGGCAACGTGCAGCGGTACAAGGGCGACCACGCCCGGGCTCTGGAGTCCTACCGCAAGGCGCTGGCGATCTACCGGACGGCCGGCAGCCGCCGCAACATGGCGGACGCCTACAACAACCTCGGCAGTACGTACCTGGCCATGGACCGGTGCGGCGAGGCGCTGGCCCACCACCAGCGGGCGCTGGCGACCGCGAGCGAGATCGGGGTCCCGTACGAGCGGGCCCGTGCCCTGCTGGGCATGGCCCTCGCGCACCGTGACCTGGGGAGCCACCAGCTCGCGCTGGAACGGTTCGATGCCGCCCTCGTGCTGGCCCGGGAGATGGGCGACCTGTGCCTGGAGGCCAAGGTGCACGATGGCACGGCCGGCGTGCTGTTGCAGACGCGGGGTCCCGGGGCGGCGCGGATCCGCTGGAGGCAGGCGCTCCGCATCTTCCGGGAGCTCGGCCTGCCCGAGGCGCGCGAGGTGGAGATCCGGCTGCACGCCCTGGGCGGCATGGCCTCTTGATCACGACGGTGGGTCATCCGGGCACGGCGACTGGGCGGGGCGACCCATGCGCGATGCCCCAAACCACCGGAATGTCACGTTGCGCGAGCGTTCGGATCCGGCCAGGATGCGGATGGGAGGTGGCGCGTGGCGCAGGGTGATGAGGCGGTGCCGGGCTCGTCGCTGCTGTACATCGTGAAGCAGGTGGAGATGGCCATGCGCGCGCATCTGGAGGAGCTGCTCCGCCCGTCCGGCATCACCGCGCTGCAGTACACGACGCTGGCCCTACTGCGCCGCCGCGCGGGCCTGTCGTCCGCCGAGCTGGCCCGTAACTCCTTCGTCACCGCGCAGTCCATGGCCGACCTCGTCGGCTCCCTCGAACGCCGCGGGCTCATCTCCCGCCACCGCGACCAGCGCAACCGCCGCCGCCTGATCATCGCGGTGACCGAGGCGGGCGCGCGCCTGCTGGACGAATACCAGAAGGCCGTCGCCGACATCGAGGCCCGCATGACCGCCGACCTGACCGCCGACCAGCGCCGCGACCTGTACCGCTACCTCGAGCGCTGCCGCCTTTCCCTCGCCGGCGGCCGCCCGCGCTGACTCCCGCTCCGCCCGGTGCGCCACTGCGCGACAGGTCGCGGTCGGGCGAGAATGAGCCATGACCGGATCGGAGACGGCTCCGCACCGTTCTCGCAGCGCACCGCGTGGGCGCTGGGCCTGTGGACGCCGCTGCGCGAGTTCCTGCGCACCGAGACCGCAGCGCCATCGTGCTGCTGGCCGCCACGATCGCCGCGCTGGTGTGGGCGAACGCCGCGCCGTCGTCCTACGACGATTTCTGGCACATGGTGCTGTCCGTGCGCGTCGGGGGCGGGGATGTCGCAGGACCTGCGGACGTGGGTGAACAGCGGGCTAATGACGCCGCCCGGCCGGATGTGGCTCGCGGCTCCGGGCCGCGAGGCCTCCTGCCGGCACCGATGCCCCGCACCTGACGAACGGCCTGGTAGGTTGTGTGTTCGTCCGCTCGCGACCGTCCTGTCGCGGGTCGGCCCCTGGCGGCGACGCATCGCCCGCGTACGGGTACGCCGCCGCGCGCCGTCGGGAGGACGGCCGGTGCCCCCATAGCTCCCCGAAAAGCCTCTTCATGCCGAAGTCCCCGCCCTATCGATCACCCGACCGCGCCACCGGACGCCGTCGCCTGCTGGCGGCCGTGAGCCTGCCGGCCATCGGCTCGGCGGCCCTGGTGGCGCCCGCCGCACCCCCGGTGGGAGCGGGCACGCCCGCCCACGCCACCCACATCGCCTGGCACACCTGCCCGCGGTACTCGCGCGCCGTCATCACGGCATTGGGCCTGCGCGGCGGCCGAGTCCCCCGCTTCCGGCGCCTGATGTCCCGCACGGAATGCGGGACGCTTCGCGTGCCGCTGGATTACGACCGGCCGGGCGGCCGGAAGATAAGCATCGCCGTGACCCGGCTGCCGGCCACCGATCCGGCGCACCGCCTGGGCGATCTCGCGATCAACCCGGGCGGCCCCGGCGACAGCGGATATCTCATGCCGATCAGGCTCGTCATGCGCAGCGCCACGAACGCGCGGCTGAACCGGCGCTACGACCTGATCGGCTTCGATCCCCGGGGCGTCGGCTACAGCACCAGGGTCGGCTGCCCGGAACTCGACCGCGATCCGGCGCCCCCGGCCGGGCCGCCCACCGAGAAGGCCGCCCGGCAGGCGTACGAGCGCCAGATCGCGGCCAACCGGGCGTGCGCCAGGCGCGCCCCCGCCTTCCTCTCCCAGCTCACCACCGCCAACGTGGCGCGCGACCTCGACCGCATCCGCGCCGCGCTGGGCGAGACCACGATCAGTTACCTTGGCATTTCGTGGGGCACGGCCCTCGGCGCGAACTACCGCAGCCTGTTCCCCGGCAGGGTCGGCCGCATGTGGCTGGACAGCGTGATGGGCCCCGGCTACCGGCTCGACGCCTACGCGGAGACGACCGCCCGGGCCGCCGAGCAGGACTTCTCCCGGCAGGCCGCGTGGATCGCGCGGCGGAACGCCAGGTACCGGCTCGGTACCACCCCGGACGCGGTCAGGGCCAGCGTGCTCCGGCTGGAACACGCCTATGACGCCCATCCCAAGAGGTACGCCGAAACGGTCATCGACGGCCGGATGATCTCCGGTCTGGCCACCCGCCCCAGCGGCGACTGGGATTCGGCGGCCCAGGCGCTCGCGGAGATGACGCACACGCCCGGCCTCGACGCGGCGGTCACGGGCCCACCGGACAGGCCCGTACCGGTCTCGGCCGGAACGGCCTTCGGGGAGCCGAACTCCACCCCGCCGCCGGGAATGCCGGAGAACTTCGACCCGACCATGAACCAGGCGACGATCTGCAACGAAGAGGCCGGGCACCGAGACTTCGCCTCCGCGTGGAACGCCTACCGCCGGCGCCTGCGTCGCTACCCCGTCACGGGCCGGAACGGCGAGTTCGTACCGATGTGCGCGGGGTGGCCGTTCCCGGTACGGCCGTGGCGGCTGCGGCCCGGCGGCGGCGCGCTCGAACTGTCCGGCCACCGGTACGAGGCCACCACGCCGTACGTCTGGGCCGGGCAGATGCGGGCGGTGATCGGCGGCAGCCTGCTGACCGTGGACGACGACGTGCACGCCTCGGCCGTACGCGCGCCCGGGTGCGCCGCGCACATCGTGGCCTTCTTCGACACCGGACGGCCCGATGCCGGGCACTGCTCGGGAGCCCCGAAGCCCTCGTCCGCCCCGCCGGGACCGCCGGGACCGCCTGCCCCGCCGACCCGGGCCGGAACCTAGCGCCGCCATCGCGCCGCACCGACCGGCCCCACGCTCACCACCCGGCCCCTCGTCGCGCCGGCGCTCTCCAGCTCGCGGTAGGTCGCGTCGAGCCGGCTCTGTAGCCCGCCGGTGGCCGCACCGGCGGACGGCGACACGTCCGCGCGCCTGCCGGATGAAGGGGACGGTCGATGCCACACTGTAGTGCGTCGGTCGCGTTCCGTGGCCGTCGGTCGCTTGAGCGGCACCGGCGGCCATGGACGTTCCTCGCCCGGATCCGCTCGGCGAGGCAGCGAACGCGAAGATTTCTCATGTCCTGTTCCGGCCATCGCTCTACTCACGGCCTCTCGGTTGGCGGACATTTCCGTTGGCGGACATCGATCACGCCGATAACCGAGTGAGGTGGGCCAATGAGGCGCCTGCGGGCCGTCGCCCTCGCCATCGTCCTGTCCCTGGCCGGCACGCCGACCGCCCTGGCGGCGAGCGGATTCCCGGCCGGTCCGCCGGACGACCCCGGCTACGCGCCGGCGGAGAGCACCGCACTGGGCACCTGCCTCACCAAGACGGCGCCCGGGGGCGAGCAGCACAACCTGTACTCCTTCATCCCGCGTTGCACACCCCTGGCGAAGGACCCGGAGGGCGCGTCGGGCATGTCGGTCGACAAGGCGTGGCGCGACTACACGACCGGCTCGCCGTCGACCGTCATCGCCTACGTCGAGGCCGGCATCAACTGGCACGCCGGCGACGTCGCCGACCTGGCGGACAAGGTCTTCCTCAACACCGGCGAGCTGCCCAAGCCGGACGGCTCGGCGGTGTACGACAAGAACGGCGACGGCGCGGTGACGGCGGCCGACTACGCCGACGACCCGCGGGTGCACGACGCCAACGGCAACGGCGTGATCGATCCGGAGGACCTGATCGTCGCGTTCTCCGACGGCAAGGACGACGACGGCAACGGCTTCGTCGACGACATCTCCGGCTGGGACTTTTACGACGACCAGAACGACCCGGCGACCTCCGATTCGACCTACGACCACGCCAACGACCAGCAGCGCGTCGCCGCCGCGCAGACGAACAACGAGACGCTCGGCGCGGGCATCTGCCCCAGGTGCCTGCTGCTGCCCATCCGCGCCGGTGAGGAGGCGCTGGACCGCACCGACGATCTGGCCGCCGCGTGGCTGTACGCGGGCCGGATCGGCGCGAAGGTCATCGTCAGCACGACCGCGGACCTGGGCTACTCGTCCGTCATGCGCCACGCGGTCGACACGCTGTGGAACCAGGGCGTCGTGATGGTCGAGTCCAGCAACGACTTCGACTCGACCGACCACCAGGGCGGCATGTTCTGGCCGCACGTCATCCCCGGAAACGGCCTGGTCGCCAACACGGCCGGTGTGCCGGGCGCGGTGCTCGCCAACACGCTGACGACGACGTACCGGGAACGCTCGGACCTGACCTCCTTCGGCGCGAAGGCGATGTTCTCGGTCGCCACGACCGGCGGGTCGACGTCGGAGTCGACGCCGACGACCGGCGGCCTGTTCGGCCTGCTGCTGTCGTACGGCGCGCAGGCCGCGCAGGAGAAGAAGATCGGCTGGCCGCTGACGAACGCAGAGGCGGTGCAGGTGCTGCGCGCGACGGCGAGCGACGTCGACGACCCGGGCCTGGCCTGGCCCGGCAAGCCGGGCTGGGACCGGCAGTACGGGTATGGGCGGCCGAACGCCGACGCGGCCATGGCCGCGGTCGCGCGGGGCGACATCCCGCCGGTCGGCTGGATCGACAGCCCCGACTGGTACGCCCTCTACGACCCGCAGACGACCCCGTCGGTACCGGTCACCGGGCACGTCGAGGCCAGGCGCGCCACGAGCTTCCGGTACGAGGTGCAGTTCGCGCCGGGCATCGAGCCGTCCGACTCCGACTTCATCTCCGCGGGCTCCGGCACCGGCAGCGGCGCGTACGACGGGAAGCTGGGCACGCTCGACCTGACGAAGCTGCCGAGCTCGTTCTGGACCAAGGCGTACACGATGCCCGACGACAGGGCGCTGTCGTCCACCGAGCAGTACACCGTCACCATCCGCCTGCGGGTGTGGGACGACCAGGGCCGCATGGGCGAGGAGCGGCGCGCGATCGCCGTGCACCACGACCCCGGCCTGCGGGCCGGCTTCCCGCTGAAGTTCGGCATCGGCGGGGAGAGCCAGCCCGCCCTCGCCGACCTGCAGGGCACCGGGCACGAGGCGATCGTCTTCGGCGACGCCGACGGCCGCGTGCACGCCATCGACGGGGTGAGCGGCAAGGAGCTGCCCGGCTGGCCCGCCACCACGAACGCCGAGCCGCAGCGGATCCCCGGCGTCGACTTCGGGCACGAGCCGATCATCGCGCCCGTCGCCGTCGGCGACCTGGCCCACGACGGGAACCTCGACGTGGTGGCGACCAGCACCACCGGCCGCACGTACGCCTTCGACGCCCACGGGCGGCTCCTGCCGGGCTGGCCGAAGACGCTGAACGCCAGCGTGACCAAGCCGGCGATTCCGCGCCCCGCGCTGCCGTACACGCGGCTGCCGCACCAGGGCGCGACGGCCTCCCCCGTGCTGGTCGATCTCGACGGGAAGCCCGGCCTGGAGATCGTGCAGGCCGGCTGGGACGGGCGGCTGCACGCCTGGCACGCCGACGGCACCGACGTGCCCGGCTGGCCGGTTACGGTCGCCGACCCGCCGAAGCCGGCGTCCGGGCTGGTCGCGATCGACGACGCCAAGCTGGACGCCACCCCGGCCGTGGCCGACCTGGACGGCGACGGGAAGCCGGAGATCGTCGTGCGCTCGCAGCACTCCGAGAGCGCGGGCGCGGGCATCCAGGCGCTCGGGGCGAACTACGCGTACGCCTACCACGCCGACGGGTCGCCGGTGGCGGGCTGGCCGGTCCGCCTGCCGTCGCTGGTCACCTACTACGGCAGCGCGCAGGAGTTCATCACCGAGGCGGCGAACAGCCCGGTGGCGGCGGACGTGGACGGCGACGGCAAGGACGAGGTGGCCACCGGACCGTCGTTCTCCGCGACGTTCCTCGTCGGCGGCGACGGGGAGATCAAGAACGCGTACGGCCCGCTGAACAACCCGGCGCTCGGCCTGCTCAACGGCGACACGGACATCGTCAAGGCGCTGCTGGGCGGCACGCTGCCGGCCGACGTGCCCGCGTCGTTCACGACGACCGGCGCGTTCGGCCGGTTCGGCGGCTCGGGGCGGCTCGGCTACGCCGAGTCGGGGTCGGGCGCGGTCTCGCTGATCGCCGCGCTGCTGTACGCGGGCAGCGGCACGGCCATCGGCAACTACGAACGCGGCTACGACGCGGCCACCGGCCTGCCGGTGGCCGGGTACCCGCACAAGCGGGCCGGCCTCGACTTCCTCGGCGCGCCGCTGATCGCCGACGTCACCGGCGACGGCAGGGCCGAGGTGGTCGACGGCGGCGACACCTCGACCGTGCAGGCCTACACGCCGGACGGGCAGGCGGACGGGTTCCCGAAGTTCACCGGCGGCTGGACGCTGTTCTCCCCCGCCGCCGGCGACCTGGACGGGGACGGGCACACCGACCTGGTGGCGACCACCCGCGAGGGCTACCTGTTCGCCTGGAAGACCGGCGGTGAGCCGGACGCCGAGTCGTGGGCCTACCACCACGACGAGTGGCGCACCGGGCGGTACGGCACCGACACCCGCCCGCCCGGAGCGCTGCGCGACGCGAGCCGCTCGGGCACGACCGTGACGTTCACCGCGCCCGGCGACGACTGGTACGACGGGAAGGTCTCCTCCTACCGCGTCGACGTGGACGGCCGGGTCAGTACGGTCGCCGCGCAGGCCGCCGCGGGCGAGAAGCAGACGATCACGATCCCGGCCGGCGCCCAGAAGGTGACGATCCAGGCGGTGGACGACGCCGGCAACCTGGGCCTGCCCGCGTCCTTCTGACGGGGAGCGGAACCGGGGGGGGGGGGGGGGGGGGGGAGGAGGGGGGGGGGGGAGGGGA
>JBEHYF010000138.1:0-14855 GCA_048498315.1 Actinomycetota bacterium
GGAAGGGAGCGGCCGCTCGCTCGGCCGCCGCGCGGCGCCGTGCCGTCGGCCGCCGGGTGGCGGCGAGGGCGGCCCGCCGGCCGGCCGGGCGGCGGGGCGGCGGGGCAGCGCGCCGATCGGCCGGGCGGGTACCCGAGCCCCGGTTTCCCGGACGCGCGCATGAAACCCCGTGCACGAGGCAGATACCAGAAATGGGACAGCTGGGCATTTACCTGAACGATCATCTGGCCGGGGCGACGGGCGGCGTGGAGCTGGCCCGCCGGGCGGCGGGGACGCGGCGTGGAACCCCGGCCGGCGACGTGCTGCGGAGCCTCGCCGAGGAGATCGCCGAGGACCGGCGGGCGCTGGTGGAGATCATGGAGGCGCTCGACGTGCCCGTGCGCCGGTACAAGGCATGCGTGGGCTGGCTCGCGGAGAAGGCGGGCCGGGCCAAGCCGAACGGGCAGCTGCTGGGCCGCGCGCCGCTGAGCGACCTGCTCGAGCTGGAGATGATGCGGATCGGTATCGAGGGCAAGGCGGCCGGCTGGCGTGTGCTGCACGTCGTGGCCGGCCACGATGACCGGCTCGACGCCGGCCGGCTGGATGAGCTGCTCGCCCGGGCGGCCCGCCAGGCCGACACCGTCAAGGAACTGCACGCGCAGACCGCCGACCGGCTCTTCGACGGCCGTGCCGGAGCCGAGCAGGCCGGCTCCTGACGGTGCCGTGGGCCGTGGCGCGACCGGTCACCGGCGCGGAGGCCCTTCCTCCCGGGAGATCACGAGGCGTCCCCAGCGATCCCGCACGGCGGCGCGGCCATGGGCATACGATCGGCGGCAGAGCCCCGCCCGCCCGCCCCAGGCTCGGGCGACCGTTGGCTACCGGGAGGAACCAGGCATGGTACAGGAGGTGCGCGGGGTCATCGCCCGCGCCAAGGGACAGCCCGTGGAGACGACGACCATCGTGGTGCCGGATCCGGGTCCCGGAGAGGCCGTGGTGAAGATCCAGGCCTGCGGCGTGTGCCATACCGACCTGCACTACCGCGAGGGCGGCATCAACGACGAGTTCCCGTTCCTGCTCGGCCACGAGGCCGCCGGCGTGGTCGAGTCGGTCGGCGCCGGGGTCGACGAGGTCGCCCCGGGCGACTTCGTGATCCTCAACTGGCGGGCGGTGTGCGGCCGCTGCCGCGCCTGCGCCCGCGGCCGTCCCTGGTACTGTTTCGACACGCACAACGCCGCGCAGAAGATGACCCTGACCGACGGCACCGAGCTGTCCCCGGCGCTGGGCATCGGCGCCTTCGCCGACAAGACCCTCGTCGCGGCCGGGCAGTGCACCAAGGTCGATCCCGCCGCCTCGCCGGCCGCCGCCGGCCTGCTCGGCTGCGGCGTCATGGCCGGTCTCGGCGCGGCGATCAATACCGGCGGCGTGGGCCGCGGCGACTCGGTGGCCGTGATCGGCTGCGGCGGCGTCGGCGGCGCGGCCATCGCCGGGTCCCGTCTCGCCGCCGCCTCGAAGATCATCGCGGTGGACATCGACGACCGGAAGCTGGAGCAGGCGAAGCGGCTCGGCGCCACGCACACGGTCAACTCCCGCGGGCAGGACCCGGTCGCCGCGATCAAGGAGCTGACCGGCGGCTTCGGCGCCGACGTCGTCATCGACGCGGTCGGTCGGCCCGAGACCTACAAGCAGGCGTTCTACGCGCGCGACCTCGCCGGCACCGTCGTGCTCGTCGGCGTCCCCACCCCCGAGATGACGCTGGAACTGTCGCTGCTGGACGTCTTCGGCCGCGGCGGGGCGCTGAAGTCCTCCTGGTACGGCGACTGCCTGCCGTCGCGCGACTTCCCGATGCTGATCGACCTGTACCTGCAGGGCCGGCTCGACCTCGACGCCTTCGTCTCCGAGACGATCGCCCTGGACGACGTCGAGCCGGCGTTCGAGCGGATGCGGCGCGGCGACGTTCTGCGGTCGGTGGTGGTGCTGTGACGGCCGCGCGCATCGACCACCTGGTCACCTCCGGCACGTTCTCCCTCGACGGGGGCGCCTGGGACGTCGACAACAACGTCTGGATCATCGGGGACGACGCCGAGGCCATCGTCGTCGACGCCGCCCACGACGCCGCCGCGATATCGGCGGCCGTCGGTGACCGCCGCCTGGCCGCCATCGTCTGCACGCACGCGCACGACGACCACATCGACGCCGCGCCGGAACTGGCCGACCGCACCGGCGCGCCGATCCTGCTGCATCCGGACGACCTGCCGCTGTGGCGGCTCACCCATCCCGGCCGCGCACCCGACGGCGAGCTGGCCGACGGTATGACCCTGCGGGTCGCGGGCGCCGAGCTGACCGTGCTGCACACGCCCGGCCACAGCCCGGGCGCGGTCTGCCTGTACCTGCCGGACAACGCCGCGCTGTTCTCCGGGGACACCCTGTTCAAGGGCGGCCCCGGCGCGACCGGCCGCTCGTTCTCCGACTTTCCGACGATCATCGATTCGATCCGCGGCCGGCTGCTCACCCTGCCGCCGGAGACGGTGGTCCACACCGGGCACGGCGACGACACGACGATCGGCGACGAGGCGCCACACCTGAACGAGTGGATAGCCCGGGGGCATTGACCGGGTGCCACCCTCCGGTATGCCGCCGCCGAGGCCCGGTCGGCGCCTCTCTTCTTCGCTGTTTGGAGCGGGATCTTGACCGGCTGCACGCCCTCGGCGCCGAAGCGGGCGGACGCTCGCCGCAATCGGGAACGGCTGCTCGCGGCGGCCCGGCAGGTGTTCCTGGAGCAGGGCACCGACGCCTCGCTGCGTGACGTCGCGCGGCACGCCCACGTCGGGATCGCGACGAGGCCGCCGGGCATGCGCCTGGCGGGTGGCCCGACGCCCGGCCGCCTGGTTGCGGCCGGGCAGTGACGCAGCGAGCCGACATCGACGACGCGGTACGTGGCGGTTCTCGACTCCCGAAACACCGAGGCCGCCGGACTGACGGACGAGATCATGGGCTACAGCAGCAGCGAAGGGAGTTCGATGAGGCGATTCGGACTGCAGCGCGACGGCCCCTTCAAGATCGACCCGGCGCCCAAGCGCCCGCGCTGTGCTAACCTTGGCGACGTTTACGGGACGTGGCGCAGCTTGGTAGCGCACTTGACTGGGGGTCAAGGGGTCGTGGGTTCGAATCCCGCCGTCCCGACACTGCGATGTCTCAGGACATCGGAAACCCTCCGAACCTACGGGGTCGGAGGGTTTTGTGTTGGGGTTCGTGGTCGCGGGTGGGGTCGAGGTGAGTTCGCGGAGGAGTTCGCGGTGGTGGCGGAGACGACGCGAATGTGCCGGTCGTTGATGAGCATGATCACGTGGGTTCGGGTGTGGGTTCGTCCGATGCCGATGCGGTGGAGCCGGCCGTTGTAGCGGAGGGTGACGGTGCCGGTGTCGTCGATGCGGTCGTGGCGGACGCGGGGTGTGGGTGTCGGCCGCGTGGCTGGTGGCGGGCAGGGCGTTGGGCAGGGCGTTGAAGACGGTCGCAGGGGTGGCCCGATGCGGCAGAGATCGGTGTGAACGCTGGTTGTTGTAACTGTGGGTGAAACGGTCGATCAGGGCCTGCAACTCGGCGATGGCGACCGGCTGAACAGGCTGAGCGCGCAGCCATTTCTTCATCGTCTGCTGGAAGCGTCGTGGGGTCGGATGACCGGTGGCATCACGCCGAGATCGGCGAGCGGTCACCCGGGGACTTCGGGCCGCGTGTTCGTGCCGTTTCCGCTGTGTCTCACGCCGCGATTCGGCCGGCGGCCGCAGGGACACCGGCGGGCCGGGGTCAGCGTTTGGGGACGACGCGGAAGCCGCGCGGCGGCAGGTGGCTCTTGCAGGCGCCGATCTGCTTCGCGAGGCCCTTGTCGCCGAGCCGGCCGAGGCGTGGCGGCAGCGTGAAGATGCCGTCGGGTCCGGGGGAGGGCCAGTCGCGGACGCCCTGGGCCCGCATGCAGGCGGCGAACGCCCGTAGGGCGGCCATGTCGGCGGAGGTCGGCGGGTGCGACCATTCCGCCCTGGCGATCTGGTCGCCGATCGGCTTGCAGGCCCTGACCGCCGCCGCGGGCGGCGGGCTCGTGCCCTTCGGGGGCCTCCAGCGGCCCGTGGCCGGATCGCGGACCGGGTCGGGGAAGTGCGGCGCGCCGTGCGCGCGGAAGCACTGGGCGAGCCGCCGGTACAGTGCCCCGGTCTGCGAGGAGTCCGACGCCCCGGCCGCCGGCCGGCCGCCCGCACCGCAGCCGCCGAGCGCGAGCACGCCCGCCACGGCGGGAGCGAGCACCCGAGTACCCGGCACGACGACACCTCCCAACCGCAGAGGTGGCTTCCCGCCGTCGTGTCCGGCGACACCCTTTTTGGCCGCACCTTGACCAGGTCCGTGCCCGACTCCGGCGTCGCGTACGGGTGTCCCGCACGGCCGGCAGGGGACCGTCAGGGGCGGAGGATGACCTTGCCGACGTCGTCGCGGTTTCCGTCCAGCAGCGCCGTGGCCCGCCCGAACTCGGCCAGGTCGAACTCGTGGGTGATGAGGGCGCCCAGGTCCAGAAGGCCGGCGGAGAACAGGCGTACCGCGTGCACCCAGGCGGCCGACGAGGCGCCGAAGACGCCGGCCACGGCGAGGTGCCCGCCGACGATCGCGCCGGGGTCCAGAGCCGGGCCGGGCCGCCCGGGGATGCCGGCCAGCACGATGCGGCCGCCGCGCCGGGCTGCGCGTACGGCCGCCGACGCCGCGTCGCCCGCGCCGGCCGTCTCGACCACGACGTCGTACGCGCCGTCGGCGAGCGGTCCGAACCGGGTGGCGCCGCAGGCGAGAGCGGTCTCGGCGCGGCCCGCCCGAGGATCGGTCACGGCCAGTTCCGCCGGCGAGGAGCGGTGCAGGAACTGGGTGCACAGCGCGCCGATGGTGCCCGCGCCCACGACCGCGACCCGCTCGCCCGGACGCACGGCGGCGCGCATGACGACCGCCGCGGCCACGGCGGCCGGCTCCAGCAGGGCCGCCGCGCGCAGGTCCGCGCCGTCGGGCAGCCCGTGCAGCAGGCGGGCCGGGATGACCAGGTGCTCGGCGAAGCCGCCGGGCCGGGTGAAGCCGGTCTCGTCGTAGCCCGCGGTGCACAGGTTGGTGTCGCCTTCGCGGCAGCGGTCGCAGACCTGGCAGTTGCGGAAGCCCTCGCCGACGACGGGCCGGCCGGTCAACGCCGGGTCGACGCCGGGCCCGATCGACGCCACGACGCCGGACCACTCGTGGCCGGGCACGATCGGGTAGCTGCGGAACGGTTCGGGCCGGTCGCCCGCCAGCAGCTCGCGGTCGCTGCCGCAGATGCCGGCGGCGGCGATCCGGACGACGGCTTCACCGGGGCCGGGCTCCGGCGTCTCGCCCTCGGCGATCCGGAACGATCCCGGCCGCTCGATCACGAGCGAGCGCGTCATGGCGATCTCCTCTCCTCGGGCCTCGTGGCGGGCCGGGCGCCACGGGCGGGCCGTCGGCGGCGGCCCCCAGGTCAGGCGCCCGAGGTGCGCCCCGGGTCGCGCAGGTGCCAGTCCTCGGCGAACAGGTCGAACTTCGCCTGCTGCTGCGGGAACTCGGCGCAGGCGTCGACGTCCAGCTCGACGCCCAGGCCGGGGGCGGTCGGCAGCGCGAAGTACCCGTCGACGACCTCGGGCAGGCCCGGCGCGACCTTCTTGATGGCCGCGTCGGCGAAGTCGTTGAAGTGTTCCTGGATCTTGAAGTTGTGCGTGCAGGCCGCCAGATGCAGGTTCGCGGCGGTCAGCACCGGTCCGCCGACGTTGTGCGGGGCGACCAGGACGTAGTGGGTCTCGGCGGTCGCGGCGAGCTTGCGGGTCTCTGCTATCCCACCGATGTGGGAGATGTCGGGCTGGATGATGTCAGCCGCCTGGAGCTCGAACAGCTCGCGGAACTCGATCCGGTCGTGGATCCGCTCGCCGGTCGCGATGGGCAGCGTCGTGTGCGCGGCGACCTTGGCCATCGCCTTCGGGTTCTCCGGCGGGCAGGGCTCCTCGATCCACTCGGGATGGTACGGCGCGAGCAGCCCGGCCAGCCGGATCGCGGTGGCGGGGGAGAAGCGGCCGTGCATCTCGATCAGGAGCTCGACGTCGGGGCCGACCGCGTCGCGGACCGCCTCGACCAGGGCGATCGAGCGCAGCGTCTCGGCGCGGTCGAGCTCGAACCGGCCGCTGCCGAACGGGTCGAGCTTGAGCGCCCGGTAGCCGCGCTCGACGACCTTCCTCGCGGCGGCGTGGAAGGCCTCGGGGGTGCGCTCGACGGTGTACCAGCCGTTGGCGTAGGCCTTGATCCGATCGCGCACCTTGCCGCCGAGCAGCCGCCACACCGGCTGGCCGAGGGCCTTGCCGACGATGTCCCAGCAGGCCATCTCCACGCAGGCGATGCCGGACATCACGATCTCCCCGGCCCGGCCGTAGTCGCCGTACTTCATGCGGCGGACCAGGTCCTCGATGTCGAAGGGGTCCGAGCCGGCGATGTGGTTGTGCTCGGCCTCGGACAGGTAGCCGAGCAGCGCGTTGGTGTGGCCGAGCATGCGGGCCTCGCCGACGCCGGTGAGGCCCTCGTCGGTGTGCACCTGGACGTGGGTGAGGTTGCGCCAGGGGGTGCCGACGACGTGGGTGGTCAGGCGGGTGATGCGCACGCGGGCTCCTTACGGGGGTCAGGGCGCGGGGGGTTCGCCGGCCGGGGAAGCCGCGGCCCGCCCGCGCGCCGTCCGCCCAGATGATCGCCGGTGGCGGGGCGGCCACGGGGCCGTACGCGAGCCGGCGCACGGATGCGCCGCCCGGCGGCGGTACCGCCGCGGTCGCGGATGCGGTGTCCGGCGGTACCGGCCGCGGGCGGGGTGCTCGTACGGGCCGGGCGTCCGGCCGGCGCGCGACGGGCCGTCCATGTCAGTCGGCGGCGGACGCTCGGTGGCCGAGGCGCTGGGACAGCGCCGCCGCGCCGCGGCGGACCAGGTCGCTCCACTCGTCGCGGCGTGCGGCGTCCCACCGGATGCTGGGCACCGAGATGCTCATCGCGGCGACCATGTCGCCGGTGTGGTCGTAGACGGGCGCGGCCACGCAGTAGACCGCCTCGTTGGACTCGCATTCGTCGTAGGAGAGGCCGTGGCCGCGGATCTCTTCCAGGTGCGCGCGCAGGCGTACGGGGGAGGTGATGCTGCGGGCGGTCATGCCGGTCAACTCGCGGTCGCGCGGGTAGCGCGCGTCGAGGGCGTCGGGCGACAGCCCGGACAGCAGCATCTTGCCGACGCCCGTGCAGTGCGCGGGCAGCCGCCGCCCGACGGCCGAGACCATGCGCACCGGATGGGTGCTGTCGACCTTCGCGATGTAGACGACGTCGGCGCCGTCGAGGATCGCGACGTGGACCGTCTCGTCGCAGTCGGCGGCGACCCGCTCGGCGGCCTCGCGCGCCTCGTGGGCGAGGTCGAGCTGGTCGGCGAAGACGCTGCCGAGCTGGAACAGCCGCATGCCCAGCCGGTAACGCGTCGGCTGGCCCGGGGTGGGGATGAGATAGGCACGGTCGGTGAGGGTGGTGACCAGCTCGTGGACGGTCGTGCGCGGCAGCCGCAGCCGCTCTGTGATCTCCGGCGCCGACAGCGTGGGCTGCTCCAGGAACAGCTCCAGGATGTCGAGCGCGCGGGTGACGGCGGGCACCGCACGCCCCATCGCCATGCCTCCTGTCGAATGCCGTACGAAATCTCGGCCGAAGCGTAGGCGTCCGCATCCGGCCATGTCAAAGCGATGGACCCGTATGACCGAGTCGGGGGCGCAAGCGAAGCGGCGTTGACCTGGGCTGGCCGTATGGATACGGTCCAAGGGCTACAGGTTCTCGAACCATGTTCGAGTATCCGAACGGGAGGGTCATGGCTGACGATTCGATGCCGAAGGCGCGCCGCTTCCTGTCGTCGCTCGGGCTTCCCGACCGCGACCCGGGGGCGCCGCCCGACTCGGCCAAGCGCTTTCCCGACGGCGCCCGGTACCGCGTGGAGATCCCGTCAGTGGAAGGACCGGCCGCCTTCCGCGCCGTCATCGACGCGGCCCGCGAGCACGGGGTCCGGGTGCACCGGATCAGCCAGGGCAGCGGCATCATGTTGCAGACCGACGCCGAGATCCAGGAGATGGTCGCGCTCGGCGCCGAGCACGGCATCGAGGTCTGCCTTTTCACCGGGCCGCGCGCCTCGTGGGACGTCGGCGTGCAGGCGCGCAACACCTCGGGCGCGGTCGTCGCCGGCTCGCTGCGCGGCGCCGACCAGCTCGTCTACGGCATCGAGGACGTCGTGCGGGGCGTGGAACTCGGCCTGCGCAGCGTGCTCGTGGCCGATATCGGTCAGCTCTGGGTGCTCGGGCGGATGAAGCGCAGCGGCGACCTGCCCGACGACCTGATCATCAAGGCGTCCGTGTCCCTCCCGGCCGCCAACCCGGCGACGGCGCGGCTTCTGGAAGACCTCGGCGTCACCACCATCAACCTGCCGGTCGATCTCACGGTGTCGCAGATCGCGGCCATCCGTGCGGCGGTGGACGTCCCGCTCGACGTCTACGTCGAGGCGGCCGACGACTTCGGCGGGACGGTCCGCTACTACGAGATCCCCGAGCTGGTGCGTGTGGCCGCGCCGATCCACCTGAAGTTCACCGTCCGCAACGCGCCCGGCATCTATCCGTCCGGGCGCCACCTAGAGGTCGTCGCGCTGACGACGGCACAGGAGCGGGTGCGGCGCGCGGCCATCGGCGTGGCGATGCTGGAGCGGTATGCCAAGGACGCGGCCGGCCCGGCCTGATCCCCGCGCGGGCCGTTCGGGACCGGCGACGAAGGCGGCCGGCCGCTACGGCCCAGGGGGCTGTCCGGAAGTGGCCTGCCCCGACGTCCCGGAAGCGCCCCTGGGTGCACCGGCCCCGGGTCGTGGGCACGTTCTGAGCGGCGCATTCGAGCTGTTTTCATCGGCGGCCGGCGGAATCTTGACAGGTACCCCGGCGGACCTTAGCGTCAGGCGGAAGATCTCGAACAATGTCCGAAATATCGGATAAGCGGCCTGTTGGATCGACCATGACCGGCCGACCGGCACATGAGGACCGCCCGATCGGGGGCGGGCGGCGGGATGCGCATCCCCGCGGATGCATCGGCCCGAGAAAGGAGCACTCGTGCTCATCCGCCCGATCAAGAGATCACGGCTCATCGCCCTGGCGGCGATGACCGTGCTGACCGCCTCGTTCGCGACGCCCGCAGTCGAGGCGGCGCCCAGACCGGACATCACCAAGGACCTGTTCGGCACGCTCTCCGACGGTACGAAGGTCTGGCGCTACACCCTCACCAGCGGTGTGCTGCGCGTCCGGATCATCACCTACGGAGGGATCGTGCAGCAGCTCGAGGCGCCGGACCGGCACGGCCACAAGGCCGACGTCGTGCTCGGCTTCCCCGACCTGGCGAGCTACGTGAACAAGAACAGCCCCGGCCCGTACTTCGGCGCGCTCATCGGCCGGTACGCGAACCGGATCGCCAAGGGCACGTTCACCCTGGACGGCAAGACCTACCACCTGCCGATCAACAACGGGCAGAACAGCCTGCACGGCGGCACGACGGGCTTCGACTCCAAGGTCTGGACGGCGACGCCGAGCAAGAGCCGCGACGCCGTGTCGCTCAAACTCACGCTGACCAGCCCCGACGGCGACAACGGCTACCCCGGCACCCTCAAGGCGTCCGCGATGTACACGCTGAGCGGCAACAGACTGCGCATCGACTACGGCGCGACGACCGACAAGCCGACGATCGTCAACCTCACCAACCACTCGTACTGGAACCTGTCCGGCGAGGGCTCCGGCGACATCTACCGCCACCTGCTGCAGATCAACGCGAGCCATTACACGCCGACCGACTCCACCCAGATCCCGACCGGGCAGATCGCGCCGGTCGCCGGCACCCCGTTCGACTTCCGGCACCCGACCGCGATCGGGGCGCGCATCCGCGAGGGCGACCAGCAGCTCGCCTACGGCCAGGGCTACGACCACAACTGGGTGTTGGACGGCTCGGGCTTCCGTTTCGCCGCCCGCGTCACCGACCCCGACAGCGGCCGCGTGCTGAGCGTCTACACCGACCAGCCCGGCATTCAGTTCTACTCGGGCAACTTCCTCGACGGGACGCTGTACGGCACGAGCGGCCGCCAGTACCGGCAGAGCGACGGGCTCGCGCTGGAGACGCAGCACTTCCCCGACTCGCCGAACCACCCCAACTTCCCCTCCACCGTGCTTCGCCCCGGTCAGACCTACCGGACGGCCACGGTCTTCGAGTTCTCGACCCACTGAATCCGCCGGAGGTCCGCACATGAAGAAAGTCCATCCGAAAGTCGAAGAGGCGATCGACACGCTGAACATCCAGGGTGTGGCGCGTCGCCGGCTGCTCAGCGGGGCGGGCCTGGTCAGCGCCTCGGCCGCCGCGTCGGCGCTGCTGGCCGCATGCTCGTCGAGCAACAAGGCGAACGGTGGCAAGACCTCCGGTAGCGGCGGCGCCGGCGACTTCCCCGCCACCCCGAAGTGGAAGTTCGTGTTCGTCAACCACGTGACGACCAACCCGTTCTTCACCCCCACGCAGTACGGCGCCCAGGACGCCTGCGCGCTGCTCGGCTGCTCATTCCAGTGGACCGGGTCGCAGGACTCCGTCGTCCCGGAGATGGTCAACGCCCTCAACTCGGCCATCTCCGCGAAGGCGGACGGCATCGCCGTCGCCGTGGTCGACAAGACGGCCTTCAAGGCGCCGGTCGACCGGGCGCTCGACGCCGGCATCCCGGTCGTCTCCTACAACGCCGACGGCGCGAAGGGCGACCCGGGCACCAACCGGCTCGCCTACGTCGGGCAGGACCTGTACACCTCCGGGTACCAGCTCGGCACCCGCATCGCGTCGCTGATGCAGGGCGGTGACGCCGTCGGCTTCATCGCCACTCCCGGGTCGCTGAACATCCAGCCGCGCATCGACGGCGCCAAGGACGCCATCAAGGCCTCCGGCAAGTCCATCAACTTCACGGCGGTGGCCAGCGGCGCGGAGCTGCCGAAGGAGCTGTCCACGATCGACGCGTACGCCCAGGGCCACAAGAACGTGAAGGGCATGTTCGCGGTCGACGCCGGCTCCACCGAGAACGTCGGCAAGGTCGTGCAGAAGTACAACCTCAAGTCCAAGGGCGTGGTCGCCGGCGGCTTCGACCTCAACCCGGCGACCCTGCAGGCCATCAAGGCCGGCAACCTCGATTTCACCATCGACCAGCAGCCGTACCTGCAGGGCTTCCTGCCGGTGCTGCAGCTCTACCTGTACAAGCTGTCCGGCGGGCTGGTCTCCCCCGCCGACACCGACACGGGCCTGGTCTTCGTGACCAAGGACAACGTCGATCCCTACCTGGTGAAGAAGACCAGATACGAGGGATCGAGCACCCAGCAGCAACTGCTCACCCACTCTGGACCGATCGCGCACAAGTGATGAGCGAACAGACCGGCGGCGCCCTCGCCGCCACGAGCACGAAGCCGGCCGGCCGGGCCCCCCGGCCGGCCGGCACCGGCCCGATGCGCACCCTGGGCCGGGCCGCCGACGCGTTCCTGCGCCGCCGCGAGGCGACCATCCTCGTGGTGGCGATCGCGCTGCTGGTGTACTTCCAGTCGGCCAGGTCGGCGTTCCTCAGCCATGACAACCTCGTCAACGTCTCGCAGGGCACCGCGCCGTACGCGATCGTCGCCGTCGGTGAGGTGCTGCTGCTGGTCAGCGGTGAGATCGACCTGTCGGCCGGCATGGTGTTCACGCTCGCGCCGTTCCTGATGCACTACGCGATCGACTACTACGGCATGTACCCGATCATCGCGATCATCGTGTCGGTGCTGGCCGGGGCCGTGATCGGGCTGCTCAACGGCGCCGTGACGGTGCTGTTGCGGGTGCCGTCGTTCGTCGCGACGCTCGGCACGATGTTCCTCATCCAGGGCATCACTCTGACCACCTCGCACGCGTATCCGGCGCAGATCCCGCAGGCCGCCACCGGGCTGGCCGGCTGGTTCGGCAAGGCCGACTGGTCCGAGCTGATCTGGTGCCTGATCATCGTCGCCATCTTCCACGTCGTGCTCATCCGCACCCGCTGGGGCCTGCACACGGTGGCCGTCGGCGGCAACCTGGTGGGCGCGAGCGAGGCCGGCATCAAGGTCGCCCGCATCAAGATCGGCAACTTCATGGTGACCGGGGCGCTCGGTGCCTTCGCCGGCATCCTGGAGGCCTTCCGCACCAGCACCATCGACCCGAGCTCCGGCGGTACGGGCGCGATGTTCACCGCCGTGTCGGCGGCGGTCATCGGCGGCACCGCACTGGCCGGCGGCTCCGGCACGGTCATCGGCGCGCTGCTCGGCGCGCTCGTCCTGGCCGAGTTGCAGAACGGCTTCAACCTGATCGGCATCAGCGCGAACCCGTTCAACATCATCCTCGGCCTGGCGATCCTGCTGTCGATGATCTTGAATGTCCACCTGGCCAGGTTGAGAAGGGCGGGCCGCTCATGACCGAGGACGCGCTCCGCGTCGAGCACGTGGCCAAGCGGTTCGGCGCCGTCACCGCGCTGTCCGACGTCAACCTCCGCCTCGGCAAGGGTGAGGTGCTCGGGCTGATCGGCGACAACGGCGCCGGCAAGTCGACGCTCATCAAGATCATCACCGGCTACCACCGGCCGGACGCCGGGCGGATCCTGCTCGACGGCCAGGAGGTGATGCTGCGCTCGGTCGACCACGCCCGGTCCCTCGGCATCGACACGGTGTTCCAGGACCTGGCGCTGATCAACGAGCTCAGCGTCTACCACAACATGTTCCTGAACCGCGAGCACGTGCGCGGGCCGCTGCTGAACAACCGGACCATGCGCCGCCTGGCCCGGCAGCACCTGGACGACATGGGCGTGCGGATCCCGTCGGTCGACGTCGAGGTCGCCAAGCTGTCCGGCGGCCAGCGGCAGGCCATCGCGGTGGCCCGCTCGGTGTACTCCGACGCCAAGATCCTGCTGCTGGACGAGCCGCTCGCCGCGATGGGCGCCAAAGAGGGCGCCCTGATCCTCGACCTCGTCCGCGGGCTCAAGGAACGCGGGAACGTCTCGGTGATCATCATCGCGCACAACTACGCGCAGATCCTCGACGTGTGCGACCGGGTCAACCTGCTCCAGCACGGCCGCATCACGTACGACAAGCCGACGGCGGAGACCTCGCTGAAGGAGCTGACCGACCTGGTCGTCGCCGAGTACCGCGCGGCCCGCACCGGCGCCCGCCCGCCGTCGGCCGACCCGCCGTCCGAAGGCTGACCGCCGCCCGCGAGCTGACCCGCCGCCCCGCGCGCCCGGTCGCCCCCCGCGGGCCGCCTCGTCGGCGGCGGCCGGTCCGCCGGCCGGAATCCGCCCAACGGCCGGCGGATCCGCCTGGCCGTGACCGAGCCTGCGGCGGAGGCGCCGGAGCCAGTGCCGGTTCGCCTGGCGGTCGTCGGTCCCTCCGTGGCGGAGCCGTCGGCGGGGTGCGGGGCCGGAGTGCCGTGTCCCGCCGGATGCCGTGCGCTGCCGGCGCCGGGCCGCGCCCTGCCGACGCTCGGCACCGGCGCGAGTCAGCCGGTGGGCGGCGGGCCGAGGCGCCACAGGCGTACGGTGGCGTCGTCCCCGGCGGTGGCCAGGAGTCCGTCCGGCGTGAAGGCGACCGCCGCCACGGAGCCGGGCGCTGTGCGGAAAGTGGCCTCGCGCGCACCGGCGGGCACGTTCCACACCAGCACCGCGTCGCCGCCGGCGCAGGCCAGCCGGTGTCCGTCCGGGCTGAACGCGACGTCGGCCCGGCCGGGCAGCGCGGGCAGGGTCGCGACGAGCCGGCCGGAACGCACGTCCCACAGGCGGACGCGGCCGTCGTACCCGCCCGTGGCGAGGGTGCGGCCGTCCGCGCTGAACGCCATGCCGGCCACCGGTGACGCCAGGTGCGTCACGACCGCGGGACCGGCGGACCCTCCGCGGGCGTTCCAGAACCGTAGGGTCCAGGCGTCCGCGGTCGCCAGGGCGTGCCCGCGCGGGGCGAACGCCGCCGAGGACACATGCTCGTCGCCTTCCGGAAGGCTTCCGGCCGGGTGCCGGCCCGGGACGTTCCACAGGCGCACGGAGTCGCCGGCGCCGGCCAGCAGGACACCGTCCGGGCTGAAGCTCAGCGTGTCGACGTGCCCGCCGTGCGTGTCGAGGGTCGCGATCCGCCGCCACCGGCGCGTGCTCCAGAGGGTCACCCGGCCGTTCCCGCCCGTGGCCAGCATCCGCCCGTGCGGGCTGAACGCGGCGGCGTGCACATCCCCGGCGGTCCCCAGCGTGGTCGCCGGATGGCGGCCGGTGGTGTCCCAGAGCCGGACCGTCCGGTCGGCGCCGCCGGCCGCCAGCGTGCGCCCGTCCGGGCTGGCCGCCAGCGTGAAGATCGGCCCAGGTCCGCCGGACAGCGCCGCGACAAGACGCGGCACGGCGACCGGTGTGCCGGCCCGTCGCGCGGTAGGGCGGCCTACGCGGTCCGCGCGCCCCGCGCGGTGCAGGACGGGCGGCATCGTGACGGCGGCGGCGCCGGCCGCGGCGAGGACCGCGGCGAGGACCGCGGCGAGGGTCGGCAGCGCCGCGCGCCGCCTCCGTCGGTTCCGGCGGCCGCACGCCGCCGGACGCCCGTCACGTGCCGCGGCACCGCGGCCACCCGGGTGCGCGCTCGCGTCGCTTCCGCCCTTCCCGCTTGGGCCCACTCGGCTTCCGCCCTCCCCGCGCCCGGCCCTGGTGGTCGCGGCGCTCGTCGTCGTGACGGTCGTGCCGCCGGCCGTGGTGCTTCCGGTGGTCGTTATCGCGGTGGCCGTGG
>JBEHYF010000139.1:0-14679 GCA_048498315.1 Actinomycetota bacterium
GCATCCTGGTCGGCTGGGACTGCTCCGCGGACGCCGAGAACGCGCTGCGCACCGCGGCGTTCCTCGTGGCCGGTTCGGGCGGGCACGTCGTCGCCCTAGCCGTGCTGCCGCCCGAGCAACATGCCGAGACCCGCGAGGAACGCGCCCAGGAACACGCCGCCCACCGGAAACGAGTCGAAGACCGGTTCGACGCCGTACTGCGGCGCCTGGCCACCGAGGTCGACGCCCACCTGACGCTTCACCTGGCCGAGAGCCGTCACATCGCCACGTCATTGTCGGACTACGCGGCCGAGCACGGCTTCGACCTCATCGTCGTCGGCCGTCACGGCGAGGGCGGAACGCTGCGATCCGGACCGGGCCAGGTGCCCCGGCAACTCCTCGGAACCACCGCGACGGCCCTGCCGGTGCTGTGATCGCTCGGCGATCAGGACACGTCCACCAGGATCGTGGTCGCCATGACGGCACGGTTCACGAACCGGAGAACATGACCGGCAGCGTGAACGCCAGGACGACCGTGAGGACGGCGAAGAACCCCGCGGTCACAGCGGCCCCCAGGCCTCGCGATGTGACCGAGGACCGGAGGGGAAGTGACAGCGCATCTCCTGCAACGTGATCAGGTACGCGGAGACACCGGCGAGCACCGCGATGGCCAGCCCGAAGACGAAGATCGCCATATGGCTCACGCCCTCCCGGGCCCAAGACACCCGGTCGGCGTAAGGTGATCGGCCGTGACCGTCGAAGTCGCCGTACCAGGCCGGACGCCGCTGGCGATCGAGCATCTGATCCTCGACGTCAACGGCACCCTCACCGACCGCGGAAGCCTCATCGACGGCGTCGCCGACCGCATCACCCGGCTGCGGGAACGGCTCTGGGTCCATCTGCTGTCCGCCGACACCTTCGGCACATTGCCCGCGCTCGCGGACCACCTCGGTGTGGACGCCGAACGCGTTGACACCGGCGCGGACAAGGCGGCCGCCGCGCACAGATTCGGCGCCGCGAGCTGCGCGGCCATCGGCAACGGCGCCAACGACGAGCAGGTCTTGCGCGCCGTCGCACTCGGCATCGCCGTCATCGGCCCCGAGGGCGCCTCACCCCGTACCCTGGCAGCCGCCGACATCGTCTGCGCCACCATCACCGACGCCCTCGACCTCCTGCTCGACCCGCGGACGCTGGTCGCGACCCTGCGACCGTGACCGCCGCTCACAATCGCTCAGCCGCAGCCCGTGTGCTGGGCTTGGCGTCAGTGTGCCGGTACCAGTTCGGCGAGTAGTTCGCGGACGCGGCGGTCGATCTCCTCGCGGATGGGGCGGACCTGGTCGGCGGCGAGACCGGCGGGGTCGGGGAGTTGCCAGTCGAGGTAGCGCTTGCCGGGGAAGACGGGGCAGGCATCCCCGCAGCCCATGGTGATGACGACGTCGGCTCCCTTGACCGCTTCGGTGGTCAGGGGTTTGGGGAATTCCTTGGTCAGGTCGAGGCCGATCTCGGCCATGACCTGGATGACGGCGGGGTTGATCTGGTTGGCGGGGGCGGATCCGGCGGAGCGGACGCGTACGCGCCCGTTCGCGTGGTGGTCGAGGAGGGCGGCGGCCATTTGGGAGCGTCCGGCGTTGTGGACGCAGACGAACAGGACTTCGGGGATGTCGGACATGAAGGCTCCTTGGTGGCGGGCGGCGGCGCGTAGCCGGTCGGCGGCGAAGCGGGCGGTCAGGGCGGGCAGGTGGGTGCGCACGCGTGCGGTGGCCGCCAGCAGTGCGTGGGAGTCGTCGACCACTTCGGTGACGGTTTCGGGGGAGAAGATGCCGGCGTAGCGGTCGGCCAGGTCGGCGGCGGTGCGGTTGAGCAGGGCGTGGACGTTGAGCAGGTGGCAGTCCTCACTGTCACGGCACGGATGCGAGGACGGCGGCTGCGGAGCGTCGGGGAAGGACGGTTGCTGCGGTGGAGCCATGGGGCGCCTCCGTATCAGGATGGACGGATGCGGCGTCGCAACGCCAGGGAGAGGTAGACCAGGCCGAGCAGGACCGGGACCTCGATGAGGGGGCCGACCACCCCGGCGAGGGCTTGGCCGGAGGTGACGCCGAAGGTCGCGATGGCCACCGCGATGGCGAGTTCGAAGTTGTTGCCGGCGGCGGTGAAGGCGAGGGTGGCGGTGCGGGCGTAGCCGAGGCCGGCCAGGCGGCCCAGGGCGAAGGACCCGGCCCACATGAGGGCGAAGTAGGCCAGTAGCGGCAGCGCGATCCGGGCCACGTCCAGCGGCTTGGAGGTGATCGCATGCCCTTGGAGGGCGAACAGGATCACGATGGTGAACAACAGCCCGTACAACGCCACCGGTCCGACCTTGGGCAGGAAGCGGGTTTCGTACCAGGTGCGGCCGCGGGTCTTTTCGCCGAGGCGGCGGCTCAGGTATCCGGCCAGCAGGGGGATGCCCAGGAAGACCAGAACGGAGCGGGCGATGTCCCAGGTGGAGGCGTTCAGGTGGGTCTGGTGGAGGCCGAGCCAGCCGGGCAGGACGTTCAGGTAGAACCAGCCGAGCCCGGCGAACGCCAGTACCTGGAACACCGAGTTGAGGGCCACCAGGACGGCGGCGGCCTCCCGGTCGCCGCAGGCCAGGTCGTTCCAGATGATGACCATCGCGATACAGCGGGCGAGCCCGACAATGATCAGCCCGGTCCGGTAGGTGGGCAGGTCGGGCAGGAAGATCCAGGCGAGCGCGAACATCACCGCCGGGCCGATGATCCAGTTCAGCAGCAGAGACGGAATCAGCAGCCGCCGGTCCCGGGTGACGGCATCGAGCCGGTCGTAGCGGACCTTGGCCAGCACCGGGTACATCATCACCAGCAGACCGGCCGCGATCGGCAGCGAGATCCCATCGACCTTCACCGCGTCCAGGCCATCACCTAGGCCCGGGATCGCCCGGCCGGCCAGCAGCCCGGCGAGCATCGCCGCGCCGATCCACACCGGCAAGAACCGGTCCAGCATCGACAACCGCGCGACCACCGGCGCGGGACCGGCCGCCGGGGCGGACTCCTGCTTGGCCGGGGCGGTCATGCCGGCACCATCCCGGCGCCCTGACGGGACCCCAGGATCGCCGACAGCCGCGCGAGCACGCCCGGGTTGATCCAGTAATAGACCCACGTGCCCCGGCGTTCGGAGTCGATCAGCCCGGCCTGCTTGAGCACCTTCAAATGGTGGGAGATGGTCGGGCCGGTCAGGTCGAACGCCGAAGCCAGGTCGCACACGCACGCCTCACCGCCGTCATGGCAGGCGATCAGCGACAGCAGCCGCAGCCGGACCGGGTCGGCGATCGCCTTGAACAACGGCGCCAGCTCCTCGGCCTCGGCCGCGCCCAGCGGCTCGCACACCAGCGGCGAACAGCACACCCCCGCCTCGATCACCGTCGCGTCGGCCACCGGCAGGTCTTGTTTCGACATATCTCTAATTTGACAGACATCGAGGCAAAGGTGCAAGCTGACGCCACTCGCTACTTAGACCTTCATCTAAACAGGAGGTACCCTCGATTCGCCGCCATGGCCCACCGGCTCACCGCCCGCACCGGCGGATCTGTGGCGTGGTGACCTTCACCGAGGCCACCGGCGAGGTCTGCGACGCCGCCTGCCGCAGCGCCGCCCACCTGGACCGGACTCGCACCGCCGCAGCCGCGCTCCGCCTCGGCCATCACCGCTGACCAGCCCAGCCCGTCCCATGTTGAGGAGGACCCCATGTCCCGTGTTCAGCTCGCCCTTCGCGTCGCCGACCTGGAAGGATCCATCGCCTTCTACTCCAAGCTGTTCGGGGTCGAGCCGGCCAAGCGCCGCCCCGGCTACGCCAACTTCGCCATCGCCGAGCCGCCGCTCAAACTCGTCCTGATCGAAGGCGAGCCCGGCGAGGCCACCCGCATGGACCACCTCGGCGTCGAGGTGGAGGACACCGCCCAGGTGACCGCCGCCGCCCAGCGGCTCAAGGACGCCGGCCTGGCCACCTTCGAAGAGAACGACACCTCCTGCTGCTACGCCCTGCAGGACAAGGTCTGGGTCCACGGCCCCGGCTCCGAACCCTGGGAGGTCTACGTCGTCAAAGCCGACGCCGACACGCTCGGCAAGAGCCAGGACGGTAGTCGCGACGCTGCGGCCGGCTGCGTCTGCGGCGTGCCAGAGGACACCGGAGGCGAGAAGGCCTCAGCCATTACACAGACCGGCTGCTGCTGAGCGGAGGGCATTCGC
Organism: Actinomycetota bacterium; assembly: GCA_048498315.1. GTDB lineage: Bacteria > Actinomycetota > Actinomycetes > Streptosporangiales > Streptosporangiaceae > Actinoallomurus. The sequence continues at coordinate 4,218 of JBEHYF010000139.1, forward strand.
CGTGTCGCCCTTCGAATCCGGCCGCCTACCTGGCCGATCACACGTGGGGGTGCCGTCCGCACGCGCTTGCCCGGATCGGTCGATGCGGTACGTCCCAGCCGTGGAACACAGGCGGGCGCGGCGGCCATCACTCCGGTCGCCGAGCAGGTCCCGGTCGGAGATCTGGCGGTTGGGCGGCCGCACGGTCACCGGCTTCCGTGCGGCCGGGGACGGCCGCGCGCTGCCGGAAGCGGGCCAGGACCGGTACGGACACGAACGCCACCTACTCAGTTCAGGTGGTAGAGGCCATCAGCCCGGGTGGCGTTACGCGAGCCCCATCGCGTGAACTTCACGATAGCCGGATAAGCGGCCATCCGGGCATGTGTGGGCGGCCGGTGTCGGTCGTTGTTCCACGCCGGGGCGGTCGGTTTACTGTAGAAGTGATCGGCGGAGGGGCTCGCCGTTATCCGCGGAGATTCCGCCAACGGTCCCTGTCAGGTGACGGGGAGGTGCGTGTCGGCATGGAGATCCAGGTCGTCGTCGAGATCCCGAAGGGGTCGCGGAACAAATACGAGATGGACCACCATCTGGGCCGGATTCGGCTGGATCGGATGTTGTTCACCGCGACGCAGTACCCGGCCGACTACGGCTACATCCCAGGGACGCTGGCCCAGGACGGCGACCCGCTGGATGCGCTGGTGCTGGTGGAGGAGCCCACCTTCCCAGGCTGTGAGATCACCGGCAGGGTGGTCGGGGTGTTCTGGATGCACGACGAGCACGGGCCCGACGCCAAGATCCTCGCGGTGCCCGCGCACGATGTGCGCTACGCGGACGTCGGTGACCTGGGTGACGTTCCGGAGTATGCGCGGGCCGAGATCGGGCACTTCTTCGACATCTACAAGGAGATCGAACCCGGCAAGGGCACCGACGTTCGTGGCTGGCAGGGCCGCGACGCCGCCGAGCGGGAGATCAACGCCTCCTTCGCCCGCGCCGGCGACGCCGAACCGGCCCAGGGTGCGCCGGAGGCACCGGCCCGGTGACGGCGATGGCCTGACGGGATGCCCTACTCGGCGGGTCCGGGGCTTCACCGGCCGGGGGGCCGGCGAGAGCAGGCCCGGGGACGCCAGCCGGGCGATCAGGTCGTTCAACGCCGATTCGCGTTCCGCCAGCTCGTCACCGCACGCCTGGTCGTCTCCGCCTGTGGTGGCCGCGACTGCGGCGTCCACGACGGCGGCCAGGCGGTCGACGGACGCGGCGTAGCGGCGGTCGATCGCGCGTGCGAGTGCACGCGTGGCCTCGCCGAGCCGGTACTGCAGGTCCGCACGGGCACGGCCGACCTGCTTGGGGACGAGCTCGGCCACCTCGCGCAGCACGTGCTCGCGGACCCGCCACCGGCCGAACTCGCCGGGCAGGTGACGGCGGATCGCACCGGCCAGCAGCTCGGTCTGGCCGGCGTGGTCGGCCAGGACGTAGAAGAACCGCGGATCCTCCACGAGCCGTCCTTCCTCGACCGGGACGGCCAGGTCCAGGTCGAGCAGCTCGGCGGCGTCGTCGCGGACGCCGGCCAGCTCGCGGTGCAGCGCCTCGGCGAGGCGGGCGTCCAGGGCGGACAGCCCTTCCTCCAGGCCGCGCCGCCGTTCGTCCCGCCACTCCTCGACCGTGGCGTGAACCAGCTCGACGAGGCGCTGGCGGCCGTCCCGCTCGATCGTCGCCGGGTCGGCGAGTCCGTCGCCGATCGCACCGATCTGGTCGCCTATGGCGGCTGCCAGGTGCCTGGCAGCGTGCTCGGCCTCCTTGGTTGAGGGTGCTGAGCAGCCGCTTGTCCTCGGCCTCGGCCAGGTCGAGGGCGTCCTGCCGCCGGGCGGCGACCCACCGCTGCTCCGCATGTCCGGCGTTCGCCGGGGCGTCAGCGCGGCTTGCGGCCGTCGAGCGTGTCCACCGCTTTGGCGGCCGCCCGACGCCTGGAGTTGCGGGATGGGCGAGCTCGCACCTGCCAGATCACCTGCCCCTATGCAGGTTGATCAACGGGTTGTCATGTTGAGAGAGTGACGTGGTCCTACCTCGCAGGCCTGCGGAAGGTGCCCGGATGGAGGAACGGCGCGTGGACACGTCCTCGGCGCGGGAGGGGGACCGTTGGCTGAGCCCGGGCGTGGGTGGCGTCGGCCTGGCCAGCTTCTTCTCCGACTCCGGCCATGAGATCGCCACGTCGGTGCTGCCGGTGTTCGTGACGAGCGTGCTGCACGCCTCGGCGTCGGCGCTGGGCCTGATCGAAGGACTCAGTGACGCGCTGATCGGGGTGGCGAAGCTGATCGGGGGACCGCCGGCGAACGACCGGCGGCGCCGTGGCCGGATCGCTAGCGGCGGCTACCTCGGTACCGCGCTGGCGACCGGGGCGATCGGGCTGGCGACCGCCGTCTGGCAGGTGGGGATCCTGCGGGCGATCGCCTGGTTCTCGCGTGGGGTGCGGTCACCGGCGCGTGACAGCCTCCTGGCGTCGCTGGCGCCGCCGCACGCGTACGGCCGGGCGTTCGGCCTGGAACGGGCCGGCGACAACCTCGGCGCGGTCGCCGGGCCGCTGCTCGCCGCCGGCCTGGTGGCCTGGCTGGGCATCCGGCCCGCTCTGTGGTTCGCGTTCGTCCCCGGCATCTTCGCGGCGATCGCCATCACCGTGGCCGCCCGCGAGGCCCGCAGCGCCGGCGACGGCGCCCGCCTGCCGGTACGGCTGGACCTGGCCGGGCTGCGCGACGCCGGGCTGATCCGGCCGTTGCTGCCCATCGCGGCGTTCGAGTTCGGCAACGTCGCGGTGACGCTTCTCATCCTGCGGGCCACCCAGCTGCTGCACGCGGCCGGCAGCGATACGGCCGCGGCGGCCTCATTGGCGATCTTGATCTACGCGGCGCACAACGCCGTCGGCGCCGTGATCGCCTTTCTCGGCGGTCACTGGATCGACCGGGTGGGTCCGCGGCTCGTCTTCGGCACCGGTGCCGTCGTCTACGTGCTCGCCTACGCCGGGTTCGCCCTCGGACCGCACGCACCGTGGGCGCTGCTCGTGGCGTTCGGCCTGGCCGGTTCCGGGATCGGGTTCGCCGAGACGGCCGAGTCCGCGCTGGTCGCCCGGCTGCTGCCCGACCGGCTGCGCGGCAGCGGGTTCGGCGTGCTCGGCGCCGTCCAGGCCCTCGGCGATCTGGTGTCCACGGTGGTCGTCGGGTCCTTGTACGCCGCGGTGTCGCCGGCCGCCGGGTTCGGCTACGCAGGAGCGTGGATGCTCATCTCCGTCCTGGCCGCGCTCGCCGACGCCGTCAGCCGCCGTCAGGCCTGATCCCCGCAGGCCGCCCGCGTGCCGACGGCTCCAGCGATCCTCGCGGCCCCGGCAGTCTGGCACGGGCGGGGCCGCGGCGCGCTGCTCGGTTGTGACTCCTCGCCGGGAGTCGCCGCCGGTGCCGCGCTTGGCGGAAGCATGACCGCGGGGCATCATGGCGATGGGTGATGAGACTCGCCCTTGCCCGCACGCCCCGTGCCGATGGCCTCTACGTACCGGCGGTTCGCCGCTGACCGCCTTGACCGCATGCCGAAGCGGGGAGGTGCGTGGGCCGTGTCCAGCGTGAGCGTCCTGTTCCTGTCATCCGGCGATCGGACCGCGGCGGAGAAACCGCGGGAACCTGGCTATTTCGCCGACCTCAACCTCGACCAGGTCGTCGCCGCGCTGACGGCCGGGCGCGAGGAATACGACTCGCACCGTTCTTCTACGCCCGCCTGGACTCGTCCCCGGCACCCGCGCCCGGCTCTTCCTGTGCGACCGGCTGTTCACCCACTTCGAGCGGGGCGACAACCTCAAGGACCTGTCCGGAAAGCTCAAGGATGACCTCGTCCGGGTCCACGACATCCTGCACCGGGCGACCGGCGACAGCATCGTGATCATGAACGAGGTCTTCACCTCCACCACGCTGCGCGACGCGATCGTGCTCGGCACCCGCGTGCTGGAGCAGATCGTCGAACGGGACCTGCTGTGCGTGCAACGGTCTTCCCCAGAGCCGATGGTCCCCACCACCCGGCGCCACCGTCCATTCTGCGCTGAAGGTCGTGGTCATGGTCGGTGTCGGCCCTGTCGTCTTCTCGGAGAATCGACAGCCAGTCGCGAGGAGAAACGGCTAGACCTGGCCCTGCGACTGGGCGTAGATCCGCACGACATCTTCGAACCGCGGGGGTGTCTGCAATGGTGCGTCCGTGACCAATGCGCCATCGACGAGAACGACGTAGGTGGTCTCCTCGTCGCCGGCGTGCTCAACGATGTCGACCCGGTGCGGGCCGAAGCGATGGGTCTCCAGGATTCTTTCCATCTCGACTCCTGATCGCCGTGCCAGGGTTCCCGCTTCGGCTCCGGTACCGTGGCGGGAGCCGCCCGGTCCCGCCTGCTCCTCGGCCGTCGGCCGCTCACCGCATCCCGCCTCACGCTAGAACGGCTTCAAAGACCGGCAGGGGTGACAGATGACCAGGCAAGAACGTCAATCAGCTCACAAGCCCCGCCTCCGACAGCCGTCCCCAACACCGCGCGAGCCGTCGGCCGCGCTCTTCGTATTCATGCGCAGACCGTCCTGGCTCAAACGCTGTTGTGGCGTGTCCAGCACTGTCTTCGCACTGGCCGGAGCTCCCGGACTCATCGTTGAGCTGCGGATGCTGACCGCCCGCCGCGCCGACCTGGTAGCCGACCGCACCCGGGTGGTCAACCGGCTGCGTGAGCAGCTTTTGGCCGTCTGCCCGGCGCTGGAACGCGCCCTGGACGTGACGAACAAGGGCCCGCTGGTCCTGCTGACCGGCTTCCAGACACCCGCGGCGATCCGCCAGGCCGGAACCGGGGAGCTGGAACGCTGGCTGAGCGACCACGGCGCCCGGCGCGGTGCCGCCAAGCTGGCAGCCCGGGCACTGGCCGCCGCCCGCTCCCAGACCACCACCCTGCCGGGCGAGCAGCTGGCCGCCATGCCGGTGGCCGAGCTCGCCAAGGGGGTGATGACCCTCAATGAGCAGATCAACCACACCGACACGCTGATCGAGAACCGGTTTCGCCGCCATGAACTGGCCGAGGTGATCACAGCATGCCCGGCATCGGCGTGCTGCTCGGCGCCGAGTTCCTCGCCGCCACCGGAGGCGACCTGACCGCCTTCGCCTCCGCCGACCACCTGGCCGGCTATGCGGGCCTGGCACCGGTACCCCGCGATTCGGGCCGCATCCACGGCAACCTGCACCGACCCCGGCGCTACAACCGCGCCCTCAACCGGGTCTTCTACACATCCGCGCTGGTCAGCGTCCGCTACAACGCCGAATCCCGGGCCTTCTACGACCGCAAACGCACCGAAGGCAAGCTCCACACCCAGGCCGTTCTGGCCCTCGCCAGACGGCGCGTCGACGTGCTGTGGGCGCTCATCCGAGACCGCCGCTGCCACGAGCAAAGGCCCCCGGCCGCCCAGGCCGCATAGCGCGATACCGCTTGACAAACCTCATTGAGAATCGCAGAGCGAATCATCGGCAACTGCCCTGATCGGGGAATGGGAAGAGGGACGCCCTGGCCCAGCACGCCGGCGGAACTCGTCCCGCAGGAGCAGGGTGCGACGGCGTGTCGGGGGCGGGCGGTGTGAGAGGTGAGGCCGATGAGAGTCCTTCCCCGCGAGATTCGTAAACGGGACGGAACAGTCATCCCGTTCGAGCCGGATCGCATTCGACAGGCGATCGAGCGCGCGGCGGCCGAGGCCGGGAACGCTGATCCGCGCCTGGCGGAGGACGCCACCGAGCGAGTCCTCGCCACGCTGGCCGAATGCTTCGGTGACCGAGCGCCAGGTGTGGAAGATGTGCAGGACACAGTGGAGCGCGTGCTCATGGCGGTCGGCGCCGGCGACGTCGCACGCGCCTACGTGCTCTACCGGACCCGGCGTACGGAACTGCGCGAGTCCAAACGGATGCTGGGCGTGCGGGATGAACTCAAGCTCAGCCTCGAAGCCGCGGCGGTGCTCAAGGAGCGGTATCTGCGGCGCGACGAGACAGGAGCCCTCCTCGAGTCGACCGGCGAGATGATGGAACGGGTCGCCCGTCACGTGGCGGCTGCGGAAGAGGGGCTCCGGCCAGGTTCCTCGCCGCGCTGGGCCGAAGCCTTCGCCGGGATGCTGCGGGCGTTGGAGTTCTTGCCCAACTCGCCGACGCTGATGAACGCGGGCACCGAGTTGGGGCTGTTGTCCGGCTGTTTCGTCCTGCCGGTCGATGATTCCCTGGAGTCGATCTTCACGGCGGTCAAGGACACAGCGCTCATCCACCAGGCCGGCGGGGGAACCGGATTCGCCTTCTCGCACCTGCGTCCCGCCGGCGACGTCGTCGGCACCACCCACGGCCGGGCGAGCGGCCCGGTGTCGTTCATGCGCGTCTTCGACATGGCCACCGAGATCATCCGCCAGGGAGGCCGGCGGCGGGGCGCCAACATGGGGGTGCTGGACGCCTCACACCCGGACATCGCCGCGTTCGTCACGGCCAAGGCCGAGCCTGGCCGGTTCGAGAACTTCAACCTGTCCGTGGCGGCCGACGACGCTTTTATGCGGGCCGCCGAGGCCGGCCAGACCTGGACGCTGGTGAATCCCCGTACCGGGCGGGCGGCGGCGAAGATCGACGCCGGCGGCCTGTTCGACCTCCTCGCCGCACAGGCGTGGCGCTCCGGTGATCCGGGGCTGATGTTCACCGATCGCGTCAACGAGGCGAACCCGCTGCCGTCGCTAGGCCGGATCGAGGCCACCAACCCGTGCGGCGAGGTGCCGCTGCTGCCGTACGAGTCCTGCAACCTCGGTTCATTGAACCTCCCGCGGTTCGTCACCGACGGCCGCCTCGACTGGGAGCGGCTCACAAGGAGCGTGCGGGTCGCCGTCCGGTTCCTCGACGACGTCATCGAGGTCAATCGCTATCCGATCCCCGAATTGGACTTCGCGGCACGCCGCACGCGCAAGATCGGGCTGGGGTTCATGGGCCTGGCCGAACTCCTGGCCGAGCTGCGGATGCCGTACGGCTCGGCGGACGCCGTCCGGCTGGCGGGCCAGATCGCCCGCCGGATCACCGAGGCGGCCCGGCAGGCGTCCGCCGAACTCGCCGTCGAACGCGGCGCCTTCCCGGCGTTCGATGAGAGCCGCTACGCGAAAGGCGGCATGCCGCCGCTGCGCAACGCGCAGCTGACCGCGGTCGCGCCGACCGGCACGATCTCGATCATCGCGGGGACCACCTCGGGCATCGAGCCGATGTTCGCCATCGCCTACGTACGTTCGGTGCTCGGCCGCCACCTCCTTGAAATCAACCCGCTGTTCGAACGCACGGCCCGCCGACGCGGGTTCTGGTCCGAGCAGCTCATGACCGACATTGCCGGCACCGGAGTCATCCCGGACGATGGCCGCGTCCCCGCGGACGTACGGCGCGCCTTCGTCACGGCCACCGAGATCTCCCCTTCGGCGCACCTGGCGATGCAAGCCGCCGTCCAGCGGCATATCGACGCGGGCGTGTCCAAGACGGTGAACCTGCCGGCATCGGCATCCGTGGATGACGTGAAAAGGATCTACTTCGAGGCCTGGCGCTCGGGCGCGAAAGGCATCACCGCCTACCGCTACGGCAGCAAACCGGGTCAGGTACTCACCTTTCTCGGCGAGCGACGCAAGGAACCCCCCATTCAGGTCACGACCCCTTACGCGGGCGGCTGCATCGGGCACATCTGTGAATACTGATCGACGCCGGCGGCGGGCCGGATCGAGGCCACGAACCCGCGCGGCGAGGTACCGCTACTGCCACACGACGCATCGCCGAGCAGCGTTCTGGCCGGCGCCGGGTCACCCAAGCGCTCACGGTCGAGCCGGCGCTCTCGCCTCCGCAGCGCCGCCCAGGGAGTGGGATCGGTAATTCCTCACTGCTGATGAGGTAAGGGGCGTCCGGCCTGCCGTGCCGGTGGGCAGGTACGCCAATAGGTACATCTCATGTAGAGCAGGTGAAGCTGATGCCAAAGATCATTGCGTACGACGAAGACGCGCGGCGTGGCCTCGAACGCGGGATGAACCGGCTCGCCGATGCCGTACGGGTCACACTCGGACCCAAGGGACGCAACGTGGTGCTGGAGAACAAATGGGGTGTGCCTACGATCACCAACGACGGTGTCTCGATCGCCAAGGAGATCGAGCTGGAGGACCCCTGGGAGAAGATCGGCGCGGAGCTGGTCAAGGAGGTCGCCAAGAAGACCGACGACGTGGCCGGTGACGGCACGACGACGGCGACCGTGCTGGCTCAGGCGCTGGTACGCGAAGGCCTGCGGAACCTCGCCGCCGGGGCCAATCCGATGGATCTCAAACGAGGCATCGATGCCGCCGTGGAGCAGGTGAGCCAGGAATTGTCCAAGCTCGCCCAGGACGTACGGACGAGGGAGCAGATCGCCGCCACCGCCTCCATCTCTGCAGCGGATCCGGCGATCGGTGAGATCATTGCTGAGGCGATGGACAAGGTCGGCAAGGAAGGCGTCATCACCGTCGAGGAGAGCCAGACCTTCGGTCTGGAGCTCGAACTGACCGAGGGCATGCGTTTTGAGAAGGGCTACATCTCGCCGTACTTCATTACCGATCCGGAACGGATGGAGTGCGTCCTGGACGAGCCCTACATCCTGGTCGCGGATCAGAAGATCTCCGCGGTCAACGACCTTCTGCCGCTGCTGGAGAAGGTGATGCAATCCGGCAAGCCGCTGGTCATCATCGCCGAAGACGTCGAGGGTGAGGCCCTGGCGACCCTCGTGCTCAACAAGATCCGCGGGACGTTCACGTCCGTGGCCGTCAAGGCCCCAGGCTTCGGCGACCGCCGCAAGGCCATGCTGGAGGACATCGCGATCCTGACCGCCGGACAGCTCATCAGCGCCGAGATCGGGCTGAAGCTGGACAGGCTCAACCTGAACGCGCTCGGCCGCGCCCGCAAGGTCGTGGTCACCACGGACGAGACCACCGTCATCGAAGGCGCCGGGGACAGTAACGAGATCGCGGCCCGGATCAACCAGATCCGCACCGAGATCGAAAGCGCTGATTCGGACTATGACCGGGAGAAACTTCGAGAGCGCCTGGCCAAACTCGCCGGCGGTGTCGCCGTCATCAAGGCGGGCGCGGCCACCGAGGTCGAGCTCAAGGAGCGCAAGCACCGCATCGAAGACGCCGTCCGCAACGCCAGGGCGGCTGTGGAAGAGGGCATCGTTCCTGGTGGTGGCGTCGCGCTTATGCAGGTGGCAGGCACCGTGTTCGACCAGCTCGACCTGACGGAGGACGAGGCCACCGGCGCGCAGGTGGTGCGCCGCGCCCTCACCGAACCGCTCCGGCAGATCGCCGTCAACGCGGGTCTGGAGGGCGGCACGGTGGTGGAAAAGGTCAGAACGCTTGAACCCGGGTACGGCTTCAACGCCGACACCGGCGAGTACGTCGACATGGTGGACGCCGGGATCATCGACCCCACCAAGGTCACCCGATCCGCACTGCAGAACGCCGCATCCATCGCGGGCATGTTCCTGACCACGGAGGCCGTCATCGCCGATAAACCAGAGGAAGAGTAAGAGACTCCCGCCACCTCGGGCGCCGGACTGGAGTACTGACCTCGCGCCGTCAGCAGGCGCGCCATGGCCGGCCCAGATACCAAGGATATCGCGGTGGCCATCGACGATCACGGCCATCACGACGTAGATCGGGCGATTGACGACCTGCCCACAAAGCGGCCGAGTGACCCCGCTGAGCCTGGTCCGTCACCGCCGTCGGGGCGCCCTGCGCGCCCGCGACGGCGGCTTCGCGTATGCAGGGACGTCGTCCGGGCGACGCGGCTCACGTCGGAACGGATGCGATGGAGGGCCGCCAAAAGACAGCTTGTCTTACAAGTTACCGCATTTCTATCTGCTCACACTGTTGACAGCTACGATCGTCTCCTCCTAACGTTTCCGCAACCAGGAAATTCGGTGCATACATCCCGATGCCTGAAATCTGACTTGTCTTACAAGTTGGTCGATAAGGGGAGTGACTTGCGATGGTCGCAGGCGGCGCGCACGCCCGCCCGTGGCGCGATGCCACGACCAGGCGGACGTTCGCCGAGGACGACCTGCAGGTGCGGCTCGTCGTCCTGTTCCGCGATCTCGGCCTGCGACCGGGCGATGCGCTTCCGTCGGAGCCGGCACTGGCGACCCGCCTGGCGGTCGGACGCCCGAGCGTGAGGGAGGCACTCCGCGGGCTGCAGGCACTCGGTGTCGTCGACGGCCGGCAGGGCGCGCGGCGCCGCCTGGTCGGGTTCGACCCAGCGGTCTTCGGCCGGCGGCTCGCCCTCGTGGCCATGCCCAGCCGCTCCGATCTGCAGGAGCTTCTCGAGGTACGGCGGGTCCTGGAGTCCGGGCTGCTCCCTGCCGCGATCTTCACTCTGGACGCTGACTGCCTGCGGAGGCTGCGGGCGCTGACCGACCGGATGGGCG
>JBEHYF010000140.1:0-14674 GCA_048498315.1 Actinomycetota bacterium
GGAGGGGCGTGGTCGTCCAATCCCCGGGCCGGCCGCCCGGCGTGGCCGTCCACGCCGGACAGCCGGGCCCGAGCGCCTGCATCATGCCCGCCCCGGCATCGGTGCCCTGGCGGAGCTTGATGCCAGGACCCGGCGGTGGGTCCGCGGGACTCAGTCGAGCAAGGCGACGGCGGTCGGGGCGTGTTCCCGGCACGACGCGAGTTCCTCGAACTCGGCGACGGCATCGATCTCGGTGCCCATGGCGATGTTGGTGACCCGTTCGAGGATGATCTCCACCACGACCGGTACATGGAACTCCGCCATGAGCATCTTCGCCTTCTCCAGTGCGGGCAGGATGTCGTCCGGTTGCTCCACCCGGATCGCCTTGCATCCCAGCCCTTCTGCCACCTTCAGGTGGTCGACGCCGTATCCGCCGGTCTCGGGAGAGTTCACGTTGTCGAACGACAGTTGTACGCAGTAGTCCATGTCGAACCCGCGTTGCGCCTGGCGGATCAGCCCGAGGTAGGCGTTGTTCACCACGACGTGTATGTACGGCAGGTTGAATTGCGCACCGACGGCCAGTTCCTCGATCATGAACTGGAAGTCATAGTCGCCGGACAATGCGACCACGGGTGTGGTCGGGTCGGCTGTGACCACGCCCAGGGCGGCCGGTGCGGTCCAGCCCAGCGGGCCGGCCTGGCCGCAGTTGATCCAGTTCCTCGGGTGGTAGACGTGGAGGAACTGTGCCGCCGCTATCTGCGACAGGCCGATCGCGGTCACATAGCGGGTGTCCGGACCGAACGCGCGGTTCATCTCCTCATACACCCGCTGAGGCTTGATCGGGACGTCGTTGAAGTGCGTGCGCCGCAGCAGGGTGCGCCTGCGTTCCTGGCAGCTCTGCGCCCAGGCGCTGCGATCGCGTTGTTTTCGCTCGCGGGCGGCCCGGACGAACAACTCCAGTGCGACGCGGGCGTCGGACACGATGCCATAGTCAGGAGGAAACACCCGGCCGATTTGGGTGGGTTCGATGTCCACGTGCACGAACGTGCGGCCGTTCCGGTAGGTGTCCAGACCACCGGTGTGCCGGTTGGCCCAGCGGTTGCCTATGCCGAGCACGAAATCCGATTCAAGGAACGTCGCGTTGCCGTAGCGGTGGGAGGTCTGCAGGCCGACCATGCCGGCCATCAGCGGGTGGTCGTCGGGGATCGCGCCCCATCCCATCAGCGTTGGGATCACGGGTACGCCGGTCAGTTCCGCGAATTCCACCAGCAGGGCGGCGGCGTCGGCGTTGATGATCCCGCCGCCGGCCACGATCAGCGGGCGTTCGGCGGCATCGAGCAGGTCGAGCGCCCTGTCGATCTGCGCCCGGGTCGCGGCCGGCTTGTGCACGGGCAGCGGCCGGTACGTATCCGGGTCGAACTCGATCTCGGCGAGCTGCACGTCGACCGGAAGGTCGATCAGCACCGGGCCGGGTCGGCCCGAGCGCATGAGGTGGAACGCCTGCTGGAACGCCCCGGGTACCTGGGCCGGTTCGAGCACCGTCATCGCCATCTTCGTCAGCGGTCTGGCGATGCTCACGATGTCCACCGCCTGGAAGTCCTCCTTGTGCAGCCGGGCGACCGGCGCCTGCCCGGTGACGCACAGGATCGGGATCGAGTCGGCGGACGCGGAGTACAACCCGGTGATCATGTCGGTGCCGGCCGGGCCGGATGTACCGACGCACACGCCGATGTTGCCGTGCCTCGCACGGGTGTACCCCTCGGCCATATGCGACGCGCCCTCGACGTGCCGGGCCAGGACGTGGTCGATTCCGCCGGCCTCGCGCAGCGCGGCGTAGAAGGGATTGATCGCGGCACCGGGCACGCCGAACGCGTGCGCGGCGCCTTCGCGCTTCAAGATCTCAACCGCGGCACGCGCGGCGGTCATTCGGGGCATCGGTATCTCCAGAGAGTCAGCGGCCGGAGAGCTCTTGGACGAGCTTGAGGAGGCCGGAATGGTCAAGAGCGCCGTCGCCCCGCGCGACAAGGGCGGCGACCAGCTGGGAGACGGCCGCGCCAAGAGGGATCACGACGCCTGCCTCGCGCGCCGCGGCCTGTACGATTCCCAGGTCCTTGTGATGGAGTTCGAGCCGGAATCCCGGCGTGAACTCCCGGCGCAGCATTCCGGCGGCCTTGCGCTCGAGGATCGCGTTTCCGGCCAGCCCTCCGGCGAGCACGCGGATGGCCGCCTCGGTGTCCACACCGTACGCCTCGAGGAAGACGATCGCCTCGGCGACGAGCTCGATGGTGCCCGCGACGATGAGCTGGTTCGCGGCCTTCACCGTCTGCCCGGATCCGGCCGGGCCGACGTGCACCACGGTCTTCCCGATGGCGTCCAGCACTGGTCTGGCCGCCTCGAAGTCGGCCACCGCACCGCCGACCATGATTGAGAGCGTGCCGTCGATGGCGCCCTGCTCGCCACCGCTGACCGGCGCGTCGAGCGCTCTGACACCACGCCCGGCCGCAGCTTCGGCGACCTTCCTGGAGACGTCCGGGCGGATCGTGCTGCAGTCGATGAGCAACAGCTCCGCCGCGGCGCTGGCCAGCACACCGTCCTCGCCGAGGACCACGGCCTCCACGTCGGGCGAGTCGGGCACCATCGTGATGACGACGTCCGCATCACGCGTGGCCTCCGCGACACTGCGTGCGGCCCGCCCGCCCGCGGCCACCAGCTTCTCTATCGCCGGTGTGCTGCGGTTGTAGCCGATGACATCGAAACCGGCCGTGACGAGGTTGGCGGCCATCGGGCCGCCCATGATCCCTAGACCGATGAAACCGACGGTCGTCATATGCGTGCCTCCTTTTGGATCCACCAGAAGCTGTCGGCACTGGGGCCGGAGGGCACGTACTCCAGCCCGACCCAGCCGCGATACCCGGCCCGATGAAGCTTGACAAGGTGACCATCGAGATCCAGCTCGCCCGTGCCGGGCTCATGCCGTCCAGGGGCGTCCGCGATCTGCACATGGCCGATACGCGCCGCGTAATCGCTGATCACCTTCTCCAGATCGTCGCCGTTCACCGTGAGGTGGTACAGGTCGGCGAGAAAGCGCACATTGTCCCGGCCGATCCGGTCGATCACCGCGAACGCGTCAGCGGCGGTGCGCAGGGGATAAGGCTGCGGGCCGCTGACCCCTTCGACCACCACGGTGCCGCCGATGCGCGCGACCGCATCGGCGGCGATCGCCAGGTTCTCCGCCGCCAGGTCGTCCTGCGCGGCAGGCGCGGTGCCTGTGATCCGGTTCCCGTACAACGCGTTGAACACGCGGCAGCCGGTCCGCTCTCCGATCTCCACGACGACCGCGACGTTGTCCCGGAACTCCCGCTCGCGGCCCGGCCATGACGCCACACCGCGGTCACCTTCGGGCATGTTGCCGGCAAAGAAGTTCAGCCCCACCAGCTGCACACCGGCGTCGTCCAGCGCGCCTACGAAGGCGTCCACGTCCGCGTCGGCGGGCACGGCGTCGGGGAACGGCCACCAGAACTCGACCGCGCCGAAGCCCGCCGCGCGAGCGGCTTGCGGGCGCTCGAGCAGGGGCAACTCGGTGAACAGGATCGAACAGTTCACATCCAGCCGAAGGTCGTGGAACGTCATGATCTTCTTCCGCATTATGGAAAAGTTATTTTGACATACGAAAACACTGTAAAGCGCTGGGTTGGGCGGGTCAAGGGTCGAGGCCGCCGCGGCCCAGGACAAGGACTGCGAAACCGGCGAGCGCCCACGCTGGTGGCCGACTCATCGAACACATCACCGTCGGCGCACCCGTACACCCGCAGCCATGCGACAGGCGGGCAGGCCCTTCTATGACTTTCATATTCCGGAAGGACGGCACCCCTCGACCCGCCCTGATCGCAGGGTATAGTGAGAGGAGTTTTCCGCATCATGAAAAGGTCGCCCCCGTTGGAGGCTTCGTATGGCGCCCAGGAACGGCGAGCCGGTCAGGTCCGGCAGCGTGCAGTCCATCGAACGCGTCTTTCAGCTGCTCGAACACATGGCCGACGCGGGCGGTGAGGTTACGCTGAGCCAGCTGTCCGAAAGTTCGGGCCTGCCGCTGCCCACGATCCACCGCTTGAGCCGGACCCTGGTCAACCTTGGCTATGTGCGCCAGGGGGCATCGCGGCGTTACGCACTCGGGCCGCGGCTGATCCGGCTCGGCGAGACGTCCAGCAGGCTGCTCGGCACCTGGGCGCGACCGTACCTTGCGCATCTGGTCGATGACATAGGCGAGACCGCGAACATGGCGATGCTCGACGGCGACGAGATCGTCTATGTGGCGCAGGTGCCGTCAAAGCACTCGATGCGGATGTTCACCGAGGTCGGACGGCGCGTTCTGCCGCACTGCACCGCGGTCGGCAAGGCGCTACTGGCCCAACTGCCCGAGGACCAGGTCACCGACCGGCTGATGCGCACGGGCATGCCGGCGCACACTGAGTACACGATCACCAAGCCCGTTGTACTCCTGCGGCAGCTACGACGAATTCGCGAGCTGGGCTACGCCGTGGACAACAACGAGCAGGAGATCGGTGTGCGCTGCATCGCGGTCCCGGTACCCGGCGGGCCGGCAATGACCGCGATCTCGATCTCCGGCCCGTCCGTGCGCCTCACCGAGGCGCGCTACAGCGAGGTCGTCCCGGCCCTCAAGCAGATCGCTGAGGAGCTGTCGGCCGTCCTGACCGTCACCAAGCCGAGCGCCTGACCGTCACCAAGCCGAGCGCCTGATCGGTGAGCGAGTTCCGTGACGTTGTCGGCGGTGGTGCCGAAGGCGACCGAGTGGGAGCCGCACGCGTTGTTGCCGATCACGCCGCCGAGCGTGACGCGTGCATGAGCGGACGGGTCCGGGCCGAACCGCAGCCCGTATCCGGCTGCGGCGGCCTGCAGGGAGTTCAGTATGATCCCTGGCTCGACCCACGCGGTCCGGGTGTCCGGATCGATGGAGAGGACGCGGTCGAGGTATCGGCGCATGTCCATGACGATTCCGGGACCCGCAGGCGTTCCCGGCGACACTCGTGCCCGCGCCGCGCGGCGTGAGCGGTACGCCGTACTCTCGGCGCGCGGCGGTCGCGGCGATGACGTCGTCGGTGTCGCGCGGGGCGACGACGGCCAGCGGGACCTGCCGGTAGTTGGAGGCGTCAGAGGCGTACAGGGCACGGGTGGCGGCGTCGTCGTGCACGTCGCCGCACATGGTCCGGCGGAGCAGCCGGGCGAGGCCGGCGGTGTCGATCTCGGGGGTCACGGGGACGCCTTTTCACTCGGATCAGGGGGTGACGAGGCGCTCGGGGATCTCCGAGGCGCAGGCGATGAGGGCGGAGCGGTCGAGACCTTCGCCGGCCAGCGCGTCGATGAGCCGCCACAGGGCCTGGGGCGGGGCAGGGCTGTCGGGCTGGCCGGCGTCGGAGGAGAGCACCACCCGGTCGTAGCCGACCTCGGTGATGAAGGCCGCCAGGCGGGCGGCGTCACAGTTCGGCTGGTGGAGCAACTGGTAGGCGGTGACCTCGGCGTAGGCGCCCTGGGCGGCCAGCGCGGCGGCGTCGCGGGCGGTCATCGCCGGCACGGTGTACGACGGATGCGTCAGCAGCAGCCGCGACACGCCGGCCCGCCGCGCCTCGGGGATGAGCCAGGCCGCCTCGGCGGTGGAGAGGTGGCCGGTGGCGAGCACGGCGTCCGCCTCGGCGGTCAGGGCCAGGATCCGGCGCACGGGGTCCTCGACGGACCAGTCGACGGGAGGGATGGCATAGGTGGTGCCGGCCAGGCCGGGTCGCCCATGGCACAGCCGGGGCAGCCCGGCGGCGGCCTGGGTGTGCGCGTCCGCGGTGGGCATCCAGATCACCCGGGCGCCCATCGCCAAGGCGGCGGCCACCGCTGCCGGGTTGATCCCGCCCGCGTGCTGGTTGAGGACCTGCCCGCCGTACACGCGTATCCCCAGGCCGGCCCCGGCGGCGGCCGCACGGCCTGCCGTGGCGTCGTAGTGACCCTTGAGAACGCAGCCGGCGAAACCCGCCTCGGCGTACGAGCGCAGGATCGCGACATCGTCGCCGCGGCGCTCCCACACATCCGGCGCGGCGTGTACATGGAGGTCGAACACGGAGGTCAGCCTGACCAGAACCGCGAAATCGCGCAACGCCCGTTGCTCATGGTGCAACAGGTCTACGCATCGCCGCCCTCGCGGATGAGCCGGCCGAGTTCGCGCTCGATGAGGCCGAGGCGGGCCTCGGCCAGGAGCGGGATCTCACGGCGGTGCCGGCGGGCGGCCGCCACGTCGATGTCGGCGACGACCAGGGCGGGCTCGAACAACGGCGCCTGGGCGACGACCTCGCCGTCCGGCGCGATGACCCGTGAGCCGCCCCAGAAGCGCGCGCCGGCCTCGGTGCCGACCCGGTTGCAGAACACCACCCAGCACTGCTGCATGCGCGCGATGAACCGCAGCAGGTCGTGCCAGTAGTCGATTGTGTCCAGCCGTTCCGGCCCGAGACCGGTCGCACTGTTCGTGGGGATCAAGAGCACCTCGGCGCCGTCCTGAACGGCCAGCCAGGGCAGCACCGGAATCCACGCGTCGTTGCAGATCAGTGTGGCCATGCGGCCGAACGAGGTGTCGAACGCCCGCATCGCCTGGCCCGGGCCGGCGTGCTTGCGTTCCTCCCACACCAGGTAGTTGGGCAGGTACAGCTTGCGGTGCACGTGTCGCGGCCCGTCCGAGCTCAGGTAGGCCGCGCTGTTGTACGTGCGCACTCCCCCGTCCTCGTGGAATCCCACCAGCACGTCCGTACCCGCGCCGGCCAGCGCGGCCAGCCGCGGGTCCGTGGCCGGAATCGAACGATCGCCGACCTCGCCGAGCCGGTAGCCGTGCAGGGACAGCTCGGGCAGGACCAGGAGATCGGCGTTCTGAGCGCGCGCGTCGGCGATCCGGTCGCGGGCCTGTTCGAGATTCGCCTCGACCTCTCCCAACACGCAGTCCACCTGCGCCAACGCGATCCGCATGTGCTCTCCTTCATCGGGTCCGCCTTCGCTACCGCACCGGCGGGCAGATGCGCAACCACCGGTACGCCTGGAGCAACTCGCCCGTATCCGCGGTGGCCACTCCGCAGGTCAGGGCAATCCGTTGGGATTTTGTTGCATATACAGCAACCGGGATTGTGTCGCCGTAATGTCCACGCCAGTATCCCGGCATGGCAGACGAGGGATCGACCAGCCTGCACCGAGCAATCGCGATCTTGAAGGTGCTCGGCTCGCAGGAGGGCACCGCCGGTCAGGGCATGGGCGTGATGGAGATCGCCCGCCTGGTGAACCGGGAGAAGAGCCAGGTCTCCCGAACGCTGAAGACACTCGCCGAGACCGGTCTTGTCGTCCGTGATCCCGACAGCCTGCGCTACCGGCTGGGCCCTCGGCTGTTCTTGCTGGCCGCCAGCGCGGCCGACCAGCACCTGCTCGCGCTCGCCCCGCAGGTGCTGCGGAAGCTCGTGGCCCGTGTCGGCGAACGCGCGCATCTGTCCGTGCTCGAAGGCGGGCAGGTGCTCACCCTGCTGTCCGAGAGCCCGGCGCGGGCCATTCAGGCCACCGGATGGGTGGGCCGCACCACGCCGCTGCACTGTACGTCTTCCGGACGCGCCCTGCTGTTCGACCGGACGGACGCCGAGATCGAGTCGCTCCTGAACGGCGCAGAACTCACCGCCGCCGGCCCCAACGCCCCGCGCAACGTCCGTGAGCTACTGGCCCGCCTGAACGCCGACCGCCGCCGCGGCTACGTCATGACCATCGACGAGTTCGAGGCGGGGCTGGTCGGCGCCGCTGCTCCCGTGCGCGACTTCCGTGGTCGCACGATCGCCGCGCTGAACATCTCCGCCCCCAAGTTCCGCCTTCGCCTCGGCAGCAGCCTCACCGCCGCCGCCCGTGAGGTGAAGGCGGCCGCCGATCACCTTTCACAAGCGCTGGGCTCGTCGCAACCGGACGACCCGGCCACCACCCACCACGCTCGGAGGACTTCGTGACCAGCCGTCCCCTGCCGTTCTTCTCCAACGGGCTGCGCCTGGACGCCGACCTGCATCTGCCGGACGACGGCGGGGCAGGTTCGCCGTACCCGGTCATCATCGCCTGCTCCGGCTACCAGGGACAGAAGATCATTCATCCGGAGCGGTTCGCCCGCGCGCTCAATCCGCTGGGCTACGCGGTGCTCGCCTTCGACTACCGCGGATTCGGGCTGAGCGAGGGCGAACGCGGCCGGCTGGTCCCCCAAGAGTGGGTCGAAGACGTCCGTGCCGCCGTCGACCGGCTGACCGCGGCCGACGGCGTTGACGTGGACCGGCTGGCTCTCCTCGGCTGGGGGCTGGGCGGTGGAGTCGTCGTCGTCGAGGCCGCGGATGATCCGCGCGTCCGGGCCGTGGTCTGCCTGAACGGAATCGCCGACGGCCTGCGCTCGACCCGGAACATGCACGACGACGCCTCGTGGTCCAGCCTGCTGCGGCGAATCGAGGCCGACCGGGCGCACCGCAGCGTCCACGGCCGCTCCGAGATCACCGACCCCTGGGACATCGTACGCCTCGACCTCGACGACCGGACCGACGACTACGTCGGCGAGGAGCTGTACAAGGCGCCGGGGTTCGGCACCGGTGTCACGCTCGAATCGGCCGACTATCTGCTGCGGTTCTCCCCCGAGAAGGTCGTGCACCGCATCACGCCGCGCGAGCTGCTGATCGTGCACGGCGCCAAGAACGAACTGCACAAGCCGGTCGAAGCCGAGTCTCTGTACGAGCACGCCGCCGAACCCAAGCGCCTGGAGTTCCTTGAAGGCCGTGGCCACACCGAGTGGATGTTCGACGACGACCCGACCTTCAAGAAGGTGGTGGAGATGATCGATGACTTCCTGGGCCGCACGCTGGATCCGTCGTCCACCTGTGCCCCGCCGTCCCCCACGGCGCCGTGACCGCCACGGGCACGGCATCGAACGCAGGAGGTCGCCGTGAGTTTCACCGAGTACCTCTCGCAGCGGTGGCGTGACCTTGCCGTGATGACCACCCAGCACGCCGAGGTGGTCCTGATCGCGGTCGGGATCGCTACCGCGATCGGGATCACGGTCGGGGCCGCCGTCGAGGGTCGTCCACGGGCCTGCCGCGTCGCGCTGACGGTGACCGGGACCATGCTCACCATCCCGTCGTTCGCGCTCTTCGGGCTGCTGATCCCGCTGTTCGGGCTGGGCCTCGGGCCGACGATCACCGCCTTGGTGCTGTACGCGATCTTCCCGATCCTGCGTAACACCATCACCGGGCTGCGATCGGTGCCCGCCTCGGTCGAGGACGCCGCCCTGGGCATGGGGCTCGGCCGGTGGCGCCGGCTGCTGCACGTGCGGCTGCCGCTGGCATGGCCGGTCATCCTCACCGGAATCCGCGTCAGCACCATCATGATCGTTGGGATCGCGGCGATCGCCGCCGCCGTCAGCGGCCCCGGGCTGGGACAAGTGATCTTCAACGGGCTGGCTCGGATCGGCGGGGCGAACGCGCTCAACGATGCACTCGCCGGAACCCTCGGCGTCGCCCTACTCGCGCTCGTACTCGATCTGTTCTTCGTCATCGTGTCCCGACTGACCACCTCGCGAGGCATCCGTGACTGACACCGCCGACGTGATGATCCGGCTCGACCGGGTCAGCAAGCACTACCCCGGCCAGGCCACGGCTGCGGTCCGCGAACTGTCGATGGACATCAACGCGGGAGAGATCGTCGTTCTTCTCGGGCCCTCCGGCTGCGGCAAGACCACGACCCTGCGCCTGATCAACCGGCTGATCGAGCCGAGCAGCGGCAGGATCGTCCTCGACGGCGAGGACGTCACCCGCGTCGACCCCGACCGGCTGCGCCGCCGCATCGGCTACGTCATCCAGCAGGTCGGGCTGTTCCCCCACATGACCATCGCCGAGAACATCGGCATCATCCCGCGGACCCTCGGCTGGGACAAAAAGCGGATCAACGCCCGTGTCGACGAGTTGCTCGACCTCGTCGGCCTGGAGCCGGCGAAGTACCGGCGGCGCTACCCCAAGCAGCTCTCCGGCGGCCAGCAGCAGCGTGTGGGCGTCGCCCGAGCGCTGGCGGCCGACCCGCCCGTGATGTTGATGGACGAGCCGTTCGGCGCGATCGACCCGATCACCCGGGACCGTCTCCAGGACGAGTTCCTCAACCTGCAGGCCCGCATCCGCAAGACGATCGTGATCGTCACCCACGACGTCGCCGAAGCCATCAAGCTCGGTGACCGGATCGCCATCCTCGGCGACGGAGCCCGGTTGGCCCAGTACGACACCCCGTCCGCGATCCTGGGCGAGCCTGCCGGAGAGTTCGTCGCCTCCTTCGTGGGCGGCGGCGCCGCGGTGCGCCGCCTGGGGCTGCGGCGCGTCGGGGCCATGGCCCTCGAACCGGTCGACGTCGTGCGCACCGGCGACCGATCGTCGAGCGGCGTGCCCGCCCTGCTCGTGGACGAGGTCGGGCATCCGCAACGCTGGCTACCGCCGCAAGGCGGCGGCCATCCGGAGGTTCGCACGCCCGATGGCGTCGCCGTCGTGCGTGTGGACCAGACCCTGCACGACGCGCTCGACGCGATGCTACGCGCCGGCGCGGACGTCGCCGCCGTGACCGACGAGCGCGGTCAGGTCATCGGCCGGTTGCCGTGGTCGCTGGTGATCCGGGAGAACAGCCCGCACGCCGCCGCGACCGCCGAGTCCGCGCACCTTGCCGGAGAACCCTGATGGCGACGTCCGCTCTCAACCAGCGCCCGGTCTCCCGCACGCCCACGGAGCCGGAGAACGCCGGGCCGCGCGGCGGCTTCCGCGCGCTGTCCGGCCTGTTGGCCATGCCCGCTTTCCTCGTGGTCGTCTGCGCGGCGCTGTTCGCCTGGCTGCATAGCCTGCGGCTCGACAGCATCGAGCGCCGGTCGATCAACCGTCAGATCATCACCCAGCGGCTGATCGAGCACGTCGAGCTGGTCGCCGCATCGACCGTGCTGGTCATCGCGATCGCGATCCCTCTCGGCGTCCTGCTCACCCGGCCGCGGCTACGGGCGTTCGGGACGCCACTGCTCGCGCTGGCCAACGTCGGGCAGGCGGTACCCTCCATCGGGGTCCTGGTACTGCTGGCCGTCACCGTGGGCATCGGCTTCCAGGAGGCCGTGATCGCGCTGGTGCTCTATTCGGTACTCCCGGTACTGCGCAACACCATGGTCGGCCTGCGCCAGGTGGACCGCGCACTGATCGATGCCGGACGCGGCATGGGCCTGACCAAGACCGCGGTGCTCTTCCGCGTCGAGCTCCCGCTCGCCGTCCCGGTCATCCTCGCCGGCATCCGCGTCGCATTGATCGTCAATGTCGGCACCGCCACGCTGGCCGCCTTCACCAACGCGGGCGGCCTGGGCACCCTCATCGACATCGGGATCAAGCTCAACCGGATCCCCGTCCTGCTCACCGGCAGTGTCCTGACCGCCGTGCTCGCCATGGCCATCGACTGGCTCGCCGGACTGGCGGAACGCTTCCTGCGCCCCCGCGGCCTGTGAATTCACTCAGAGGAGACAACCATGCGTTCACTGCCCATGCGGCGCCCCCTCCGCACCACCCTCACCGCCGCGCTCGTCACCGCGGCCGCCGCCGGCTGCTCGCTCAGCACGACGACCACCGACGCCAAGGCAGGCAGCCTTGCCCAGGGAGCGTCCCTGAAAGGGGCCACCTTCACCGTCGGCTCCAAGGAGTTCACCGAGCAGGAGATCCTCTGCCACATCACCAGCCTCGCGTTGCGATCGGCCGGCGCCACCACCCGCGAGAAGTGCGGCCTGTCGGGGAGCAACACGGTCCGTACCGCCCTGACCTCCGGTGACATCGACATGTACTGGGAGTACACCGGGACCGCCTGGATCAGCTACCTCAAACAGACCAAACCGATCACCGACCCCACCCGGCAGTACCAGGCCGTCGCGCAGCGAGACCTGGCGCAGAACCACATCAGGTGGCTGGCGCCCGCGCCGTTCAACAACACCTACACACTCGCCGTCAAGGCCACCACGGCCCAGCAGCTGGGAGTACGGACCCTCTCCGACTACGCCCGGCTGGTGGGCACCGATCCGGCCAAGGCCTCCCTCTGCGTGGCCAGTGAGTTCGTCAGCCGCAGCGATGGCCTGCCCGGCCTGGAGAAGGCGTACGGCTTCAAGGTGCCCTCGGGCGATCTGGCAACCCTTGACGAGGGCGCCATCTACAACTCCGTGTCCAAGGGCAAGCCGTGCAACTTCGGGGAGGCCTTCGCAACCGACGGTCGCATCAAGGGGCTCGGGCTGACCGTCCTCGACGACGACAAGCACTTCTTCCCCGTGTACAACCCGGCTCTCACCGTTCGCGCCTCGGTCTACGACGCCCACCCTGACGTGGCGAAGGTCATCGCGCCGATCTCGCAGGCCCTGACCAACTCCGTCATGCAGGAGCTGAACACCCAGGTCGACATCAAGGGACAGGATCCGGCCCAGGTCGCGAAGAGCTGGCTGCAGGCCAAGGGCTTCATCGGCCGATAGCCGCGAGAACAGCAGACTCGCATGCGGTCCGATCCCGCGGAGTTCATCCACGCACCCGGCCCGTACGGTGCCCACCGCTCGGCATACCGGCTCGCCCATGGTGTCGCGGGGGACTGTGAAACCGACGGCGGGAACCGCCTCCCGCCATCTTGTACGCCTACGTCGCCACCTTCCTGGAGGGCCTGGGCATGGGCGACAGCACGGACCTGGTGCTGCTAACGTCTTCGGCGGCCGTACGGGTGCGGCGGCGGTACGGCGGCCGGCGACGCCGCGGCCGGCCAGGTGGAAGCCGGCCATGCCGGGGCCGCCCTCGCGGTCCAGGCTGCACCCGCCAGCCTGCGCGGACAGGGCGGCGGCGTCCTCGCGGTGGGCGGCCGGGACGACGTACCGCTCCTCGTACTTGGCGAGCGCGAGCAGCCGGTACATCTCTTCCATCTCCGCGGCGGTCATCCCCACGGCGTCCAGCAGGTCACGGTCGACGGTGCCGTCGATCGTGCGGGGCCCGCATGTACGCGCGCATCGCCGACAGCTTCATCAGCACCCCGGCGGGGCAGGCCACCCGCGGCTCCGGGCATCCACGCTCTCACGGATTATTGCCAGGGCGGCAGGGCGGGCGGCTGCATCGGTGACCCACCCGCGCGTCGCTCGCGGTGTGTCCGCATTGGTGGCTGCCGTCTTCTGGATGCCGGCGAGTTCGCGATCCGGGCCAGGTGCGGGTACCCGCAGGATGTGGCGTGCTCCCGGACGGGGCGGTCCGGGTGCCGGGGTGTAGCCTGCCGTGTACTACATGTCGTAGTTGTTGGGGTGTGATGCGTCCGCCGGGTTGGTTCCGTCTGATGCGCGCCGGGGCTTTCGCCGGGGTGTGCGTCGTGGTGTCGCTGGCGGGCCATGACCTGATGGCGTCGCGGCCGGCGCCGTTGTGGGCGGGCTGGGTCGCCGTGGCCGGGGTGACGGGGATCGGGTACTGCCTGGCGGGCCGGCGGCGGTCGCTGTGGTGGATCCTGCTCGCGGTCCAGGTCACCCAGTTCTGCCTGCATGAATGGTTCTCCTGGGCCGGCACGCCCGGATCGGCGCCGGCGCGGCCGGCGCTGCCGATGCACGACGGTATGCGCGCCGTCGCGGGTTCCAGTCCGGCCGCCGTACCGGGCGGCGGATCGGCGCTGGGCATGCCGGCGGCCCACGCCCTGGCCGGGGTACTGGCGGCGCTGTGGCTGTACGCGGGGGAGCGGGTGCTGTGGCGCGTCTTGGGCGTGCTGGCGGGCGCGCTGGCCCGGCGGGCGCTCGGCGTCATCGTCGTGCTGGCGGGCACCGGCCCGGTCCCGGACGGCCGCACCTGCCGGCGGCGTCGCCGCGGCGAGAACGAGGCGCCGCCCGCCTGGATCGTGTTGCGTCACGTCGTGGTACGGCGCGGCCCTCCTCACGGCGCGGACGTCGCCTTCGGTACCTCCGGCTGACCACGGTCCCGTACGGGCGCACGCGACCTTCACGGGTCTGGGTGCGCGTTCCCGGCCGCGCATGCTGCGGCCGGGCGCCGCGATGCCTTCGGCACGAGGACGGGGCGTGGTCGCCGTCCCCTGCCATTCCTGCATGCCGTCTCCCGTTCGGCATGCCCTCCCCCAAGGAGCATCGTGTCTGTTGCCCATACCGCCGCGCGCGTGCTGGCGGGCGCCGGAATCGTCGCGGCCGCCGTCGTCGCGACGGCGCTGCCGGCCGCGGCGCACGTCACCATCGATCCGATCACCGCCGAGCCGGGCGGGTACGGGGCGTTCAGCGTCCGCGTGCCGAACGAGCAAGCGGACGCCGACACCACCAAGGTGCAGCTGTATCTGCCCGCGGACCATCCGATCGCCTCGGTGTCGGTGCAGCCGGTGCCCGGCTGGAGCGTCCAGGTGACCAAGGGCCGCCTGAGCACGCCGATCCAGACCGACGACGGCCCGGTGACCGAGGCGGTCACCGCCATCACCTGGTCCGGCGGGAGGATCCAGCCGGGGCGGTTCCAGCAGTTCTGGATCTTGCTCGGCCCGCTGCCCACCGACACGGGCAAGCTGTACTTCAAGGCCCTGCAGACCTACACCGACCACGCCGGCAAGACCAGCGTGGTGCGCTGGATCGACCTGCCCACCGGCGGCGCCGAGCCGG
>JBEHYF010000141.1:0-14394 GCA_048498315.1 Actinomycetota bacterium
GGCTCGCTCCTCAGCCTTGGCGCTGCTTGTGGCGCGGGTCGTCGCAGATGACCATCACCCGGCCGTGGCGCCGGATGACGCGGCACTTGCTGCAGATCTTCTTAACGCTCGGCTTGACCTTCACTGGGTCTCCTTCAGCAGGGTCACCCCCGCGCTGCCGAGCCGATGGAGGCCATGACGACATCGTCGCCCTGGCGGCTCCTTCGACTATACGCGGGGAAGGCAACCCCAGTGGGTGTTACTTGTATCGGTAGACGATCCGGCCGCGGCTCAGGTCGTAGGGACTCAGCTCCACGACCACCCGGTCATCGGGCAGGATCCGGATGTAGTGCATCCGCATCTTGCCGCTGATGTGGGCGAGGACCTTGTGCCCGTTGTCGAGCTCCACCCGGAACATGGCGTTCGGAAGTGACTCGACGACGGTGCCCTCGATCTCGATGGCCCCTTCTTTCTTGGGCATGTCCTCCGCGCTTCGCTGCTCGGTTCGTCAGGAGATCGGCCAGCGTGGCCAACCCCCGCCTGGGCATGAGGCAACGAGCCGACACGTGACCGACAAGAGAGTGTACGTCAACCGCCACGGCGATGCGAAATCGGCGCGATCGGCGAGACGGCGCCGCCTATGGCCGTGCCCGCACGGTCATCCCCGCGCAGCCGTGCCCCGCGCAGCGGTGCCACGTACGGGCGGTGCGCCCGGGCGGCGACGCCCGGCGCAGCGGCGGCCGGTTCAGCGGTCGTCGTCGCGGGGTACGAAGAACTGCGCGGCTATCATCACCGCGGTCGACGCCCCGGCGAACAAGAGGAACCACGGGTACCAGGCGCCGACCGAGACGGCGATCAGGAGCCAGACCCCGAAACAGATCAGGTTCATCGTGACGTAGCCCGCCCAGACCCTGCGCATTATCGACCGCATGATCCGGGCCTGCACCCGGGGCGTCGGCGTCGAGATGCGCGAGGCGGGTACCGGCAGCTCGTACATGTCGTGCTCGGGCAGATCGCTGGTGACCTTCTCCAGCTCGCCGAACGTGCGGGCGCGATACACGCTGTCGAGGCGCTCGCTCAGCTCCTCGACCGAGATCCGGCCCTGGGCGCAGTGCTCCCGGAGCGCCGCGGCGACCCGATCGCGATCCGCGTCGGAGGCCCGCATCTCAGGATTGAGCGCCATCGTGGTCCTCTCTGGGGAGCCGCTACTCCTTTACTCAAAAGTACGCGTTCCCCGGGCGCTTTCGTACGTCCGCGCCTCTGCGCGGCCACGGCAGTCAGTCGCCGAGGCGGCCCTTTCCGCCGTCGAGGGCCGTCAGCACCCACGGGCCGTTCTCGGTGACGGCGTAGGTGTGCTCGAAGTGCGCCGAGTGCCGGCCGTCGGCCGTGACGACCGTCCACGCGTCGTCGAGCAGCACCGTCTCGGCCGTACCCAGGTTGATCATCGGCTCTACCGCGAAGCACATGCCGGGCACCAGGTGCGGGCCATGGCCGGGCTCGCCGTAGTTGGGCACCGCCGGGTCCATGTGCATCGCGGTGCCGATCCCGTGCCCGACGTACTCCTCGACGATCCCGTAGTCGCCCTGGGCGCGCACGTACGACTCGACGGCGTGCCCGATGTCGGACAGCCGGCCGCCGGCGCGGCCGGCCGCCATGCCGCGCCACAGTGCCTCCTCGCACACCTCCAGCAGCCGTCGTTGCTCGGGGGTGATGTCGCCGACCGGCACGGTCACGGCCGAGTCGCCGTGCCAGCCATCGACGATCGCGCCGCAGTCGATGGAGATGATGTCGCCCTCCCGGAGCACCTTGGCGGTGCTCGGGATGCCGTGCACGATCTCGTCGTTGATCGACGTGCAGATCGTCGCGGGGAAGCCCTGGTAACCCTTGAACGACGGGGTCGCCCCCTCGGAGCGGATCGACTCCTCGGCGATGGCGTCCAGGTCGGCGGTGGTGATGCCGGGTTTGACGGCCTCGGTGAGCAGCTTCAGCGTGCGGGCCACCACGAGGCCCGCCTCCCGCATCACCGCCAGCTCGCCCGGCGTCTTGATCTGGATGGACGGCTTACGCTTCTTGAACACTCATCGCTCCGCAGGTGAGACCGGGACGTTCCCGGCCGATCCCGGCCCAGGGCGGCTCTTATGGGCGTGCGGCGGCCCGTGTGCGGGTGGCCGCGGCCCGTGGGCGTGCGGCGCCAACGGGCCGCGGCCGCCGGCGTCAGTCGGTGAACGGCCGAAGCGCGGCCAGCGCCCGCTCGGTGACGTCCTCGACGGGCCCGGTGGCGTCGAGGCCGAGCAGGATGCCCTCGTCGGCATAGAACGACGCGAGGGGCGCGGTCTGTTCCTGGTAGACCTCCAGGCGATGCCGGATGGTCTCCTCGCGGTCGTCGTCGCGCTGGAACAGCTCGCCGCCACAGACGTCGCAGATGCCGCTCTTGGTCGGCGGGTCGAAGACCTCGTGCCAGATACGACCGCACTTGCGGCAGGTGCGACGGCCCGACAGGCGGCGGACCACCTCGTCGTCGTCGACCACGAGTTCGAGCACTACGTCGAGCCTGCGGTCGGTCTCGGCGAGGATCTTCTTCAGCGTCTCCGCCTGCGGAACGTTGCGGGGGAAGCCGTCGAGGAGGAAGCCCTCCAGCGCGTCCTCTTCGGCCAGCCGGTCGCGCACCATCGCGATCGTGATCTCGTCCGGGACGAGGTCGCCGCGGTCCATGTACTCCTTGGCCTTGCGGCCGAGCTCGGTGTTGCCGCTCACGTTGGCACGGAAGATGTCACCTGTCGAGATCTTCGGGATGGACAGGTGCGATGCGATGAACTGGGCCTGTGTCCCCTTGCCCGCTCCCGGGGGGCCCACGAGCACGAGTCGCACTAGCGCAGGAAGCCCTCGTAGTTACGCTGCTGGAGTTGGCTCTCGATCTGCTTCACCGTGTCCAGCCCGACACCGACCATGATCAGGATGCTGGTACCGCCGAACGGGAAGTTCTGGCTCGCCCCGACGAGGCCGAAGGCGACCATCGGGATCAGCGCGATCAGGCCGAGGTAGAGGGAGCCCGGCGCCGTGATCCGCGTGAGCACGTAGTCGAGATATTCCGCGGTCGGACGGCCCGGCCGGATGCCCGGGATGAACCCGCCGTACTTCTTCATGTTGTCGGCGACCTCGGTCGGGTTGAACGTGATCGCCACGTAGAAGTAGGTGAAGAAGAGGATCAGCAGGAAGTAGATCGCCATGTAGATCGGGTGATCGCCCTTCACCAGGTACTTGGAGATGAAGGTGTTCACCGGGTTGGTGCTGTGCCACATCTGCACGACCAGCTGCGGCAGGTAGAGCAGGGACGAGGCGAAGATGACCGGGATGACGCCGGCCTGGTTGACCTTCAGCGGGATGTAGGTCGAGGTGCCGCCGTACATCCGGCGCCCGACCATCCGCTTGGCGTACTGCACCGGGATGCGCCGCTGCGCCTGCTCGACGAAGACCACGCCGGCGACGATCGCCAGGCCCACGATCAGGACGATCGCGAAGACGAAGCCGCCCTTGGTCTTGTAGATGTTCCAGAACTCCGTCGGGAAGACCGCCACGACCTGGGTGAAGATCAGGATCGACATGCCGTTGCCGACACCGCGGTCGGTGATGAGCTCGCCCAGCCACATGATCACCGAGGTGCCGGCGGTGATGGCCACGACCATCGTGAGGATCGTGAACCAGCCCTTGTCCCACAGGAGCTCCTCGGTGCAGCCCTGCAGCAGGTTGCCGGTGGCGGCCATGGCGACGATGCCGGTACCCTGCAGGATCGCCAGCCCGACCGTCAGGTAACGCGTGTACTGGGTGATCTTCGTGGTGCCGGCCTGGCCCTCCTTGCGGAGCGCCTCCAGCCGCGGGATCACGACGGTGAGCAACTGCAGGATGATGCTCGCCGTGATGTAGGGCATGATGCCCAGCGCGAAGATTGAAAGTTTCAGCAGCGCGCCGCCGCTGAAGAGGTTGACGAGACCGTACACGTTGGCGTTGGCGCCCTTGCTCACGACGTCGACGCAACGATGCACGGCTCCGGTGTTCACCCCGGGTGCCGGTAGCTGGGAGCCCAGCCGGAACACCGCGATGATGAACAGCGTGAAGAGCAGCTTCTTGCGCAGGTCGGGTGTTCGGAACGCCCGAGTGAACGCGGTCAGCACCATTCCTCCTGCGCGGTATCGGCCTTCGGCCGCTCACGGCCCGGTTGACGATGAACGGCGGCGACGGGCCGCCGATCGAACTCTAACAGCCCCTGCGGGAATTGCCGCCCCCGCCACCGTGGACGGCGCCGATTCCCGCAGGGACCGGTGCTCACAGTTCTTCGACGGACCCCCCGGCACCTGTGATCTTCTCCTTCGCGGAGCCGGAAAAGGCGTGCGCCTTGACCTGAACCGTTACGGAGATGTCACCGGTGCCCAAGATCTTCACCGGGCGGCCGGCGCGCACCGCGCCCTTGGCCGCCAGGCTCTCCGGGGTGACCTCGCCGCCCTCGGGGAACAGCTCGGCCAGCTTGGCCACGTTGACGACCTGGTACTCGACCCGGAACGGGTTCTTGAAGCCCTTGAGCTTGGGAACCCGGCGGACGAGCGGCATCTGGCCGCCCTCGAAGCCCGCGCGCACGGTGGCCCGGGCCTTCGTGCCCTTGGTGCCGCGACCGGCCGTCTTGCCCTTGGACGCCTCGCCCCGGCCCTTGCGGGTCTTCGGCTTGTGCGCACCCGGCGCGGGCCGCAGGTGGTGCGGCCGCAGTGGGGTCCGCGCTGCTCCGCTCATGGTCGGGCTCCTCTCCTCACTCGCTCCGCGGACGGCTCGTTCCTCGCCGGCCGTCGTGCCGGAGACGCGCAGAACAAGCACGTTGCTCGCTCGTCGACTCGCCTCTCCACGTCAGTCGACCTCCTCGACGGTCACGAGGTGGCGAACGGTCTGGATCATCCCGAGCACCTCGGGGCGGTTCTCGCGGATGACGCTCTGGCCGATCCGTCGCAGGCCCAGGGTACGCAGGGTGTCACGCTGGTTCTGCTTGCCGCCGATCTGCGACTTCACCTGCGTGATCTTCAGGTTCGTCATGACGCCACCTCCTGCCGCGGCTCGCTGCCGGCCGCACGGGCCCGCAGCATCGCGGCCGGGGCGACGTCTTCGAGGGCCAGACCGCGCTTGGCCGCGATCTCCTCGGGACGGCTCAGCTGTTTCAGCGCGGCCACGGTCGCGTGAACGATGTTGATGGCGTTGGATGAGCCCAGGGACTTCGACAGGACGTCGTGGATGCCCGCGCACTCCAGCACCGCGCGCACCGGGCCACCCGCGATCACACCGGTACCGGGGCTGGCCGGCTTCAGGAGAACGACTCCCGCGGCCTCCTCACCCTGGCTGGCGTGCGGGATGGTGCCCTGGATGCGCGGCACCTTGAAGAAGTGCTTCTTGGCCTCCTCGACGCCCTTGGCGATCGCCGCGGGCACCTCTTTGGCCTTGCCGTAGCCGACACCGACGGTGCCGTTGCCGTCGCCCACGACGACGAGCGCCGTGAAGCTGAAGCGCCGGCCGCCCTTGACGACCTTGGCGACACGGTTGATCGCTACGACGCGCTCGATGTAGGACTGCCCCTTGTCGGCGCCACCCCGGCGGTCATCACGCCGGTCGCGCCGCTCGCCGCCGCCACGACGTGGTGCTGCCATCAGTGGTTCCTCTTCTCGTGCATCGTGATCGGCCCTCGGGCCGTCGCTTGCGGTGTGCGGGCCATCAGAACTCCAGCCCGCCCTCCCGGGCACCGTCCGCCAGGGCCGCGATGCGGCCGTGGTAGCGGTGCCCGGCGCGGTCGAAGACGACCGCGCTGATGCCGGCCTCCTTGGCACGGGTGGCCAGCAGCTCGCCGACCTTGCGCGCCTTGGCGGTCTTGTCGCCCTCCGCGGAACGGAGGCTGGCGTCCATGGTGGAGGCGGACGCCAGGGTGTGCCCGGCCTGGTCGTCGATGATCTGCGCGAACATGTGGCGGGTCGAGCGGGTGACGACCAGCCGCGGCCGCTGCGGCGTGCCCTGGACCTTCTTGCGCACGCGCAGGTGCCGGCGGGTCCGCGACGCGGTGCGCACCGCGGTCCGCTTGCGGACCTGGATCTTGCCTGCCATGCCTACTTCCCAGCCTTTCCGACCTTGCGGCGGATCTGCTCACCCTGGTAGCGCACGCCCTTGCCCTTGTACGGGTCGGGCTTGCGCAGCTTGCGGATGTTCGCGGCGACCTCGCCGACCTTCTGCTTGTCGATGCCCTCGATCACGAACTGCGTGGGCCGCTCGACGCGGAAGGTGATGCCCTCGGGGGGCTCGACCGTGATCGGGTGGCTGTAGCCGAGGGAGAACTCCAGGTTGCTGCCCTTCGCCTGGACGCGGTAGCCGACGCCGACGATCTCCATCGTCTTGCTGTAGCCCTGCGTCACGCCGATCACCATGTTGTTGATCAGCGAGCGGGTCAGGCCGTGCAGCGCGCGGACCGGCCCCTCGTCGCTGGGACGGGAGACCTTGATCGTGCCGTCCTCCTGGGCGACCTGGATGGGCCGCGCGACCGTGTGCTTCAGCTCGCCCTTCGGGCCCTTGACCGTGACCACCTGGCCATCGACCTTGACGTCGACGCCGCTGGGGACGGGGATGGGCAGACGTCCGATACGCGACATTTCGTGCTCCCTCCCCTCACCAGACGTAGGCGAGGACTTCCCCGCCCACACCGTGCTTGACGGCCTGCCTGTCGGTCATCAGGCCGGAGGACGTCGAGATGATCGCGACGCCGAGACCTCCGAGGACCTTCGGCAGGTTGTCCTTCTTCGCGTAGACCCGCAGGCCCGGCTTGGACACCCGCTTGAGCCCGGCGATCGAGCGCTCGCGGCTCGGGCCGAACTTGAGTTCGATCACGAGCTTCTTGCCGACCTCGGCGTCCTCGACGCTCCATCCCGAGATGTACCCCTCCTGCTGGAGGATCTCGGCGATGTGCGCCTTGATCTTCGAGTACGGCATCGACACGGTGTCGTGGTATGCCGAGTTCGCGTTCCGCAGACGTGTCAGCATGTCTGCGATCGGGTCGGTCATCGTCATGGCCTATTGGCCCTCCTCGCCGCGGTTTCCATCGGTGACGGACCTTCGACGTGGTCGTGGACGCCGCGTGTGCCGGGCGTCCGGATCGGTCATTTATCGAAAGAGCCGGGTTACCAGCTCGACTTGGTGATGCCGGGAAGCTCGCCCCGGTGCGCCATCTCCCGAAAGCAGATCCGGCACAGGCCGAACTTGCGGAAGACCGCGCGCGGACGCCCGCACCGCGAGCACCGAGTGTAGGAGCGCACGGGGTACTTGGGCTTCCGGCTCGCCTTGACGATCAGAGCCTTCTTCGCCATCAGTTCTCCTTGAACGGGAAGCCCAGGTGCCGCAGGAGCGCCCGGCCCTCCTCGTCGGTCTTCGCGGTCGTGACGATCGTGATGTCCATGCCGCGCTGGCGGTCGACCGTGTCGGGGTCGATCTCGTGGAACATCACCTGCTCGGTGAGCCCGAACGTGTAGTTGCCGTTCCCGTCGAACTGCTTCGGCGACAGGCCACGGAAGTCACGGATGCGCGGCAGCGCGAGCGAGAGCAGCCGGTCGAGGAACTCCCACATGCGGTCGCCGCGCAGCGTCACGTGCGCACCGATCGGCATGCCCGCGCGCAGCTTGAACTGCGCGATCGACTTCTTCGCACGGGCGACGGCCGGCTTCTGCCCGGTGATGGCGGCCAGGTCGCGCACGGCGCCCTCGATGAGCTTCGAGTCGCGCGCGGCATCGCCAACGCCCATGTTGACCTTGACCTTGGTCACGGTCGGGATCTGCATCACGTTCCCGTAGCCGAACTCCTGCTGGAGCGCCTTCGCGATCTCCTCGCGGTAACGCGCCTTGAGCCGCGGCTGCGAAACCTGCTGGGTGGTGGTGTCGGCGGTCATCAGATTTCCTTACCGGTACGGCGCGAAATGCGAACCTTCCGGCCGTCTTCCTCGATGCGGTAGCCGACGCGGGTGGGCTTGCCGTCCTCGACCAGCATCACGTTGCTGACGTGGATCGGCGCCTCCTTGGTGACGATCCCGCCGTCCTTGGCGCCGCGCGGCCCCTGGTTCGTCTCCTTGGTGTGGCGCTTGACGAGGTTCACGCCCTCGACGATGACGCGCTCACGCTTCGGGTCGGCGACGATGACCTTGCCGGTCGCGCCCTTGTTCTTGCCGGCGATGACGATGACCTCGTCACCCTTCTTGATCTTCATCAGAGCACCTCCGGCGCCAGCGAGATGATGCGCATGAACCTCTTCTCGCGCAGCTCCCGGCCGACCGGCCCGAAGATACGGGTGCCGCGCGGGTCGCCGCCGTCCCTGATGAGCACAGCCGCGTTCTCGTCGAAGCGGATGTAGGAGCCGTCGGGACGGCGGCGCTCCTTGCGGGTGCGCACGACGACGGCCTTAACGACATCACCCTTCTTCACGCCGGCACCGGGAAGGGCGTCCTTCACGGTCGCGACGATGATGTCGCCGATGCCCGCATAGCGCCGACCCGAGCCGCCGAGCACGCGGATGCACAGGATCTCCTTGGCACCCGTGTTGTCGGCGACCTTGAGTCGCGACTCCTGCTGGATCACGTCAACTCCTGTATTTCGCGCCGGTTCTCGTTACGAGCCTGGCGGATTCGATCCTCAGTCGCTTGGCGGCGACTGCCGTTTCCCGGGGTCCCCGCGGCGACGTGCTTCTCGGCGAAGCCCGCCTCCAGCGTCGTCGTGGGCCCCTACTTGGCCTTCTCAAGGATCTCCACGACGCGCCACCGCTTCGTGGCGGACAGCGGACGGGTCTCCATGAGCCGGACCCGGTCGCCGACGCCACAGGCGTTGGCCTCGTCGTGCGCCTTGTATTTCGTGGTACGGCGGATGATCTTGCCGTACAGGGGGTGCTTGACGCGGTCCTCGACGGCGACCACGACGGTCTTGTCCATCTTGTCGCTGACCACGAGACCCTCACGGATCTTGCGGTAGCTCCGCGTCTTGCTCTGCTGCTCACTCATCGGTGGACTCCTCCACGGGCTCCTCGGTGAACTCGACGATGCCGAGCTCACGCTCCCGCATCACGGTGTAGATGCGGGCGATCTCCCGCCTCACTTCCCGAAGCCGTCCGTGAGTCTCAAGCTGCCCGGTGGCCGCCTGGAAGCGGAGGTTGAACAGCTCCTCTTTCGCCTCCTTCAGCTTCGCCACCAGCTCCGTCTGGGGCCGGCTCCGCAGCTCGTCAGCGGTAAGGCCCTTGGCCATCACGCCTCACCCACTTCACGCTTCACGAACTTGCAGGTCGATGAGCACAGCACCTTGTGCTTGAGCATCAGCCCTCACCGACCTCTCGCTTCACGAACTTGCACTTCATTGGGAGCTTGTGCATCGCGCGGCGGAGCGCTTCGCGGGCCAGCGGCTCGGGAACGCCCGCCAGCTCGAACATCACGCGCCCGGGCTTGACGTTGGCCACCCACCACTCCGGGGAGCCCTTACCGGAACCCATGCGGGTCTCGGCCGGCTTCTTGGTCAGCGGACGGTCGGGGTAGATGTTGATCCACACCTTTCCGCCACGCTTGATGTGCCGGGTCATCGCGATACGCGCGGCCTCGATCTGCCGGTTGGTGACGTAGGAGCCCTCGACGGCCTGGATGCCGTACTCGCCGAAGGCGACCCGCGTCCCGCCCTTGGCCATGCCGCTGCGCTTGGGGTGGTGCTGCTTGCGGTGCTTGACCCTGCGAGGGATCAGCATTGGTTACTCAGCTCCCCTCACCCGAGCCGGCCGACGTGGCCTCGCTCGCCTGCTGCTCCGGCGCGGCACCCGCGGTCGCGGGAGCCTGCTGCTGACGCCCGCCGCGCTCACCGCGCTCGCCCCGGCGGCCGCCGCCCCGGCGCTGCGGCCGCTCACGGCGGCCGACGCCCGCGGCCCGCTCCTTGGCCTGCTGCGCCTCGCGCTCGGCGCGGGTCGTCGGCGCCTCACCCTTGTAGATCCACACCTTCACGCCGATGCGACCGAAGGTGGTACGGGCCTCGTAGAACCCGTAGTCGATGTCGGCGCGGAGCGTGTGCAGGGGCACCTGGCCCTCGCGGTAGAACTCCGAACGCGACATCTCGGCACCGCCGAGGCGGCCACCGCACTGCACCTTGATCCCCTTGGCGCCGCTCTTCATGGCGCTCTGGATCGCCTTACGCATCGCACGGCGGAACGCGACCCGGCTGGACAGCTGCTCGGCAACGCCCTGGGCGACGAGCTGCGCGTCGATCTCCGGGTTCTTCACCTCGAGGATGTTCAGCTGGACCTGCTTGCCGGTCAGCTTCTCGAGGTCGCCGCGGATGCGGTCGGCCTCCGCGCCCCGGCGGCCGATGACGATGCCGGGACGGGCGGTGTGGATGTCGACGCGGACGCGGTCACGGGTGCGCTCGATCTCGACCTTGGAGATGCCGGCGCGGTCCATGCCGCGGGTCAGCATCCGGCGGATCGACACGTCTTCCTTGACGTAGTCCTTGTACAGCTTGTCGGCGTACCACCGGCTCTTGAAGTCGGTGGTGATGCCCAGCCGGAACCCGTGCGGGTTGACCTTCTGCCCCACTAGCGGGTCCTCCTCGTCTTCCTACGACCGCCCGACTTCTCGTCCTCCGGCCGTGACTCGACCACCACGGTGATGTGGCTCGTCCGCTTG
The DNA here is from genome assembly GCA_048498315.1 of Actinomycetota bacterium. GTDB lineage: Bacteria > Actinomycetota > Actinomycetes > Streptosporangiales > Streptosporangiaceae > Actinoallomurus. Next base: position 10,685 of record JBEHYF010000141.1, read on the forward strand.
TTGATGCGGTACGCGCGCCCCATGGCGCGGGGGCGGTAGCGCTTCAGCGTCGGACCCTCATCGACCCACGCCCGGCTCACCCAGAGCGTGTCGGGGTCGAGCTGGTTGTTGTGCTCGGCGTTGGCGATGGCGCTCGAGAGCACCTTGTACACCGGCTCGCTCGCAGCCTGAGGGGCGAACCGCAGCACCGCCTGAGCCTCCGCGGCCGGCAGGCCCCGGATGAGGTCCACCACGCGGCGGGCCTTCCTGGGCGTGACGCGGGCGTACCGCGCCTGGGCCCTGGCTTCCATCGCTAGTTTCCTCGCTCTCAGTTCAATCTTTCCGGACTCGGCTTCTCACTCGCTCCGCGACCGACCTCGTTCCTCGGCCGGTCACTCCGCTCGCTCGTCACCTCGCCCTCGTGGCGGTCAGCCGCGTCGGCTGCGGCGGTCTTCCTTGACGTGGCCCTTGAAGGTCCGCGTCGGGGCGAACTCCCCGAGCTTGTGACCGATCATGGCCTCCGTGATGAACACGGGGACGTGCTTGCGCCCGTCGTGCACGGCGATCGTGTGACCGAGCATGTCCGGCACGATCATGGAGCGCCGGGACCACGTCTTGATGACGTTCTTGGTGCCCTTCTCGTTCTGGGCTTCCACCTTCTTCAGCAGGTGGTCGTCGACGAAAGGGCCCTTCTTGAGACTACGTGGCATCGGTGGGCTCCTACCGCTTCTTCTTGCTACGACGACGGACGATCAGCCGGTCGGACGGCTTGTTCGCCCGGCGGGTACGGCCCTCGGGCTTGCCCCACGGGCTGGACGGGTGACGACCGCCGGACGTCTTGCCCTCGCCACCACCGTGTGGGTGGTCGATCGGGTTCATCGCGACGCCGCGGACGGTCGGGCGCTTGCCCTTCCAGCGCATGCGGCCGGCCTTACCCCAGTTGATGTTGGACTGCTCGGAGTTGCCGACCTCGCCCACCGTGGCCCGGCAGCGCACGTCGACCATGCGCATCTCGCCCGAGGGCATTCGCAGAGTGGCGTACTTGCCCTCCTTGGCCAGCAGCTGCGCGCCGGAGCCGGCCGACCGGGCCAGCTTCGCGCCGCCGCCCGGCCGCAGCTCGATGGCGTGCACGACCGTACCGGTCGGGACGTTGCGCAGCGGCAGGCAGTTGCCGGGGCGAATGTCTGCGCCCGGGCCGTTCTCGACGGTGTCGCCCTGCTTCACGCCGGTCGGGCAGAGGATGTAGCGCTTCTCCCCGTCGGCGTAGTGCAGCAGCGCGATCCGCGCGGTGCGGTTCGGGTCGTACTCGATGTGCGCGACCTTCGCCGGGATGCCGTCCTTGTCGGACCGGCGGAAGTCGATCACGCGGTACGCCCGCTTGTGGCCGCCGCCCTGGTGCCGCGTCGTGATGCGGCCGTGCGTGTTCCGGCCGCCCTTCTTGGGAAGCGGACGCACCAGCGACTTCTCGGGCTCGGTGCGCGTGATCTCGACGAAGTCGGCCACGCTCGCACCGCGACGGCCCGGCGTCGTCGGCTTGTACTTACGGATGCCCATCTCTTTCGTTCATCCCTTGTCTCTCTTCGGCGCCCCGGTCAGGAGACCGGGCCTCCGAAGATGTCGATCCGCTCACCCTCGGCGAGGCTGACGATCGCTCGCTTGGTGTCCTTGCGCTTGCCGTAACCGAAGCGGGTGCGCTTGCGCTTGCCCTTCCGGTTGATCGTGTTCACGCCCGTCACCTTGACTCCGAAGACGGCCTCGACCGCCTGCCGGATCTGGGTCTTGTTGGCGTCGGGGCGCACCTCGAACGTGTACTTGTTCTCGTCGAGCAGCCCGTAGCTCTTCTCCGAGATGACGGGCGCGATGAGGACGTCGCGCGGGTCGGCGATCTTCACTTGCCGGTCTCCTTCCCGCTCACACGGTTCACGAAGGCGTCGTAGGCGGCCTGCGTGAAGACCACGTCGTCGCTGCAGAGCACGTCGTAGGTATTGAGCTGGTCCTCGACGAGGATGTGCACCTCGGGCACGTTGCGCAGGCTCTTCCAGGTGACCTCGTCGCCGCGCTGCAGCACGACGAGGACCTTCTCGGCCTGGGTGACCTCGCGCAGTGCGGCCAGCGCCGTCTTGGTCTTCGGCGTCTCGCTCTCGATCAGGTTCGCCACGACGTGCACCCGGCCGTGCCGGGCGCGGTCGGAGAGGGCGCCGCGAAGCGCGGCCGCCTTCATCTTCTTCGGCGTCTTCTGCGCGTACGAGCGCGGCTGCGGGCCGTGCACGGTGCCGCCGCCGGCGAACTGCGGCGCCCGGGTCGAACCCTGGCGGGCCCGGCCGGTGCCCTTCTGCCGGTACGGCTTCTTGCCACCGCCGGAGACCTCACCGCGGGTCTTGGTCTTGTGGGTGCCCTGCCGCGCGGCGGCGAGCTGCGCGACGACGACCTGGTGGATCAGGGGCACGTTGACCTTGGCGTCGAAGATCTCCGGGGCAAGGTCGATGTCGAGCTTGGCGGTCACTTGCCCGCCCCCTTCGCTGCGCTGCGGACGAGGACCAGGCCGCCGTTCGGGCCGGGGACCGCGCCCTTGATCAGCAGCAGGTTCTTCTCCGCGTCGACGGCGTGCACGGTGAGGTTCTGCACGGTGACGCGCGCGTTACCGGCGCGGCCGGCCATGCGCAGGCCCTTGAACACGCGGCCCGGCGTGGCGCAGCCGCCGATCGAACCCGGCGAGCGGTGCTTGCGCTGGGTGCCGTGCGAGGCGCCGAGGCCGCGGAAGCCGTGGCGCTTCATGACACCCGCGGTGCCCTTGCCCTTGCTGCGGCCGGTGACGTCGATCCGCTGGCCCGCCTCGAACACCTCGACGGTGATCTCCTGGCCGAGCTCGTACTCGGCGGCGTCGTCGGTGCGCAGCTCGACGAGGTGGCGGCGCGGGGTCACGCCGGCCTTCTCGAAGTGCCCGGTGAGGGGCTTGTTCACCTTGCGGGGATCGACCTGGCCGAAGCCCAGCTGGACGGCGGAGTAACCGTCGGTCTCCGGCGTGCGGACCCGGGTGACGACGCACGGCCCGGCCTGGACGACGGTTACCGGCACGATCCGGCCCTCATCGTCGAAAACCTGGGTCATGCCGAGCTTCTCGCCCAGGACGCCCTTTCTCGTCTTACTCATCTCTCGATGCGTCCTTAGAGCTTGATCTCGATGTCGACGCCGGCCGGCAGGTCGAGCCGCATCAGCGAGTCGACCGTCTTGGGCGTCGGATCGATGATGTCGATCAGGCGCTTGTGCGTGCGCATCTCAAAGTGCTCGCGGCTGTCCTTGTACTTGTGCGGCGAGCGGATGACGCAGTACACGTTCTTCTCGGTCGGCAGCGGCACCGGGCCGGCGACCTTCGCGCCCGTGCGCGTCACCGTCTCGACGATCTTGCGCGCCGAAGTGTCGATGACCTCGTGGTCGTAGGCCTTGAGCCGGATGCGGATCTTCTGTCCCGCCATGGTGGCCTCGGTGTCCTTTGCTTCAGTCTCTGGGTCGCGCTCGGCCTCTCGCTCGCCCGGGACCGGCGTCTCGCCGGCCACTCCGCTCGCTCGCTGCCTCGCTGCTCCCGGTCTTCTGGGTCGGGCTCGGCTCCTCACTCACTTCGCGGCCGGCTCGTACCTCGCCGGCCACTCCGCTCGCTCGTCGCCTCGCCTCTCCCGTTGCCGCTGGTTCTACTGGGGTCGCGGTTCGGCGGCCGGGCCGGATCGCTCCGGCCC
>JBEHYF010000142.1:0-14264 GCA_048498315.1 Actinomycetota bacterium
CCCGGAAACCGGAGGCCGGCCGCCCGTCGGCGCGAAAGAAGGCGACCCGCGGCCGGCCGGCCGCCGCCTCGGCACGCCCGGCCGCCCGGTCGGGCCGACCGCAGCGCCCCGATCCGGTCGCCCAACTCTTCCTGGGGTTCTGGCGGTTCGTCGCGCAGGTCTGGCTGCTGGCGGCCCGCGCCGTCGGCGGAATCGCGCGCGCGTACGGTCGGGGCGCCCGCGACCTGGACCAGGAGCACCGCCGCGACGGCCAGGGCCTGGCGCTGCTCGGCTTGGCCATCGTCTCGGCGGCGGCCACGTGGTTCGCGCCCGATGCCTGGGCATTGAAGAACTTCGGCCGCCTGCTGCGCGATTGCGTCGGCGTCTTCGCCCCGGTGCTGCCGGCACTCTTCGCGCTGCTCGCCTGGCGGGTGTTGCGGCACCCTGAACGCAACGGCGACGTCGGCCGGGTCGTCATCGGCGGCACCGCGCTGGTCGGCGGCGTGGTCGGCATGGTGCACATCGCCAACGGCACGCCGTACCCGTCGCACGGCGAGCACGCCCTGCAGACCTCCGGCGGACTGCTCGGCTGGCTGCTGTCGGCTCTCCTCACCAGCACCGTCACCGCCTGGGTGGCGGTGCCGCTGCTGCTGCTCCTCACCGGCTTCGGCCTGCTAGTGATCACGGCGACGCCGGTGCGCCGGGTCCCCGACCGCCTCGCCGAGCTGCGCGACCGCATCTTGCTGCTGGAGCCGCACGAGGCCGAGGACGGTGCGCAGACCGGTTCCGGCACGGCGGCGAAGAATCGGAAACGGTCCCGTAAGGGCGAGGTCGAGGTCGGTGAGCACGACAAGCCGTATGACACGCCGGTCGTGTCGGGCCGCGACAGCACACCGGACCCGGCGGCCGACCTGTTCGAGGAGGACGACCGGCCCAGCCTCGCCGACGAGCTGCTCTCCCCGCCGGAGCCTGAACCAGCCGGGCCGCCGCGCCCCTCCGGGCCGCCGGACCCGACCCCGCCGCCCCGGCGCACTGAGCAGCTGGAGCTGCCGGCGGCCGGCGCCGGTGACGGCTCGTACACGCTCCCCGCGCCGAGCCTGCTCAAGCCGGGCTCGGTCGTCAAGCCGCGCACCAAGGCCAACGACATCGTCGTGAACGCGCTGTCGGAGGTGCTCGACCAGTTCGGCATCGACGCGCAGGTCACCGGCTTCACCCGCGGCCCGACGATCACGCGGTACGAGATCGAGCTCGGGCCCGCCGTCAAGGTGGAGCGGATCACCGCGCTGGCCAAGAACATCGCCTTGGCCGTCAAGAGCGCTGACGTGCGGATCATCTCCCCGATCCCCGGCAAGTCCGCGATCGGCGTCGAGATCCCCAACGCCGACAAGGACATCGTCAGCCTTGGCGACATCCTGCGCTCGCCGGTTGCCGCGAACGACCATCATCCGATGGTGGTCGGCCTCGGCAAGGACGTCGAAGGCCGCACTGTCGTGGCGAACCTGGCGAAGATGCCGCACATGCTCATCGCGGGCGCCACCGGAGCCGGCAAGTCGACCTGCATCAACGGGCTGATCACCTCGATCCTCATGCGGGCCACGCCGGATGAGGTCCGCATGGTGCTGGTCGACCCCAAGCGCGTCGAGCTGACCTCCTACGCCGGCATCCCGCACCTGATCACGCCGATCATCACCAACCCGAAGAAAGCGGCCGAGGCGCTGCAGTGGGTGGTCGGCGAGATGGACCGCCGCTACGACGATCTCGCCGCGTCCGGCTACCGGCACATCGACGACTTCAACAAGGCCGTACGGGCTGGCAAGCTCGCCCCGCCGCCGGGTCGTGAGCGCGTGTACCAGCCCTACCCGTACCTCCTCGTCATCGTGGACGAGCTGGCCGATCTGATGATGGTGGCGCCCCGCGACGTCGAGGACGCCATCGTGCGCATCACCCAGCTCGCCCGCGCCGCCGGCATCCACCTCGTGCTCGCCACGCAACGGCCCAGCGTCGACGTCGTCACAGGCCTGATCAAGGCGAACGTGCCGTCGCGGCTGGCGTTCGCGACCTCCAGCCTCGCCGATAGCCGTGTCATCCTCGACCAGCCGGGCGCGGAGAAGCTGGTTGGCCAGGGCGACGCGCTGTTCCTGCCGATGGGCGCCAGCAAGCCGATGCGGCTGCAGAACGCCTACGTGTCGGAGAAGGAGATCCACGAGGTCGTCGAGCACTGCAAGAAGCAGGCCGAGCCCGACTACCGCGAGGACGTCGCGGCGGCCGAGTCGCGCAAGAGAGAGATCGACGAGGACATCGGCGACGATCTCGAGCTGCTCATCCAGGCGGCGGAGCTGATCATCTCCACCCAGTTCGGCTCGACGTCGATGCTCCAGCGCAAGCTGCGGGTCGGCTTCGCCAAGGCGGGCAGGCTCATGGACCTTCTGGAAAGCCGGTCCATCGTGGGGCCGAGCGAGGGGTCGAAAGCACGCGATGTTCTGGTCAAACCGGACGATCTACCCGGAGTGCTCGCCTCGCTACGCGGAGAGTAGAAATTGAGATCTTGGGGTAGCTGACTTATACCGCGTTGCACGTCGCTTCTCAGGCTCACCGTTCATAGACTGAATCTTGAAAGCGGGGGAAGCGATCCAGGCGGCGTGGCAGTGAACACAACGCCACGAGGTTCCCAGGAGGCGCGGCGTGAGCATCGGTGGCACCCTCGCGAAGGCGCGCCAGGAGGCGGGCCTCACCGTCCCACAGGTGGCGGCCAAGACCCGTATTCGCGGGACGGTGATCAATGCCATCGAGCGCGACGACTTCAGCCTGTGTGGCGGGAACTTCTATGCCCGCGGCCACATCCGCAGCATCGCCCGGATGGTCGGCATCGACCCAGAGCCCCTGATCCGTGAGTACGACGATGCGCACGGCGGGTCGCCGCAGGCCATCCCGGCCCGGCAGGCGTTCGAGGCCAAGACCCCGGTGCGGATCCTGGAACGCCGCTCGCCCAACTGGAGCGCGGCCATGCTGGTCGCGCTCATCGTGATCGTCGGCTACGGCGTCTACCGCGTCGCGACCGGCAACGAGCCGAACCGCTCCGCCGAGCGCGCCGCCGCCCCGGCGGTGAAGACGGCCGCGCCCAGCCCCTCCCACAGCGGGGCCATCGCCCAGGCGCCGCGCACGAAGGTCACGATCCGCGTCAAGGCGCGGCGGGCGAGTTGGCTCAACGTCCGCGACTCCAAGAACAGGGAGCTCTACAGCGGCGTCGTGCGGGAGGGCCAGGTCGAGGAGTGGACGGCCAAGAAGCGCATCCGCCTCGTCATCGGCAACGGCGGTGGCCTGCGCCTGACGGTGAACGGCAAGGACATCGGCTACCCCGGCGACCCCGGCCAGGTGGTCCGCCTCAGCTTCGGCCCGACCGACCCGCAGAAGGGCTGAGTAGCCGGGCCCGGGAGCCGAACCCGACGACCTGACCGGTGTGGTCGGCGCGGGTACCGGCCCGAGCCGGCGGATCCGGGTGGGCGAACGAACGACCGGAAAGATCTGAAAGATCCGGCGCGAGCTTTCGGTGCCTGACGAGCGCTCCCGTTCGCGGGGGTCCGGGCCCGTAGGGTCCGGATGCCCCGACCGGGCGGGCGTGGCCTTCGGGCGTCGCGGGACGGCCGAGCCGGCGCCGCGGAAGCACCGAGCGCCGGAGTGTCCGACGCGCCGCCGCGGCCGGTCCCGGCCCCGGGCGGGCAGGTCTGCCGCAGCGGGCAGCCCAGTACCGTAGGGACCATGTCCACCCTGGGTACTGTGCCCGCCGCATCCGACGCGCGCCGGGCGAGAGGGGAGCGCTCCGCGTGAGCACGGCCGACCACCCCGCCGACCCGGCGGCCCGCCGCACCGTCTCGATCGTGACCCTCGGCTGCGCGCGCAACGAGGTCGACTCCGAGGAGCTCGCTGCACGCCTGGAGCGCGCGGGCTGGATGCTCGACGACTCCGGCGACGCCTCTGTCGTCCTCGTGAACACCTGTGGCTTCATCGACGCCGCGAAGAAGGATTCGATCGACACCCTGCTGGCTGCGGCCGACTCCGGCGCGAAGGTGGTGGCCGCGGGCTGCCTCGCCGAACGCTACGGTGCCGAGCTCGCCGAGTCGCTCCCCGAGGCCGACGCGGTGCTGAGCTTCGACGATTACGCCGCCATCGGCGACCGGCTGGACGAGGTGCTGGCCGGTCGCCGCCATCGGGCGCACACCCCCTGCGACCGCCGGAGGCTGCTGCCGCTCAGCCCGGCCGCCCGCTCCGGCACCGCCGTGCATGTCCCCGGCCACGGAACCGTCGTCACCGACGGGGCACCCGCGCCGGCACACAAGCCCGTGCCCGGGCCGGAGGCACCGGGCGACGCCGCAGCCGCGACCGGCCCGGCCGGCGCGGGGCGAGCCGGGGCGGAGGCCGCCGGCACGGCCGCGGCGCGCGCCCGCACGGGAGCAGCACCCGGACGCACGGCAGCAGCGCCCGGACGCGCCGCGGCGGCGGTGCGACGGCCACCGGAGGAGCGGGAGCACACCGACCTGCCCGAGGGCGTCGCGCCCGCGTCGGGGCCGCGTGTGCTGCGCCGTCGCCTTGGCGGCGGGCCGGCCGCGCCGCTGAAGCTCGCCTCCGGATGCGACCGGCGGTGTGCGTTCTGCGCGATCCCGGCGTTCCGCGGCGCGTACATGTCCCGGCGGCCGGCGGAGATCCTCGACGAGGCGCGCTGGCTGGCCGTCCAGGGCGTGCGCGAGGTGGTCCTCGTCAGCGAGAATTCCACCTCCTACGGTAAGGACCTGGGCGACATCAGGCTGCTGGAGATGTTGCTGCCGGAACTGGCCGGGGTGCCCGGCATCGACCGGGTGCGGGTGAGCTACCTGCAGCCCGCAGAGCTGCGGCCCGGCCTCATCGAGGTGATCGCCACCACGCCCGGCGTGGCGCCGTACTTCGACCTGTCGTTCCAGCACGCCAGCGGCCCGCTGCTGCGCCGGATGCGCCGGTTCGGCGACGCCGAGCGCTTTCTCGGCCTGCTGGAGCGCATCCGGGCCCTGGCGCCCGAGGCGGGCGTGCGGTCCAACTTCATCGTCGGCTTCCCCGGCGAGACCGAGGACGACGTCGAGGAGCTGGCCCGCTTCCTCACCGAGGCGCGTTTCGACGCGATCGGCGTGTTCGGCTACTCCGACGAGGAGGGCACCGAGGCGGCCGGTCTCGATGGCAAGCTCGACGAGGCCGAGATCGGCGCCAGGGTCGCCGAGCTGTCCACGCTGGCCGAGGAGCTGACCGCCCAGCGCGCCGAAGAGCGCCTCGGGTCGGTCGTCGAGGTGCTGATCGAGGAGCCGGGGGAAGGCCGGGCCGCCCACCAGGCGCCGGAGATCGACGGCACGGTCACGGTCAAGGGCCCGGCACGGGTCGGCACGATCGTCTCCGCCCGCGTCGTCGAGGCGATGGGCGTCGACCTGCTCGCCGTCGTGGACGAGCCGTGACGGTCCCGGCCGGCGACGAGCCGATCGGCCGGCCGCCGGGCGCACCGGGCGGGCCGCCCGGCGCCGCCGCGGTCGGCGCGGACGATGTTCGGGCGAGCGTGGTCAACGTCGCGAACCTCCTGACCGTTCTGCGACTGGCGCTGGTGCCGTTCTTCGTGTGGCTGCTGTTCCAGCACGGCGTCTGGTGGCGGGTGGGCGCGCTGGTGCTGTTCGCGGCCGCCTCCTTCACCGATCGGCTCGACGGTGAGCTGGCCCGCCGCCGCAACCTGATCACCGACTTCGGCAAGATCGCCGATCCGATCGCCGACAAGGCGCTGACCGGATCCGCGCTCGTGTGCCTGTCCGTGCTCGGCCGCCTGTGGTGGTGGGTGACGATCGCGATCCTCGTCCGCGAGATCGGCATCACCTTGCTGCGGTTTGTGGTGATCCGGTACGGAGTGATCGCCGCGAGCCGGGGCGGGAAGCTCAAGACGATGCTGCAGGTGATCGCGATCGGGCTGTACATAGTGCCCGGCCCGATCGACCCGCTGCGCTGGGTCGTCATGGGGGCGGCGGTGGCGGTGACCCTGGTCACCGGCGCGGACTATCTGGTGAAGGCGTGGAGGCTGTGGAGTGACGGGCGTGCGGGTCGAGCTGCTGACCGTCGGTGACGAACTGCTGCGGGGCGACACCGCGAACGAGAACGCCGTGTGGCTGGGACGGTCGCTGACCGACGCCGGCATCGGGATCACCCGCGGTGTGGTCGTCCCGGACGACGTCGATTCGATCGCCGAGGCGATCCGCGAGGGTCTGGACCGGGCCGACGCGATGATCGTCACCGGCGGGCTCGGGCCGACCTCCGACGACGTCACCCGCGACGCGCTGGCCAGCCTCGCCGGCGTCACACTGCGCCGGGACGCCGCCGTGGAGGAGCGGTTGCGGCGGCGGGCGGCCGAACGCGGCACGCCGCTGCGGACCTCGGCGCTCCGGATGGCCGACGTTCCCGAAGGCGCCGATGTGCTGCCGAACCCGGCGGGCAGCGCGCCCGGGCTGCGGTTGCGCCTCCCGGGCGGCGTCGTCTACGCCCTGCCGGGCGTCCCCGCGGAGATGCGGGCGATCACCTCCGGATGCGTCCTGCCCGATCTGGGGGGCACCCCCACCGCCGCGCGCGTGCTGCGCACCGCCACCGTCTGGGAGTCGGTGCTGGCGGCCCGGCTCGCGCCGGTCGAGGCGCTTCCCGGTGTGCGGCTGGCCTACTACCCGTCGCCGGGGGAGGTGCGGGTGCGCATCGAGGCGCGGGGCACCGCCAGGCTGGAGGACGCCGTGGCGCTGGCCCGTGAGCTGCTCGGCGGATGCGTGTACGCCGAGGGTGAAATCCCCCTTGACCGGGTGGTCCACAGGCTCCTTGCGGAGCGCGGCGCCACGGTCGCGGCGGCCGAGTCGCTCACCGGCGGCCTTCTCGGCGGGGAACTTACCGGAATGCCTGGCTCGTCCGCGACGTTTATAGGAGGAGTAGTGGCTTATGCCACTCGCCTCAAACAGACCCTGCTCGGCGTACCTGAGGCCCTGCTGGCCGCGCACGGTGCCGTGCATCCGGACGTGGCCGCGGCGATGGCGACCGGTGTAAGAGAGCGCCTCGGCGCCACGTACGGCCTCGCGGTGACTGGTGTGGCCGGCCCGGAACCCCAGGACGGCCGGCTGGTGGGCACCGTGTACGTCGCGGTGGCCGGACCGGGCGGCGAGGTCGTGGTCCGGTCGCCGGTACTGCCGGTGCCCGGAGATGGGGAGCGCGCCCGCGGGCCGATCCGCCGCATGAGCGTCGTCTACGCACTTGACCTGTTGCGGCGTCGTCTGCTCACACTGGACCTCGGCGAGCCTTGGGCCGCCCAAAGCAGGTGATCGGGAAGAAGCAGGGTGATTACAGCGTTACGTTCGAAGCGAACACGAATACTTCGGTCTGCCACGCGCATCCTGAAGACAGGTACGGTGGAACGGTAGATGAGCCAGGACTCACGGAGGGAGCGAGACATGGTCCTGCTTCGTCAGCTGCTCGGTGACGTACTCCGGCAGCTGCGGCTGCGCCAAGGCCGCACCCTCCGGGAAGTTTCCGCGGCGGCGCGCGTGTCGCTAGGGTATCTGTCCGAGGTCGAGCGAGGACAGAAGGAAGCCTCCTCGGAGCTGCTCGCCTCGATCTGCAAGGCCCTCGGCGTCCCCCTGTCGCACGTGCTCCGTGACGTCTCCGACCAACTGGCCCTCGCTGAGCTCCAGCAGGAGCCGGTGATGGCGGGCGCCGCTCCCGAGCATGAACGCCTCGACGGCGCCGACGAGATCTCCGCGGAGCGCATTCCCGCGACCCCGGAGACCATCGAGAACGCCCTGCGTGCCGACATGGTGGCCGCCTAGGGCGATCCCCGGCACCTGCACACCCCGCTCGCGGACACTCGCGGGCGGAGCGTCGCTTTTGTGCTCCTTCCAGCTTTCGCGGGTGCCACTTTCGTCACGTTAGTCCCGAAGATCACATCCATTCGGCACCTACAGGATTGCGGTACAGTCGCCCATTTTTAGGCTCCAGGCGGCGTTCGTCACGATTGCCCGGCTCCTTCGGGGGAACGGTGCGGTGCGAAGGGATCCGTCGCAAAAAGGGGGAACTGGAATGTCGCGTGTGAAGAGCCCGCTGTCGGACGAGGCGCGCAAGGTCACCGGAGCGGCGCTCCAGGACGCCCTCGTCGACCTCATCGATCTGCACCTGTACGCCAAACAGGCGCACTGGAACATCACCGGACGTAACTTCCGTTCGGTCCACCTGCAGCTGGACGAGGTGGTCGCGATCGCCCGCGAGCATGCCGACACGGTCGCCGAGCGGGCCGTGGCGATCGGCGTGAACCCCGACGGGCGGGCTCGTACGGTGGCCGACACGACGAAGATCCACCAGCTCGACGCCGGCCACCTGCAGGACGACAAGGTGATCTCCGCGATCACCGACACCCTCGCCGAGATGATCCGGCGGTTTCGTGAGCGGATCGAGGTCACCGAAGACGTCGATCTGGTCACTCAGGACCTGTTGCTCACCGTGGCACGGGACCTGGAGAAGCAGCACTGGATGTTCGAGGCCCAACGCTGACGCGCCTGACAGGAGCCTGACGGGACGCGGTGCCCGCCGAGGGGCCGCGGTCCATGGCGGGAGCCCGCGGCCCGCTCGACCGGGCTCCATTTCTCGCCCGGGCGACGAGGGATCCCGGCTTGGCCCGGGAGGGAGCCGTTCGGTTCGTGACGGGCCTCTGCTCTTATGGGGCTGCGGCTCTTCTTAGAGGTCCTAACAAAATGATCATTCTGACGTCGTGGCGGCCGGTGTGCTGCGCACCCGCCACACCCCGTCCATGCGCAGGTGCGTGTGCACGTGACGTCGCCCTCGACCCGTACGAGCAGGTGTTTGCCGCACGACACCACGTCGGTCACCCGCCGGCCGGTGAGGCCGGCCGTCGCCAAACGGGGCACGCGAAAGTCCGTGCGCGTCAGCACCCGCCCCGCCAGCGCTTCGCGCGACCGCCCAGACGACGTCACCCTCCGGCACCGGACGGGCCCCTCCGATGCCGTCTCGCGTACCGAAAGCCATGGCCGAACGCTACGCGGTCCGCCGCACCTGCGGACCGCGGAAGAGCGGAAGGCGTCCGGTCGGCGTCCGCACCCGGCGGGTCGGCAGCAGGGGTACGTCAGCCGTGGAAGGCGGCGGACTCCCAGGCCGACGGGTCCTCGGTGAGTTTCTGCACAGGGGGCGGGAGCTGACCGGATGCGACGTCGGCGAGGTTCACCTGCTCCAGGATCGCTCGCTCGCTCGCCCGCAGCGCGATCCAGACGTCCTGCAGGGCGCGGGCGGCACCCTCGTAGCCCAGGTGTTCCGGGCGCTCGCCGCGCACGCCGACCAGCGGCCCGTCGATCGCCCGGATGATGTCGGCCAGGGAGATCCGCTCGGCCGGGCGGGCCAGCCAGTACCCGCCCTCGGGGCCGCGCTGGCTGCGCACGAGACCGGAGCGCCGCAGCTGGCTCAGGATGTTCTCCAGGAACTTGGGCGGGATGTGCTGTGCCTCGGCGAGCTGTACGGCCGTCACCGGGTGCCGGCCGCCGGCGGCCAGCTCGGCCGCCGCGCGCAGAGCGTAATCGACCCGGGCGGACAATCGCATGATCCCATTATCCCGCCTCGGGAGATCTGATCGGACCGGTTACGGTCGGGCTTTTCCGCCGCGATGGTTCCGGTCCTTGGTTCCGGTGCTTCCGACGCGGCCGCTCCTGTCTCACCTGATCAGGCCGATCACCTCGGCGGTGGCCTGTGCGTTCGCCCGTGTCGCTCCGTACGTCGCGACGTGCGCCACGCCTTCCGGCCGCCACACCGGCAGGCCCATCTCCACGAGCACCGCATCCGGGCGGCGGGTCAGGTACGGACCGAGCCGTGCGCGGCGCCGGACGTGCGAGTGTGCGGCGGGCGCCGTGCGGTCCCGCGGCCGCCGCACCGCTGGAACGGTGTCGATCACGACCTCCTCCTTCGCCTCGCCCGGCCGTCCGCCGTACGGCCGGGAATCCGGGTTCGGTCGCATCCGGCCCGGTGACCGCCGGCCGCCGCGCCGGGCCGTCCGCCGTACGGCCAGGGCTCCCGCCGTCCGGTCCGGCGCGCCCGGGAGCCGGGACCACCGGCCGCCGCGCACCCGCCCGGAGGGCGCGGCCGGCCCGGAGGTGTGCGCGGTCACTCGTTGAGCAGCGAGCCGGCCTGCCCATCGGCCTTCCTCAGCACCTCGTCGGCGGGCGCGGTCTGCGTGATCTCCCGCATCGCGTTCGGCAGCACCCTCTTCGCACCCTCATAGTCCGCCCAGCCGCGGCTGGCCGGGGTGAACCGGACGCCCGCCATGGTGGCCCGCGCGAACACCCGCATGATCGGGTCCCGCCGGTACGCCTCCCCCTTCAGCAGGTCGGTGTAGCGGGGCAGGAACTTCAGCGTGGCAGCGAACGCCTGCGCGTTCCGCTTGTCGTCCAGCACCGTGATGTAGTCGAAGGCGACGTCCTTGTGCCGGCTGTCCCGCCACACCGCCAGGTCCGAGCCGCCGGACAACACCGGGGCCAGGCCGCCGTCCGGGCCGGGGATCGGAAAGACGCCCCAGTGGGCGGCGCCCTTCTTGTTGATCGCCTCCAGTTGCGGGACCGCCCGGCTCCCGTCGATGTACATGCCGAGCCTGCCGAGCGCGAAGTCCTGCTGCGGCCCCTGCAATTCGTCGCGGCCCACGTACTTGGCCGGCGCGACCTTCTTGCGGGTGACCAGCCCGGCGTAGAAGTGGACGGCGGCGCGGGCCGTCCGCGGGTGCCGCCGGTGGAACTCGGCCGTGACCCCGGCGAGGAATCGGGTCTGCTCCGGGCTGCCCGCCCCCCCATCTGCCAGACGACGAGCCGGGTCGGGTCCCGGCCGTGGTCGGCGTCGGCCTCAAGGCCGCCGCCGCAGCCCGCCGCGAGGCCGAGCACGCCCGCTACGGCGACGGCCGTGGCGGGCCTGGCCGAACGCGCACCGGTGACCCTCACTGTGGGACTCCCTTCGGTCACGCCCGTGGCGTCGCACGACCGTGACCGCCTGCCGAAACGGCATGCCGGCCCGCCGGTCACGGGGTGCATCCTTACAGTCGTTGCTCACGGTTCCGGATATCGGGTGCGGTGTGCTCCACGCTAAACTAGCAAGAAAGTTTCCAGTTAACACGAGTTGTCGACGGATCGAGTACGGACTGAGACGGAAGGTGGCCGGAATGGCGACTCGCCCGGGGACCCCCAGGCTGCTGCGCGAGCTGAACGATCGCTCGGCACTGGATCTGCTGGTGAGCTCCGGCCCCCTCACCCGCGCGCAGATCGGCCGGCACACCGGGCTCTCCAAGGTCACCGCGTCGCAGCTGCTGGCCCGCCTGGAGGAGCGCGGGCTCGTCGCTGTGGTCGGTGAGCAGGTCGGCGGCCGCGGCCCCAACGCCGCCCTGTACGCCGTCGTACCGTCCAGCGCGTACGTCGCCGGCCTGGAGGTCGGGCCGAACAACGTCACCGCCGGCATCGCCGACATCACTGGCAACGTCGTCGCCGAGGTCACCGTCAACCCGAACGCCGACCCGGTGTCGGTCGTGCACACCGCCGTCGTCAAGGCCTGCCGGTCGGCGAAGATCCCGCTCGCCAAGCTGCGCGCGCTCGTGATCGGCACGCCCGGGGTCGTCGACCCGCGCACCGGCGACGTCCGGTTCGTCTTCGACCTGCCGCACTGGCACAGCGGCATCCTCGACGCGCTTCGCCGCGACCTGCGCCTGCCGGTCGTCATCGAGAACGACGTCAACCTGGTCGCGCTCGCCGAGCGCGCCTTCGGCGCTGCCCAGGAGTCGGACGACTTCGCGCTGCTGTGGGCCGACCGCAGGCTCGGCCTGGCCGCCATGATCGGCGGCCGCCTGCACCGCGGCTTCTCCGGCGGCGCGGGCGAGATCGGGTACCTCCCCGTGCCGGGGGTGCCCCTGCCGGAGAAGGACACCGAATCGGTCACCTGGGGCATGCCCGCCTTTGCCAGCGGCCTCGTTGCGCTCGTCGGTGCCGACGCCGTCCGCGAGCTGGCCGCCGGATACGGTTTCGCCGGGCCCACGGCCGTCCACTGCGTCCGCACGGCCGTCGCCGCGCTGGCCGCCGGGGAACCCCGCGGCGCCGGACCCGCCGAAGACGCCGGAACGCCGGCTGCCGGGACGGTGCGGACGGGCCGTACGGATGACGCGGGGGCGAGTGGCGGGGCCTCGGGCCGCGACCCGGGCGCGACCGGCAGGGCGGGCGGCGACATGCGGGACACGAGCGGCGATTCCCGGCCGGTGGCGCGCCGGGCCGCCGGAGCACATGCGACGGATGACACGGCGGACGACCTGGCAGACGACATGATGGGCGGCGCCGGTCCGGGAGCCGTCGAACCGGGCGGCGCGGAGGCGGCGGCGTTCCTGGGCGAGCTGGCCACGCGCCTGGCGTACGGGGTGGCGTCGGTGACGATCGTGCTCGACCCGGAGCTGGTCGTGATCTCCGGTGACCTGGGCCGGGCCGGCGGTGATGAACTCGCGCGCCTGATCGAGGAGGCGGTCGGGCGGATCTGCCCAACCCAGCCGCGGGTCGCCCTGACCCGGGTCGAAGGCAACGCGGTACTGCGTGGCGCCCTGCTCGCCGCCCTGGACCGCGGCCGCGACGAGGTGTTCTCCGCGTCGGCGTGGTGATCCCCGGTTCCGCGGTCGCCCATCGTTCTCCAAGGCGGCGTTGATAGGTTCGTGCGGCGTTCGTGTCGACCGATCAGGAGGCTGCCGTGCCGGATGTCCAGCCGCTCATCGACGGGGATCCCCGGCGGCTGGGGGAGTACGAGGTCGTCAGGCGGCTCGGAGAGGGCGGCCAGGGCGTCGTCTACCTCGGCTGGGGTCCCTCCGGGCAGGTCGCCATCAAGGTGCTGCACGGCCGGCTGATCGAGGACGCCGCGGCCCGGGCCCGATTCCTGCGCGAGGTCGAGGTCACCAAGAGGGTGGCGCGCTTCTGCACGGCCCAGGTGCTCGAGACCGGTCTGGCCGACGACCGGCCCTACATCGTCAGCGAGTACGTCCCCGGCCCGTCGCTGCAGCAGCAGGTGAAGCGTGAGGGGCCGCGCCAGGGCGCGGCGCTCGACCGGCTGGCGATCAACACGGCGACGGCGCTGGCCGCCATCCACGGCGCGGGCGTCGTCCACCGCGACTTCAAGCCGGGCAACGTCCTCATGGGCCCCGACGGCCCGGTCGTGATCGACTTCGGCATCTCCCGTGCGCTCGACGTCGGCAGCACGATGACCGCCGCCACCAGCCAGGTCGTCGGCACGCCCGCCTTCATGGCCCCCGAGCAGCTCGCCGGGGGACGGGTCGGACCGGCCGCCGACGTGTTCGCCTGGGGCGTCACGATGGTCTTCGCGGCGACCGGTTCCCCGGCGTTCGGCGGCACGTCGATCCCCAACATCATCAACCGCATCCTCAACGACGAGCCCGACCTCGGCGCGCTGGACGGCCGCCTGCGCGACATCGTCGGCGCCAGCCTGGCCAAGGATCCGGCGCAGCGCCCGTCCGCCCGGGCGCTGATGGACGACCTGATCGGGCAGGGTGCGCCGGTGCCGGGAGTTCCCGGCATCGGCGTCGGCGGGCCCGGCGGGGGTTCGCCTGGTGCGGCTCCCGCGTCCGGGGCGAAGCCGCTCGCCGCTGGCGCCATCCCGGGTGCTCCCGGTCAGCCTGGCGCGGGCGCGGAGGCGGGCCTCGCCGCCACACATTCGCTAGGGCCGGCCGGCGCTGCGACGGAGCGGATCACATCGGCTGGCACGCGCCCCGGCGACGCGGGGAGAACGCCGCCGGGAGACAGGACCGAACGGATTCCTCCGGCCGTGGTACAGCAGGGCGGCGCGACCAAGATCTTGCCGGGGGGTGCGACCGAGCGGATGCCGTCCGCCGGCCCGCCCGGCTCCGCGGCCCGGCGCCTCCCGCCGTACGCCGAGGCCGGCCCGGTGACCCGGCGACTGCCTTCGTACGGGGAACCCGCCCCGCCGATGCCCCCGCCCGGCGGCCGCCCGCACCCCGGCCCGGGTGTCCCGCCGCCAGGGCGGCCACCGTACGCGGGCCCTTCCTCGCCGACGCGGCGCGGCGCCGGCGGGGTCGTGGCCGTGCTGGTCGTCCTCGGTGTGCTCGTGGTCGGCCTCGGAGTGGTCTGGGCCGCCAGGCGTTCCGGCAACGGCCCGGCCGCCGCCGGACCGGCGTCCACGCCTACGCGATACCACGCGACGAAGCGGCGCCGCTCGCCGGC
>JBEHYF010000143.1:0-14013 GCA_048498315.1 Actinomycetota bacterium
TGTTGCTGTAGTACTAGTCGCCGCCAGCACCCAAGCCAAATACGACCACTACCTCGACCAGCACATCCTGCCCGCCTTCGGGCAGTTGTCCCTCGATCAGATTCGCCGTAGCGCGGTCAAGCAGTGGGCGATCGGCCTGCGTGCCCGCTACAGCCTGGCCAGCGTCCGCGGCATCGTCACCCTCATGTCCCTGCTACTGACCGCGGCGGTCGAGGAACGCATGATCGCCATCAACCCGATCCAGGGCCTGCGCATCGCCGAACCCCGCACCCACCACAAACCCGACGTCGACCGGCGGCAGACCACCAAGCGCCCGATCCCCACCAGCGAACAGGTCTTGGCCATCGCCGACCGCATCCGCCTACTCGGCGGACGCCCGGCGCAGGTCATGGTGATCACGGCAGCGTTCACCGGGATGCGCTGGGGGGAGATCACCGGCCTAGCCAAAACGAATTGCCACCTCGACCAGGGCTACCTGCGCGTCGACCCGGACAACGGCTCGCTGCACGAGGTCGGTGCGCGTCTGTGGCTCGGCCCGCCCAAAACCGACGCTGCCACCCGCCGCATCGACCTGCCACCCTTCCTCACCACCCTCCTCCAAGAGGTCATCGATAGTCATGACCACCCGCAGGTGTTCATCACCCCGGACGGGCACTGGCACCGGCGCTCCAACTTCGCCCGCCGCCTATGGCGCCCCGCCTGCGACGGCGACACCGCCCGCAAATGGCCGCCCATCCTGCCCGGGGCGGTCTTCCACGGCCTGCGCCACCACCACAAAACCGTCCTGGACGAACTCGGCATCGAAGACGCCCTCAAGTATGAGCGGATGGGGCACCGGATGCCCGGCATCGCCGGCGTCTACAGCCACGTCACCGACCCCATGCGGAAGAACCTGGGAGATCGGCGCCAGCAACGCTGGACCACCCTGACCGCCCGCCGGGCGCAATCGTCGTGACCTCGACCCATCTCGTGCCGAGAGGGAGCACGGTCGGGAGCGTCATCGGGAGCACTGCTCCCGATGACCCCAACCCACGGAAAGTACGACCCCGACCTACGGAATGGGTAGTCCCGATCAGCCGTGGAGCACCCTGCTCCCGATCTGCTCCCGATTCCGGCCGGTCGTTAGCCACTGAAACCAAAACGCAGGCCAGGCACATGGCCTGACCTGCATTGATGTGGTGGGCGATACTGGGATTGAACCAGTGACCTCTACCGTGTCAAGGTAGCGCTCTCCCACTGAGCTAATCGCCCTCACGAAGCAGAGTATGCTCCAGAGGTGGAGACGGGATTTGAACCCGTGTACACGGCTTTGCAGGCCGTTGCCTCGCCTCTCGGCCACTCCACCGAGTGAGGCCCTCGGGTAGACCTCTCCGAGCGGACGACGGGATTCGAACCCGCGACCCTCACCTTGGCAAGGTGATGCTCTACCAACTGAGCCACGTCCGCGCGTCGGAGAGAGCTTCCCTCTCCGGCGACGGGCTAAACACTAGCGGATACCCGGCCCGACCCCCAACTCGATTGGCCGCGCCACGCCGGTCCACGGCACCGCTCCGCTCCGTCCCCGCGCCACCCGGCAACCGGTCCAGCGCCGCGCGGGCGGCCGGCCGGTCGGCCGCCGGAGGCGGGGGCGGGGCGGGCGCGGACCGGCGGCCAGATCGCCGCGGCGGTTCGACCTGGCGGATCACTGAGATGACGTTTCGACATGCGGCGAAACGTGCCGGACGTAGCGTCGACGGTATGGGTGCACCGTACGACTCCGACATCGCCCCGGTGGCGGCGCTGCTGGCCGACCGTGCGCGGGCCTCGATGCTGACCGTGCTGCTCGACGGGCGGCCCATGGCGGCGGGGGAGCTGGCCCGCACGGCGGGCGTGAGCGCGGCGACGGCCAGCTCGCACCTGGCGAAGCTGCTCGACGGCGGGCTGGTCAGCGTCGTCAAGCAGGGCCGGCACCGGTACTACCGCCTGCGGGGCGCCGACGTCGCCGCCGTGATCGAGGCGCTGAGCCGGATCAGCCCCGGCGTCGAGGTGCGCAGCCTGCGGCAGTCGCGGCAGGCGCGGGCGTTGCGGGAGGCGCGGACCTGTTATGACCACCTGGCGGGCCACGCGGGTGTGGCGCTGTTCGAGGCGATGCTCAGCCGCGGCATGCTGGAGCCCCCGAACCCGTCGTGCGACGACCCGCGGCACAGCGCGTACGAGGTGACCGATAAGGGGGAGCGGCGGCTGGAGATGCTCGGCATCGACGTGGCGGCGGTCCGCCACTCGCGCCGCCGGTTCGCCGGGCACTGCCTTGACTGGACCGAGCGCCGTCCGCATCTCAACGGTGCGCTGGGGGCCGCGCTGGCGGCCCGCCTGATCGAGGAGGGCTGGTTCGCGCGCGGCTCGGCCCGGCGCGCGCTGGCCGTGACGGACAAGGGCCGAAGCGGCCTGGCGGACGTCTTCGGGTGCGTACTGGAGTGATCGGCGCGTCCGGCGGGCGCGGGCGGGATCCTGGCCGGGCGCGGTCGGGCGGGACGCCGGTCGTCCGCGCGCTGTGACCGATAGACGATATCTGCGTCTTTCGCGCCTTATTCAGTTATGGAAAGCGTTACCTTTCCGATGCCGCCCCGGCGCGCCTTGAAAGCGGGGGTGCCGCCCCGGTCGCGCCGGTCCGAACCGCTGGCCGCCTTCCGGCGTCCCATATCGGGAGTTACGCGGTTAGATGGGGCCGGTACACATTAGGGTGACCCATGCGCCTAAAAGGACGTCCGGGTGCGGAGAGGTGACATGGCGGTGAGCGGGGAGCGGAAGTTCTTCCGTCGTGATCGGCTGACGGGTCTCGTCGCGATCGGAGCGGTCGGCGTGCTGTGCGCCGCGGCGGTGGTGTTCGGCGTCGGCATGGCCAGCGCCAAGTACCACCTCGCCGACGTCGGCGGCTGGTTGACGTCCACGAAGAAGGGCGAGCTGGTTCACGTAAACGGCCTTTCCGGCAAGGTGGACGGCAAGGTCACGCTGCCGGGCACGACGGGTCACCCGATGAAGGTGGTCCAGCAGGGCGGCGTCGTACTGATCGTCGACGAGGTGACCGGCGTCGTCAGCCGCGTGGATCCCGCCCACCTGAACGTCGTGCAGGGCGCCACCTACCGCGGCGCCGCGGGAATGCAGGTGGTCTCCGGCTCCGGCATGGCGTACGCGCTCGACCAGACCAAGGGCAGCGTCCAGCGCCTGGACCCGATGACCCTCGCGACGGTCGGCGACCCGATCTCCCTCACCGGTCCGCTGGGCGCGGCGGCGATCGACGCCAGGGCCACGCTGTGGGTGCCGGTGCCCGCCGACGGGCAGGCAGCGCCCGTCCAGAGCGGCCGGCCCGGGCGCATGATCGGCGTCGGCCGGGCCGGTGACGACCTCGCGCTGACGATCGCGGGCGGCAACGCCGTCGTCACCGACTTCACCGCCGCCGAGAGCCTCATCCTCGGCCAGAACGGCGTCCAGGTTAAGGTGCGGCTGCCCTCGACGGTGGCGCAGTTCGGCAGGGGCCAGGTGCTCGCGCCCACCAGCACCGACGGGCAGCTCGTGCCGCTGCTCGCCGGCCAGTCGCTGATCGTGCTGAACACCGGAAGCGGGTCGCTGAGCAGCGTCACGCTGCAGCTCCCCCGGCGGCACCGCCTGACCGCGCCGCAGGCGCTCGGCCAGAAGGTCTACATCCCGGACGAGAGCTCCGGCAGCCTGCTCGTGTACGACGCCGCGACCAACCGCATGGACCAGCAGGTGCCGGTGACCGGCCGGCCGGGACCGCTCGACGCCTTCGTCAAGGACGGCCTGCTGTGGGTGAACAACCCCGACAGTGCCAAGGCCGTCGTCGTGGATCCGTCCGGCGGTCACAAGCCGATCGAGAAGTACGCCGGTGACGTGCCGGGCGGCGTCAACAACCCGATCCCGAAGGCCGCCGCCCCGGGCGGAGGCGGCGACCAGGGCCTGCCCACGCCGCGCCTGCCGATCCACCCGCGGCTGCCCAGGCCGCTGACGCCGCCGCGGCCGCACAAGAGCGACCCGCCGAAGGTGACGCCGCCCAACCAGCCGACGAACCTGCGCGCCACCCCGCAGCCGGACGGCAGCATCCAGGTCGACTTCCAGCCCGGCGGTGGCGGCCCGGCGACCGGTTACCGGCTCGTCGCGCCCGCCGGCCTGACCGCCACGCCGGATCACATCGGCCCGGACGGACCCGACTACACGTTCACCGTCAAGGGCGGCGCCTGCGGGCAGGAGTACCAGTTCGCCGTCGCGGCCATGTACCGGAACGGCGACCACACCTCGGAGATCCAGTCCGACTACACGGACCCGACCCTGTCGTGCACCCAGCCGGACGCGCCCAGCGGCATCGACGGCACCGGAACGTCCCAGGGCGCTCGGATCACCTGGCAAGCGCCGCCGGACGCCGCGCGGAAGAACGTCACCTACAAGATCGAGGTCACCGGCCCGAAGACGTTCACGAAGACGAACTACTCCGGCACGTCCCTGGTGATCCCGAGCATCTGGAAGAACGGCACCTACACCATCAAGGTGACCGCCTCCAACGTCGCGGGCGGCAAGGCCGACACCGTGACCCGTACCCTGACCGGGCCGCCGCAGCATTATGTGGGCCAGCACGCCGGCAACCCGGGCGACAAGAGCTACCTGCACAAGGTGCCGCGAGACGACGGTGACTACAGCACGTGGATCACCAACTACAACGGCCAGAGCCTGACCGTGGACTGTCAGAAGATCGGCGGCCACTACGCGCACCCCAACGGCGACCCGTACTACGCGGGCAGCCTGTGGGACTACATCCACTACGGAGGCAAGCAGGGCTACATCATCGGCTACCTGGTGGCCACCCCGCGGCAGCCGGACTGGCAGAACTACAACGGCCTGCCCCTGTGGGAGTGTGCTGACTGATGACGGCCGAGGTGTACCGGGGGGCACCTGACGTGGACGCGCTCGCGGGGCGGTTCGCGCAGCTGTTCGGTGCGCTGGCGGGCAACATCGAGCGGGTCGTCCGCGGCAAGCGGGAGAACGTCGAGCTGGCCCTCCTGTGCCTCCTCAGCGAGGGGCACCTGCTGCTGGAGGACGTGCCGGGGGTGGGCAAGACCACCCTGGCGCGGACCCTGGCGGCGAGCGTGGACGCCCGGTGGACGCGCATCCAGTTCACGCCCGACCTGCTGCCGTCCGACGTCACGGGCGTGTCGATCTTCAACCAGCAGAACGGCCAGTTCGAGTTCCACCCCGGCCCGATCTTCGCGAACCTGGTCGTGGCGGACGAGATCAACCGGGGATCGCCGAAGACGCAGTCGGCGCTGCTGGAGGTCATGGAGGAGCGGCGGGTCACCGTGGACGGCCGTCCGCACGCGGTGCCCCGCCCGTTCATGGTGATCGCCACGCAGAACCCGGTCGACATGGACGGCACCTATCCGCTGCCGGAGGCTCAGCTCGACCGGTTCCTCATGAAGATCTCGATGGGCTACCCCGACCACGCCTCGGAGGTCGCGGTGCTGGCCGGCACGCCGACCGGGCCGGTGATCGACCAGCTTCCCAAGGTGGCCGGCCGCGACGACGTCAAGAACATGATCGACTTCGCGAGCCGCATCCACGTCGCGCCGCCGCTGTACGACTACCTCGTGCGGATCGTGGCCTGCACCCGCGACCACCCGGACGTCCGGCTGGGCGCCAGCCCGCGGGCGAGCCTGGCCCTGCTGCGCGCCGTACGGGTGCGCGCCGCGGCCGCCGGGCGCCCGTTCGTCGTGCCCGACGACGTCAAGGCGCTCGCCGCGCACGTCATCGCGCACCGGCTGATGCTGACGCCGGAGGCGGAGCTGCGCGGCCGCACCGCGCGGGAGCTGGTCGCCGAGGCGCTGTCGCGGGTACCGGTGCCGCAGTCCGCCGGGGTCTGAGGTGCTCACGCCGCTCGGCTGGGGGGTCGCCGCCGCGTCAGCCGTGCTGTACGCGGCCGGCGCGGTGCTCGGCTACCCGGAGCCGGTCGCGCTCGCCGCCGGTGGCGTCATCGCCGTCGCCGCCGCGCTCCTGTGGACGCTGCCGCGCCCGTCGCTGGCGGTCGAGCGGCGGATCGACCCACAGCGGGTCGCCCGCGGCGAGGCGGCGTCCGGCGTGCTGCGGGTCACGAACACCGGCCGGGTCCGCCGCGCCGGCATGCGCGTGCACGACGCGTGCGGCGCCGGCGACATCGACGTACGGCTGCCGGTCCTCAAGCCGCGGGTGACGGAGACCGTGCGGTACGCGCTGCCGACCGGCCGCCGCGGCGAGATCGAGGTGGGACCGCTGCGCCTGGTGCGCGCGGACCCGTTCGGGCTGGCCCGCCGGATACGCGAGTACGGCGACCGGCAGACCCTGCTCGTCCGCCCGCGCACGGTGCCGCTGCCGCTGCTGCCGTCCGGCCGGAACCACCACCTGGAGGGGCCGACGACCGACTCGGCACCGGCCGGCACGGTCACCTTCCACGCGCTGCGCGAGTACGTCGTCGGCGACGACCTGCGGCACATCCACTGGCGCTCCAGCGCCCGGACCGGCACCCTGATGGTCCGCCGGCTCGTGGACGCGAGCATGCCGCAGACCACGATCGTCCTCGACACCGCCGCAGCCGCCTACCACGCGCCGGACGACTTCGAGCTGGCCGTGGAGGCCGCCGCCTCGATCGCGCTCGGCGCGTGCCGGATGAACTTCCCCGTCCGCATCCTCACCTGCGACGGGCCGCTGGTGGAAACGCGCGGCGGAGCGCACGACGGCGAGGCGATCCTCGACCGGCTGGCCCGCCTGGCGTCGGCGGACGTCCCGCACGCCGTGCTGGACGTGGCCCGGCGGGTACGGGCGGGCGGGTCGCTGGTGCTGGTCACCGGCGGGCGCGGCGACGTCGCCGGCGCCGGCGCACTGCGCCGCGCGTTCGACCGCGTGGTGTGCGTGCGGGTACGCCCGGAGGCGCCCGGGCCGGGCCTGGCGGGCGTCGCGATGATCGAGATCTCCGATCTGGACGAGCTGCGCGCCGCGTGGAAGGGGGCCACGCGATGACCGGTCGCCTCGCCGCGCGAGAGCCGGCCCGCATGCCCGCGAAGCACGGCGGCCGCACCGGCGTGCGCGGCCGCACTCTCGCCGGTGCCGGCGGTCCTGGCGGCCCCGGCGGAATCGCTGGGGGAGACGCGGGCCGGGAGGGGCGATGACGGCGACCGGAGCGCCGGAGGCCGAGACCGCCGCCCCGCCGCCCGGTCCCGGTCCGGAGCCCGCGGCGCGGCGCGGCGGCGTGAGCGTGCGGCTCGTCGGCTCTCTCGTCATCGTGGCGCTGCTGGCGGCGACCGGCGGTTTCGCGTTCGGCCGGGTGTTCGCGCCCGGCGACATCACGCCCGTGGTGGCGGTGGCGTCCGTGCCGCCGGTGCTGCTGTCCGCGCTGATCTCCTGGCCGCGCCCGCGCACCTGGCCGCTGTGGGCGTCGATCGTCGCCACGACGGCGGCCTGGACGCTGGTGGCCGCCTTCACCCTCTTCCACGGCAACTTCGCCGTCATCGGCGGTGCGCTGCGCGACTCGTGGAAGGACATCCTGACCTCGCTGCTGCCCGCGCCCGGCAGACCGGAACTGCTGGTGCTGCCGCACGCGCTCGTGTGGCTGGCGGGCGCGGCGGGCGCGGAGACCGTGCTGCGGACGCGCACGAAGGCCGCCGCGGCACTGCCAGCGATCGCCGTCTTCGGCGTCGCGATGCTCCTCGGCGTCGGCGGGTCCGGCTCCGACACGCCGGTCGTCGCCGCCCTGGTCGGCCTGACCGGTGCGCTGATGATCGTACGCGGCGGCGGCCGGCCGGCCCGGCTGCTCGCCGGCGTGCCCGCCGCGGCGGCGCTGGGCCTGCTGGCCGCCGAGGTCGGCCCGCTGCTGCCGATGGCCGGCACCCCGTACGACCCGCGGCAGACGGTCAAGGCGCCGCCGCCACGGCAGCGCGACAGCATCAGCCCTCTCGACCGCGTCTCGGCCTGGCTGCAGACGCCCGACCAGCAGATGTTCATCGTGCACGCGACCACGCCGGAGGACTGGCGGCTGGCCGTGCTGGACCGGTTCGACGGCGTCACCTGGACCTCGGGGGCCCGGTTCGTGCCCGCCGGCGGCCGCATCCCGGATGCCGACCGGCACCCGCGTACCCGAGTCGACCAGCGCATCACCATCCAGAACCTGCCCGGCGTCTGGATGCCCGCCGCTGATCGGCCCAGTACCGTCACGGGCCTGCAGGTGATCGCCGATCCGGCGAGCGGGGTGCTCACCTCCGCCCGTCCGCTGCGCTCCGGCCAGAGCTACACGGTGACGTCCATGGTGCGCGACTACGACGCCGGCGAGCTGGCCGACGCCGAACCGGCGCACGACGCCGAGGCGCAGGCCGACACGGCGCTGCTGGAGACGCCGGGCACCACGGCCGCCAACGCCCAGGTGCCGGAGTTCCGCAAGCTGGCCGAGCGGATCACCGACGGCGCCGGCTCCGGCTTCGCGCGCGCGGCCGCGCTGTCGAACTACCTGCGGACCACCGAACGGTACGACGTCACCGGCCTGCCCGGGCACACCTACGCCCAGCTCCGCTACTTCCTCACCAGCTCGCATCGCGGCACGTCGGAGCAGTTCGCGACGGCGTTCGCGGTGCTGGCCCGGGCGGTCGGCCTGCCCACGCGGGTGGTCGTCGGCTTCCGGCCGGGCGTGGGCGGCGACGGCACCTGGCAGGTGCGCTCCGGCGACGTGCTCGTCTGGCCGGAGGTCGACTTCGACCGGCTCGGCTGGGTGCCGTTCTTCCCGACGCCCGAGCAGGCCGGCCGGTCGAAGAAGTCCGACGCGGTGCCGGCCGGGGAGAGCCAGCAGAAGCTGGAGCAGGCGCAGAAGAACGCCGCCGCCCGCAAGAAGGCCGGCGGTTCCGGCACCGAGACCCCGCCGCCGCCCCCGTACCCGGTGACGCGGTCGTCGCGGGCGAGGCCCGTGTCCGCCTGGGTGTACGCGGCGGGGGCGGCGGGCGCCGCCGGGTTCCTCTACCTCGCCGGCGTGCTGGTCATGCCGGTGGTCCGTCGGCGGCGGCGCCGGGCACGGCCCACGCCGGCGGCGCGGATCGCCGGCGCCTGGGAACAGACGATCGAGACGCTTGCCGCGGCCGGCCTGCCACCGGCCGCCACCCTGACCACCGGTGAGGTCGCCCGCTTCGGGTCCGGCGCGGTGAGCGGCGCCGCCGAGCACCTCGGCCCGCTCGCCGATCTGGTCGACCGGTCGGAATACGCCGCCGCGCCGTCCGCACCCGCAGCCGCCGAGGCCGCCTGGCGGTACGCCGACGAGGTCGGCCGGCTCACCCGGCGGTCCACCGGCCGCCTGCGCCGTCTCGCCCGCCGTCTCCATCCGCGTTCCCTGCTGCCCCGTTGACCGCACCGCGCCGCTGACCGCGCCTGACCACACAATGCCGCACTGTTGACGGCAGTGTGCCGCGTACGGTGATCCGCGTGGTCCGCCGGCCGCGTTGCGGGTGGTGGGACGCCGTGGTTTCGCCCGTGAGGGATCACGGTGCCCCGGGCCCGCCGCCGCTGTCGTAGCCCGGCGTGCCGGGGTCGCCGCCGCCCTGGGGCCGGTGTCCCGGGGCCGCCGCCGTGGCGGGGGATCGGGGCACCAAGGTCATCGTCGCCGGGGCCGATGCCCCGGTGACCCGGCCGGGGAATCGGGAGCCCGGGGTCGCCGGTGCCGTGGCGAGGGACCGGGCCCCGGATCGGTCGGTGCCGTGGCGGGGGACCAGGGGTCACAGGGGCGGGTCCCGTCGCGTCCCGTCGGAGACCGCGGGATCTCAGCGGGCCGTGGCGTGGCGGATGCAGGCGGGCTTGGACCAGGCGATGGTGGCGGACTGGCCGTTGCTCTGCCCGAGGGCGACCAGCGCTCCGACGGTGAAGCAGTACCCCTTCGACGGGTCGGGATCCACAGGGAGGCTGATGCTCTCGGCGTGCGGCCCGATCGCCTGGGGCGGCGACGGGGTGCCGGACGCATCGGCCTGCTGTACCCAGATCGGATAGTTGTTGTTCTTGGCGAGCTTCCACCTCAGCGCCACGATCGAGCCCTTGTCGACGGCCCGCAGGTCGCGCGGGGTCGCGGCGCGCAGCACGCTGCGCGGCACCACCGGCGTGGACGAGGCGGTGCCCGGCGCGGCGGAGCTCGGCGACGGCGAAGGCCCGCCCTTGGCGTGACGGGTGTCGCCGCTCAGCACGATGTAGCCGCCGATGCCCAGGCCCGTGCCCACGACGGCGGCGGCCAGCATTCCGGCGACGAGGGCGCCCTGCCGGCTCTTACGGTCGTGCGGGGAATGCCCGCCGAGGCCTTCCGCGGTCTTCGGCAGAGTACGCGGCGTCGCCTCCCGCGGCGGCGGCACCGCCGGCGGGACGGTGGCCTGCCGCTCGGGAGCGGACAGGCCGCCGGCCGTGGGTGCCGGCGCGACCGGCGGGGAGACCGTCACCGACGGCGCCGGGGGAGGCGGCGGGGGCACGGAACGATCCGCGGGACCCGGAGCCGGGCCCGGGACTCGCGGGGCGTCGTTCGGAGCCTTCGCGGGTGGCGCGGGTAGCGCGGGTGGCGGGGTGGTGTCGGGGTGCGCGGCCGGCAGGTGCGGCCGGGCGTACTGCTGGAGCATCTGCTCCAGCGCCGGCCCGGTGAAGCCCGAGTGGTCCGGCTCGGGGACGAACGGGACCGGTGGCGGAGCCGTGAAGTCGGCGCCTGCGAGCTCGGTCATCGGCAGGCCCAGCTCGGCCTGCAGCCGCTGCAGGGCGGTCGCGAACGCCACCGCCGTCGGGTACCGCTGCGCCGGTGACTTGACCATCGCCGTGGCGATGACGTCGTACACCCGGCGAGGCACGTCCGGGCGCTGGAACGGCGGCGGCGGATCGTTCAGGATGCGCGACATCAGGGCGTTCAGCCCGCCGGCCGTGCCCGCCCCGGCCTTGAAGGCGGGCTCGCCCGCGATCAGCTGGTACATCGACGAGGCCAGCGAGTACACGTCGGAGGTGACGCCCGGCTGCTCGCCGTTGACCACCTCGGGCGCGGCGTGGTGCGGGGTGAACGCGTTGGTGTGCGTGGCCTCGGACGAGCCGACCAGCCGCGCGACGCCGAAGTCGGCGAGCGCCGGCTCGCCGTACCGGGAGACCAGGATGTTCTGCGGCTTGACGTCACGGTGCAGTACCCCGGCCTCGTGCGTGGCGGCAAGCGCGCCGGCGATCTTCACGCCGGTGCGGAGCACGTCCTGCAACGGCAGCGGACCCTCGCGGGACAGACGGTCGCGCAGCGAGCCCCGCTCGAAATAGTCCATCGCGATGAACGGCTTTCCGCTGCCGGTCATGCCCGTGTCGAGCACCGTGACGACGTTCGGGTGGCCGGTGAGGCGGCCGGTGATCTGGCATTCCCGCTCGAACCGGCGCATCGTGGCGCCGTCGACGGACTCGACCGACAGCACCTTCAGCGCGACGATGCGGTCCAGGCGCTCCTGTTTCGCGCGGTAGACGACGCTGAACCCGCCTTCGCCCGCCCGCTCCAGGATGCGGTAGCCGGGGACCTGGTCGATCATTCGGTCTCTCGTTCGTCGGATCGGCTGGGGCAGCGGGAACGGTCCTGACGATCGTAGTACGCGTTCCCCCTGCGGGGATGGCCGGAGCGGCGCACCGATCACGTCCCTCGCGGCCGCGCCGGCGAGCACCGCAGCCGCCTGAAGATCGACGGCCGGGGGCCGGGCGGGTGGCCGGTCGTGTCGTGATCGTACCGGGACGATCCGTGACGAAGCAGCAGGCCGCCGTATCTATCTCGGATACCGGGACGCCGTCGCGCGGCCCGCCGGGTAAATGAGCTCGAAGCCGGGAACCATGGGTCGTACTGTGGGGGCATCGGCCGGGGGAACGCCGCCCCGGCGCAGGGTGGGCCGAGCGGGCCCGGCACGGGAAGGTGGCTTTCACGGTGGGTGATATCAGCTCGCGAGACGGAGACGTCCCGGTCTGGATCAACGGGGAGCTGCGCGCTCCCGGGCAGGCGACGGTGTCGGTGTTCGACCACGGCATCCTCGTCGGCGACGGGGTGTTCGAGACGATCAAGGCCGTGCGCGGCCGGGCGTTCGCGCTCACCCGCCACCTGCGGCGGCTCGCCACCTCCGCCGCCGGCCTCGGTCTGCCCGAGCCCGACCTCGACGCCATCCGGCAGGGCACCCTCGATCTGCTCGCCGCCGCGCCGGCCTGGGAGCTCGGCCGGATCCGCATCACCTACACGAGCGGCGTCGGCCCGCTCGGCTCCGACCGCGGTCCGCACGGGCCCACGACGATCGTGGCCGTGGCCGAGCAGCGGCGCTTTCCCGACACCGCCGACGTGTCGGTCGTGCCGTGGCCGCGCAACGAGCGGGGGGCGCTGTCCGGGCTGAAGACGACGTCCTACGGGGAGAACGCCAAGGCGCTGGAGTACGCGCACGGGCACGGCGGTTCGGAGGCGATCTTCGGCAATCTGGCCGGGAACCTGTGCGAGGGCACCGGGTCGAACGTTTTCGTCGTCCGCGACGGCCGCCTCACCACGCCGCCACTGTCGTCCGGCTGCCTTGCCGGGGTGACGCGGGCGCTGGTCCTCGAATGGGCCGGAGGAGAGGAGGAAGACGTCCCCCTCGCCGAGTTCGCCGGCGTCGACGAGGCGTTCCTGACCTCCACCACCCGCGATGTGCAGCCGATCCGCGCCGTCGACGGAAAGATCTACCCGGCGAGCCCCGGTCCGATCACCCGAAAGGCCATGGAGGTCTTCGCAGAGCGGAGCGCGGCCGACCTCGACCCGTGACCGTCACCGCGGCGCGCATCCGATTCCGCGCTGGACGGCGTCGTCCGGCGCGGGGCCTGCGGTTCAGCCTGGTCCGGCGTCAGATGTGCCAGAGCAGGTCGTCCAGCTCCGCCTCGATGTCGATGAAGTCCGCTTCCTGGCCCGCCGGGACGATCGCGTAGGTCCGGTCGAGGAAGTCCGTGAGGGGAGTGAGCGGAGCCTCGAAGTGTGCTCGGCCGAACGGCGACGAAAGCGACAGATTGACGATATGTTCGCCGTTGCTCTCGGTCGGCCAGACCCGCACGTCCCCATGGCCGACCATCCGCACGATACCGACGGTCAGCAGCTCTCGGGCAAAGATCCACTCCACTGGCTCGTCGTTGCCCACGTGGAACGCGACCCGGATGGCGTACGGATCATCCGCCGAGTAGTCCAGCGTCGCGATCAACGGGATGATGGTGCGGTCGGGGACGACGAGCCGAAGGCCGACCTCGGCGGAGGCGGTGGTGCTGCTGTTCATCGGTCATCCTTCAGGCGTCAGTCCCGCATCGCGGGTGTTCTCGGTGAGGACTTCGCTCTCCCATCGGGTGTCCCCCTGGCTCTGTGACGCGTAACTGCCAAAACTCCTAAGAACATTCCGGCCCCCGGTAGGTCTCCCGCCCTGGCACCCCACCCTGATACCCGCTGTGACCTGCGCGGAAGCGGGATGACCTAGGGTCGTTCGCATGAGGCAGGCCTTGACCGAGTGGCGCGAGCGCCTACGCCGGCGCCCGTGGCTCAACAACGTCTGGCGGATCGCCGTGTTCACCGTGGGCGTCATCGTCCTGCTCGCGGGCATCGCCATGCTGGTCCTGCCGGGCCCCGGCTGGGCGGCGATCTTCATCGGCTTCGCCATCCTCGCGACCGAGTTCGCCTGGGCGCAGAACGCTCTGCACTCGGCCAAGGAGAAGGCGAGCAAAGCCAAAGAGAAGGCATTCGACCCCCGGGTACGGCGGCGGAACCAGATCCTGGCCGTCTGCGCCGGTGTCATCGTCGCCGCCGCGATCGTGGCCTACCTCACGATCTTCGGCCTGAACCCGCCGTGGCAGGTGTGATCGCCGATGCGCGAGAAGGCCCGCGGATGCGCTAGTCTTGGCGAGGCGCGGACATCCGCCCGGGGCGATTAGCTCAGTGGGAGAGCGCTTCGTTCACACCGAAGAGGTCACTGGTTCGAACCCAGTATCGCCCAC
>JBEHYF010000144.1:0-12500 GCA_048498315.1 Actinomycetota bacterium
CGCAGGGCCCTCGTGCTGGTGTGCTCCCGCCTCCGGTCCGTACCCGCCGAACGCCCCGGCACCGCCGTATCCGCCGCACGGAGGCGGCCCGTCGGCGCCGTCTCCGGCCTGGGGTCCGCCGCCCCATCCCGGCGCCGCGCCGCCTCTGCCGGGTGCCGTCCCGGCGTCCTACCCGCCGCATCCCGGACAGTCTGGACAGCCCGCGCCGTACGGCTCCTGGACGCCGCCGCACACACCGGAGTCGCAGCGCCCGCCCGAGATGCCGCGCTTTACCAAGTCGTCGCGACCGCCCGAGTCGCCGCGACCGTCGTCCGAGCCGTCATCGCCCGGGCCGGACGCGGGTGGCCCGGCACCGCGCGCCGAGTCCGTCTGGGAACCGCCGCCCCGCGAGCCGTGGACCGACGCGCGCGGGGAGGAGACCCGGCGCGAGCCGGCCCCCACGGACGCGCCGTCGCCGGACGCCACGCCCGAGTAGCCTTCATCGCCCCGGACGCCGGAACGTCGACCGGGACCTGACAGACTTTGCCGCATGCGCGTCTATCTCGGTTCCGACCACGCGGGCTTCGAGCTGAAGCAGCACCTGATCGAATGGCTGACCGGCCAGGGGCACGAGGCGGTCGACTGCGGCCCGAAGACCTACGACGGCGCGGACGACTACCCGCCGTTCGTGCTGCGGGCGGCGCGCCGCACCGCCGGCGACCCCGGCTCGCTGGGCATCGTCATCGGCGGCTCGGGCAACGGCGAGGCCATCGCCGCGAACAAGGTGGCGGGGGTCAGGGCGGCGTTGGCGTGGAACGAGGAGACCGCACGGCTCGGCCGCGAGCACAACGACGCCAACGTCGTCAGCATCGGCGCCCGCATGCACACCCTCGACGAGGCCACCCGGTTCGTCGAGGTCTTCCTCGCCACGCCGTTCTCCGCGGAGGAACGCCATTCACGGCGCATCGGAATGCTCACTAAGTACGAAGAGACCGGCGAACTGCCTCCCCTGCCGGACTGACCATCGCCGGCGCGTCCTGCCGGATCACCGCGGAGACACCGTCGCCGCCGCGCCCGGTCGCCATGCCGGCGGCCTCCGAGGAACCGCGGGCGGCCGCGCCGCCGGCACCGGCAGTGGCGCCGCCAGGATGTACCGGGAGGCGGCACAGCCGGTCCGGGCCGGCCCGGTGCCCGCCGCCGCGCCGCGACCGCACGCACACCGCCCCGAATCACGCGCCGCCGCCCTCCAGGTGAGGCTCTGACGCGGCGCCGCCACGCGGCGGACGGCCCGCCGTTCAGCCGCGCGACGCGCGGCGCTTGGCGAGCCGACGCTTCTCGCCCTTGCGCGGCTTGACGGGACCGGGCGCGGGCGCGGACGGCTTGGCCGTCTCGTCATCCGGCCGGACGCGCGAGATGTCGCGGGCCCGCATCGCCGCGTCGACCGTGACACGCATGCCCTGTCCCATTCGCCACCTCCAAGATCCGCCAACGTCTCAGATCTCCCCGGGATGAACAGCGGAAAAACCTGGAGGAACGGGCGGGGCGCCGGCGACCGGGGGACCGCAGCACCGGGGCGACGGGCAGGTATGGCCGCCCGGCCGGATCCGGCCAGCCGATTTCGGGCGACACCGAACCCAGGTGGGTACGGCAGCATCTCAGCGCGGCACGTCGATGCTCGATACAGTGCCGCATCATGCTTACCCGCCTGGTGCAGCTCCTCCCGCCGAGACTCCGCGCGTTCCTGCGCCGGATCCCCGTCCTCGTGCGGATCTACCAGTGGCTGCGGCGGGGACAGCTCACCCAGGACCGCAACGCGCTGGTCGCCCTCGTCATCGTCACGGTGGGCATCGGCGCGTCCGCACCGGTGTCGAAGACCTGGTTCTCGCCGAGCGCCGTCGTGCTCACCATGCTGGCCGGCGGGCTGCTGCTGCGCGTGCGCAGCCTCGGCGTGCTGTTCGGCGTGGTCGCCGCCGCGCTGGCGTACGACGCCGTCACGGTCGGCTTCCGCAACGTCGGCCCCGGCGTCATCGGCACGACCCTCATCACGGCCGCGCTGGCGCTCGTGCTCGCCCGCAGCCGCCAGCAGATCGGCGTGAAGGGCCTGCGCGGCGAGTGGATGCTGCTCGAACTCCGCGACCGGCTCCGCCGCCAGGGCGAGATGCCCGACCTGCCCCCCGGATGGGATTCCAAGGTGGTGCTTCTGCAGGCGGGCGGGTCATCGTTCGGCGGCGACTTCGTCGTCTCCGTGTGCGACGGGCAAACCCTGGAGGTCGCGCTCGTTGACGTGTCCGGAAAGGGGGTCGATGCCGGCACCCGGGCGCTGATGCTGTCCGGCGCGTTCGGCGGCCTCCTCGGTTCGGTCGAGCCCGAGCGCTTCTTGCCGGCGTGCAACGCCTACCTGCAGCGGCAGCGGTGGGACGAGGGCTTCGTCACCGCGGTGCACCTCACCATCGACCTGGCCACCGGTGCGTACGTCGTCGAATCGGCGGGACACCCGCCCGCCGTGCAGTTCGACGCCGGCAGCGGCACCTGGCGGGTGAGCACCGCCAAGGGCGTCGTCCTCGGCGTCGTCTCGCACATGGTCGCCGAGCCCGAGCACGGCGTGCTGCGTCCCGGCGACGTCCTCCTCCTGTACACCGACGGCCTCGTCGAGGCGCCGGGCCGCGACCTCGACGCGGGAATCGACCGGCTGCTCGGCGCCGCCGACGGGCTCGTGGCCAGCGGCTTCCGCGAGGGCGCGGAGGAACTCGTCGCCGAGATGGCCGCGAGCCGCGACGACGACTGCGCGCTGGTCCTGATCTGGCGGAAGTGACCCCGCGCGGCGCGTACGCGCGGGCCGGCCCGCTCCCACCTGGCAGGCTGCGGGCATGAGCACTGTCACGTTGCAGCCGATCGACGACGATCTCTTGCCGCGGCTGTTCGACGTCGCCGTGACCGACGCCGACCCCGCCGAGGTGATGCCGCCCGTCCCCGGCCCGCCCGGCTGGACCGATGCCCGCCGCGCGGCCTTCGCCGACCATCACGCCCCGGCGGACGGCCGGGTGTACGCGGTGCTCGTCGACGGCCGGATCGCGGGCGCGGCGCGCCTGACGCCCGCCGACGCGCCCGGAGCCGTGGAGGCGGGCATCTGGCTGCGGCGGCCCGTCCGCGGCAAGGGCATCGGCACGGAGACGATGCGCCTGCTGATCGACGAGGCGCGCGCCCAGGGCGCGAGCGCGCTCGTCGCCGATACCGACGTCGCGAACGTCCCCGCCGTCGGCCTCCTGCGCGCCCTGGGCGCGACCCTGTGGGAGGACCCCGACAGCGGCGCCGTCCACGCCGCCCTCCGCGTCGGCGAGTCCGACGCGTAGCACCCTCGCGCGGCCGCCGGCGCATGGTCCCCGGTGAACCTCGCGCGGATCCGCAGGGAACCGCCGGCGGACACGAAAACCGGGTCGCGGCGGGGGCCGTGCCGGTCTCTGCTCGGGAGCGTGCGAATCGACCTCGTGACCATCGTCGTCGACGACTACGATCCGGCCATCGAGTTCTTCGTCGGGCGCCCTCGGCTTCGAGCTCGTCGAGGACACGCCGGCGCTGACGAACGACGGCCGCCCCAAGCGGTGGGTGGTCGTGCGGCCGCCGGGCGCCGAGACCGGCATCCTGCTCGCCCGGGCGGACGGCGAGCGGCAGGCGGGCGCGGTCGGGCGGCAGGTCGCCGGTCGTGTGGGGTTCTTCCTCCGCGTCGACGACTTCGACGCGGCCCACGCGCGGATGTCAGCGGCGTGGAGTCGAGTTCGTGACACCGCCGCGCATGGAGCCGTACGGGCGGGTCGCCGTCTTCCGCGACGTCGCCGGCAACCGCTGGGACCTCCTGGGCCCGGGGGAACCGTCACAGCCCGCGCAGTGATCGGGCGCCGGGCACTGCGCCGCGCGCACTCCCGCGGAGCGCGGGTGGTCAGCATCTGCTCCGGAGCCTTCGCGCTGGCGCACGCCGGTCTGCTGGACGGACGACGGGCGACCCCCCACTGGGCGCTGGCGGATGAGTTCGCCGCGCGCTTCCCGCACATCCGCGTCGACCCGGATGTGCTGTACGTGGACCACGGTGACGTGGCCACCAGCGCCGGCGCCGGGGCCGGCATCGACCTGTGCATGCATCTGGTCCGCAACGACCAGGGTGCCCGGTACGCCGTAACATCGCCCGGATCATGGTCATGCCGCCACACCGCGAGGGCGGGCAGTTGCAGTACTCGGCGCCGCCACACGCCGCCCAGATCGATGATTCGCTCGCACCGTTGTCGGAGTGGGCCACCGTGCGGCTCAGTGAACCGCTGACCGTCGAGAGCATGGCTGCACACGCGTGGAGCGGGCGACGGGAATCGAACCCGCGTTGCCAGTTTGGAAGACTGGGGCTCTACCATTGAGCTACGCCCGCGTGCGACGCGAGGACGGGTGCCCCCGTTCCTCACGACACCACTCGCGTAGCGTACCGGTTCCGGAGATCCTTTGCGCACGGGCCGCGCCGCGCAGGCGCGGCACGCGCGACTCACCCCCGGGCTCCGCTCGGGCGCCACCCCGGGCGTCGCGGATCAATCCCCGGACGCGGGGTGCCGTTGACGCCGGTCGTCCCGCGAAGAGCGATGCCGTCCCCCCGCCGTCGTGCCGTCGTCGCCGAACAGTTGGGCGAACTGCGCGGGCAGCCTCCGGAAGAACCGGGACGTGCCGAGCGTCAGCACGTAGCCCCACAGGATGATCAGGTTGCGGTAGCGGTCGTGCACCTCCGGATCGTCGACCCTGGCGACGGCGAGCGCGAACAACAGCACCTCTCCGACGAGCAGGAGGGCGCTCCAGCCCGCCAGCCCGACGACCGCCCCGACGGCGATCGAGCGGGGGACGTGGACCGGGACCCTGCCCAGCACCGACCCGTCCGTGTCGCCCTGGGCCAGCCACCAGCCCGTGCCTCCGGCGCCGAAGAGCCCGCTGCCGACGTACAGCACCAGGCGAACCGGGTGCCGGCCGTGCCGTGCGTGCTGTGCCCCCGAGGCGGTGACGCGCGGGGCGACCGGGTCATCCATGGCGTCCACCGGCGGTCACGGGGTACGGCGCGGGCCACGTGCCGGCCGGACGCCGAGGGCGCGCGGTGGCACGCGATGGCGTTCTGTGGTCGCCACGCCCATGTCTAATGGGCGGCGAAATGTGCGAAATAGTCATATCGGTAACACCACCCTCGTCTGGCATCGAGACCCCGCAGGTTCGATGGGGTGGCCCCGCCCTTCGCCGGGCGCGCCGGCGGCCTCTGGCGGAATGGACGGGACGGTCCTGCCGATTTTCTGTTGTCGCACCGCCTGATATCGCTGGTCTCCCGGAGTTTCGTACTTCCGGCGTGCCGTATCGGATTCCCTGCCCTGGGCTCGTCCGCGTATCATCATCTCCGGTGGCGGCCCGCTCCGAGCGCCCATCGTCGCTGGTGAGCACCGCCCGGCGCTCGGTGTTCCGCCTGATCAAAGAGTAACCGATCAGTGTCTTTTCCTGGTCACGGCAGATGCATTATTCATTCGCGTCGACATTCGCTCACAGCTAGCTGTTGTGTGGTTACGCAAGGTGAATGAACGGCTTCGCCGAGTCGGGCGATAATACGCAAGCTCGGCGCGTGCGGACCGTTAGATCACTCGCCTTCGTGTCGCCGTGCGACCGGACCGCGAAGATGCGGGTCTAAGGGACGTAAAGACCAGGGTGACT
This sequence comes from Actinomycetota bacterium, assembly GCA_048498315.1. Taxonomy (GTDB): domain Bacteria; phylum Actinomycetota; class Actinomycetes; order Streptosporangiales; family Streptosporangiaceae; genus Actinoallomurus. The sequence continues at coordinate 5,695 of JBEHYF010000144.1, forward strand.
TAGCGGTCTACGGGTGACTAATGCGAAATGAGCGAGACCGGCGAGATGTGGCTGAATGATGTCGTCGGCGGGCGGGGCCGGCGGTGCGCGGCGGTACGCCCGCCGCCCGCATCGTCCCGGCCTCTCCGCCTCGCTCTTCGGTACACTCGATGACTCACGGGCTGTAGCGCAGCTTGGTAGCGCACTGCGTTTGGGTCGCAGGGGTCGGGAGTTCGAATCTCCCCAGCCCGACGAGGCGGCCTATCCTGCTCGCCGCCTTGGGGGCGGCTTCGGGGTTGCCCGCGGTTTCGCCCGGGGGGCGACCCCCCGGAGCCCTCCGGTGTGGAGGCTGCGCCTGCGCTGGGGCCGGGTCGTGTTCAGCTCGGCCGCCTCGTCGGGCACGCCGGATCACTGGGCGAGACGTCGCCCGCGTCGTGAGAGAACTCCTCCGGAATGGTCTCCTGGTCGCCGAACGCGCGGCTGCGCAGCGTGATTTCGTTCATGCCCGGCTCATTACCGCTCCGGCCCCGACGATGCGCGCCGGGGGCGGTTCAGGCGGGCGGGGACTCGGCCGTGGACTCGGCCGGGGCCGCAGTGGGAATCCGCCGCCCGGAGATCATTTCGGAGGTGATCGCGATGTAGTCGTCGCGTTCGCCCGGCGCCCAGGTCCGCAGCGGGAGGCTGCGCAGCCGGGAGAGCGAGCCGTTGTCCGAGACCACGCGGGCGTGGCCGATCACGACGACGGACCATCCGCTGTGCGCGTCGGCGTCGAACTCGTCGACCTCGAACGCGACGACCGCGTTGCGCGCGGCGGCCGCCAGCTTCGAGCCGGACGACGTGCGGATGATGATGTCGCCGCCCGACAGGAGGAAGTTGACCGGCTGGACCGCGGGCAGCGCGCGATCGGTGAAGACGATGCGGCCCAGCGACGACTTGCCGAGCAGGTCGCGGCATTCCTGCTCGCTCAGGATCTCCAGACCGCCGGAGTCGTACACGCCCTCATTATCCTTCAACGCGGGCGCCTTGCGCGGTGGCGGTCGTCGACGGACGGGGTCGCCGCCGGGCGGCGAGGCGGCCTGCCGGACATCGGTCATCGAGGGGGACGGCGCGAGTCGACGTCTCGGTGTTCATGAATACGACGTTAACGATGACGGCCGCGGCCCGGCGGGGCGAAACGCCCTGGATCATGGGACCAAAGTCCCTTGCCCGGCCGGGCGCTTTTCCGGCGGGCGCACGGGCGGATCCCGGAAGGTTCCTCGGCGTACCCGCCGCACGCCGTACGGTGCCCGTGACCCGGACGGAGCCGCCGGATCGTCGCGGTGAGGAGCGCGCTTTCGCAATACTTGGGGCCGCATTGCCGCCCGGCGGTCCGCAGACGTGCCCGAACGCCATAGACTTGGCGCGCGAAGGCGCGCGGTGCCGCAGTCGGCATGCCCGCGTCCGGCTGACTACGCAGCCGCCCACGACATCCAACGTGAAGTTCCGTGCCGCGGCCGGATCAAGGAGACCGCCCCAGTGAAGACCGATGTTGAGGAGCTGAGCCCGACCCGGGTCAAGCTCACCGTCGAGGTGCCCTTCGACGAGTTGAAGCCCAACCTCGACAGGGCGTACAAGGAGATCTCAAAGCAGGTGCGCCTGAAGGGCTTTCGCCCGGGTAAGGTGCCCGCTCGCCTGATCGACCGGTACGTCGGCCGGGGCGCGGTGCTGCAGGAGGCGGTCAACGACGCGCTGCCGGGCCTGTACGGGCGCGCGGTCCAGGAGAGCGAGGTCTTCGCGCTCGGCCAGCCCGACGTCGAGATCACCGAGCTGAGCGACAACGAGCAGTTCGCCTTCACCGCCGAGGTCGACATCCGGCCGAAGTTCGAGGTGCCCGACTACGACGGGCTCGAGGTCACCGTCGACGGCACCGCGGTGACCGACGAGGAGATCGAGCAGACGCTGTCGAACCTCCGCGAGCGGTTCGCCACCCTGACCAACGCCGGCCGGCCGGCGCAGGAGGGCGACTTCGTCTCCATCGACCTGGCCGCCAAGATCGACGGTAAGGACGTCGAGGACGCCCGTACGAGCGGCTACTCCTACGAGGTCGGCAGCGGCCGCTCCATCGAGGGCCTCGACGAGCAGCTGACCGGAATGTCCGCCGGCGACTCCAAGACGTTCACCTCGACCCTGGTCGGCGGCGAGCATGCCGGTGAGGAGGCCGAGGTCACGGTCACCGTGCACAGCGTGAAGATCAAGGAACTGCCCGAGCTCGACGACGAGTTCGCGCAGCTCGCCAGCGAGTTCGACACGATCGAGGAGCTGCGCGACGACGTCCGCAAGCGGCTGGAGAACCAGAAGCGGGCCCAGCAGATCGGCCAGGCTCGCGACAGGGCGCTCGAAGCGCTCATGGAAAAGATCGACATCCCGCTGCCCGAGAGCGTGATCGACAGCGAGATCCAGCGCCGCAACGAGCAGCTCGACCAGCAGCTGAAGATGTACGGGCTGGATCGCGAGAAGTACCTGGAGCAGCAGGGCAAGACCGCCGAGGAGTACGACGAGGAGCTGAAGAAGGAGGCCCGTGACGCGGTCAAGGGCGGCTTCATCCTCGACCAGCTCGCGTTCCAGGAGAAGCTGACGGTCGAGAACGAGGAGCTCACCGAGTACGTCGTCGCCAACGCCATGCAGATGGGCGTACCGCCCGACGTCCTGGCCAAGCACCTCACCGAGAACAACCAGATCCCGGCGGTCGTCTCGGAGGTGCTGCGCACGAAGGCGCTGAACCTCGTCGTCGAGCACGTCAAGGCGACCGACGAGAACGGCGAGCAGATCGACCTGGCGGCCCTTCAGCGGCAGCTGTCCGGGCAGCAGGACGACGCCGAGGGCACCGGGGCGGGGCAGGCCGCCGAGGCCGGTGCCGAGCCCGCCGGCGCGGGCGCGGAGGGCGGGACGGCCGACGCCTGATCCCTCCTGCGATCACCACGGCCGACGACGGGCCGGCGCCGCTGGGCACCGGCCCGTCCGTGTTCCCCGGTTCGTCGCTCCACGCCGTCAGCGAACAAGGCGCCCTCAGGGCCTGAAGCCGCATCGCGGCGCGTTAATGTCGCAAGCGACCGACCACGAACAATGAACCGGAGCAGGTGACGCAGTGACCAAGCCTCCGACCTTGGACCAGCCGGCGCGAATCGACGCGCGCACGGCCGAGGCGCCCCTTCTGCCGTTGGGGGACCAGCTCTACCAGCGTCTGCTGCGCGAGCGCATCGTCTTCCTCGGCCAGCAGGTCGACGACGACATCTCCAACCGGATCTGCTCGGAGCTGCTGCTGCTCGCGGCCGAAGACTCCCGGCGGGACATCTACCTGTACATCAACTCGCCGGGTGGTTCAGTGACCGCCGGTATGGCTATCTACGACATGATGCAGTACGTCCCGAACGACGTCGCCACGGTCGCGATGGGGCTCGCCGCGTCGATGGGGCAGTTCCTCCTGTGCGCCGGCACCCCGGGCAAGCGGTACGCCCTGCCGCACGCGCGGATCATGATGCACCAGCCCTCCGGCGGCATTGGCGGCACCGCGTCGGACATCAAGATCATGGCCGAGCAGATGCTGTACGTGAAGAAGACGCTCGCCGAGCGGATCGCCTTCCACACGGGGCAGTCTCTCGACCAGATCCAGGCCGACTCCGACCGCGACCGGTGGTTCACCGCCGAAGAGGCGAAGGAGTACGGCTTCATCGACCACGTCGTGCACAGCGCCAACCAGGTCGCTTCCGAAGGCGCCGTGTCATGACCAGTCAGGCGAGGGAACACAGCCCCATGAGTCACCAGATCCGGGCCGGCCTCCAGCCGGTGGAGAGCCGCTACATCATTCCGTCGTTCGTGGAGCGCACGACGTACGGGGTCAAGGAGATGAACCCGTACAACAAGCTCTTCGAGGAGCGGATCATCTTCCTCGGCGTGCAGATCGACGATGCGTCGGCGAACGACGTGATGGCGCAGCTGTTCACGCTGGAGTCGATCGACCCCGAGCGCGACATCAGCATCTACATCAACTCGCCCGGCGGCTCGTACACGGCGATGACGGCCATCTACGACACGATGCAGTTCGTCCGGTGTGACATCCAGACGGTGTGCATCGGGCAGGCGGCGTCGGCGGCCGCGGTGCTGCTGTCGGCCGGGACGCCCGGCAAGCGCGCGGCGCTGCCGCACTCGCGGATCCTGATCCACCAGCCGGCCACCGAGGGCGGGTACGGCCAGGCGAGCGACGTCGAGATCCAGGCCAACGAGATCCTCCGCATCCGCGAGGAGATGGAGAACATCCTCGCCAAGCACAGCGGGCAGGACGTGGAGAAGGTCCGCAAGGACATCGAGCGTGACCGCTTCCTGACGGCCGAACAGGCCAAGGAGTACGGTCTGGTCGATGACATCATCGCCAGCCGCAAGAAGCGCGCTTCCGAGGTAGTGTCGTCATAGGCGGTCATCGGCCACCCCGGTGTCCGTGAGATCGACCACGCCAGAGGGCTCAATCACGGTCCGGGAGACGGTAACGTCGAGACAACGTCGAGAGCCTCGCACGCTCCCTCGCCGCGCGCACAGCGGGTGAGCGGCCCCACGAAAAGGAGACAGGGTGGCACGCATCGGCGACGGTGGTGATCTGCTCAAGTGCTCGTTCTGCGGGAAGAGCCAGAAGCAGGTCAAGAAGCTCATCGCGGGTCCGGGCGTGTACATCTGCGACGAGTGCATCGATCTTTGCAACGAGATCATCGAGGAGGAGCTTTCAGAGTCCTCCGATCTCAAGTGGGACAACCTGCCGAAGCCTCGTGAGATCTACGAGTTCCTCGACTCGTACGTGATCGGGCAGGACAAGGCCAAGAAGGCCCTGTCCGTGGCGGTGTACAACCACTACAAGCGGATCCAGTCGGGCAGCGGCGGCAGGGACGAGAGCGTCGAGCTTGCCAAGTCGAACATCCTGCTGCTGGGCCCGACCGGTTCCGGCAAGACGCTTCTCGCGCAGACGCTCGCCAAACTGCTCAACGTCCCGTTCGCGATCGCCGACGCGACGGCCCTCACGGAGGCCGGCTACGTCGGCGAAGACGTCGAGAACATTCTGCTGAAGCTGATCCAGGCGGCCGACTACGACGTCAAGAAGGCCGAGACCGGGATCATCTACATCGACGAGGTCGACAAGGTCGCCCGCAAGAGCGAAAATCCGTCGATCACGCGTGACGTATCGGGGGAAGGCGTCCAGCAGGCGCTGCTGAAGATCCTGGAGGGCACGACGGCGAGCGTGCCGCCGCAGGGCGGTCGCAAGCATCCGCACCAGGAGTTCATCCAGATCGACACCACCAACGTGCTGTTCATCTGTGGCGGCGCGTTCGCCGGGCTCGAGAAGATCGTCGAGCAGCGGGTCGGCAAGCAGGGCATCGGTTTCAACGCCGTCCTGCGGACCAAAGACGACGGCGACGACGTCGCCGACCTGTTCGCCGACGTCATGCCCGAAGATCTGCTCAAGTTCGGCATGATACCCGAGTTCGTCGGCCGGCTGCCGGTGATCACGAGCGTGCACAACCTCGACCGTCAGGCGCTGATCAGCATCCTCACCGAGCCGCGCAACGCCCTGGTCAAGCAGTACCACCGGCTGTTCGAGCTCGATGGCGTCGACCTGGAGTTCACCGACGACGCGCTCGAGGCCATCGCCGACCAGGCGATCCTGCGCGGCACCGGCGCGCGTGGCCTGCGCGCCATCATGGAAGAGGTACTCCTCTCCGTGATGTACGAGGTGCCCAGCCGGGCCGACGTAGCCCGTGTGGTGATCACCCGCGAGGCGGTCCTCGAACACGTGAACCCGACTCTGGTGCCGCGCGAACGCACCAAGCGGGAGCCCCGCGAGAAGTCCGCCTGAGGCGCGCTCGCACGGCGTGCGGAGCGCCCGGCGGCGCGCCACGTTCGGGGGCCTACCGTGCCCGGACGTACGCCGCCTTACGCCGGTCGTCCGGGGCGGTGCGCCCGCTCCATCGGGTCCTGTGCGACGGGTGCCCTTCGCGGGCGTCCTCGCCGTGGCCATCGGACACGCGGGCCGCGTCGGCCTGGCCGCCGCTGCCCGGCACGATGTCCACCGAGGTCCACCGGGGGGCCGACGGTGTGTCGCCGGGAAGCTCACCAGGGGAGAAGGTCGCGGGCGTTCCAGGCTCGAATGCGTGGGGGCGCCACAAGCCGTCGCGTCGGTCGCCGTCGGCCGGGCGGACACATTCCGGCCACCGCGGGCTGCGTTCTGCCATCGGGCGTCCGGCTTGTTCGCTCCCGTCACCGCGCCGACTGAGGCGCCCCCTGACAGCCGTGGCTGGTGTCCCCTGCGGGGATGTAAGGGAAACCGGGGCAGAAGTTGGCAGGTTTGCCTGGGCGGCCAGCGGGGTAGGTGAGTTTAAGCGACTGCCACGAGGGGGCACCTACCTGCGGCTTCACATCGCGTCGGCGGTGTCATTTGACCATGCCGTCGTGACAACGTAGAGTTCATTCTTGCCTGCGGGGGAGCGGGACGCCGAGAGGCGGTCGGCCCCGCGGAAGACATCTCCGCGTTAAATCGGGACGGATCGCGTTCGGCCCGAGGTAACATGGAGGAGTCGGCCCGGTCGAGAGTGAGGCGTCGCACGACGGCTCGCTGGCCGGGAACCTCCCTTCACGAGATTTGGAAGTCTCCGCTTCCGGGTTGCGTGCTGGGCGGGTCGCGTTGTGCTGGAGTCGGTCTATTTCGACAAAAGGAAACATCGCGGTAAGATACAGGAAATGCCCCGGAGGGGGCCCGGTGTGGGTCTCTGATGGTGTGTGTCCGTTTCTTGAGAACTCAACAGTGTGTT
>JBEHYF010000145.1:0-13962 GCA_048498315.1 Actinomycetota bacterium
ATCACCCTGCTCGGGCGGTCGCCGTACCCGGGAAAGCCGCGCCCGGACGCGGCCGGCGGACCGGCCGGCGACGGGGACACCGACGGCGATGGCGGCGGAGGCGGCGGAAACGCCCATGGAAACGCCCACGGGAGGGCCCACGGGAACGCCCATGGGGACGGCGGTGGAGACGGCCGGGAGAATGGCGGCGCAGGCGGCGGAAACGTCAACGGAAACGCCCGGGAGAAGACCTACGGGAACGCCCGGGAGAAGACCTACGGGAACGCCCAGGGGAACGGCTGCTACGGGGGCTGCTACGGGGGCGGCGCGCCGTGATATCCATCGTGTTCGCGCTTTTCGCGGCGGCCAGCAACGCGCTGTCATCGGTCCTGCAGCGGCGCGCGGCCCGTGCGGTGGCGCCGGGGGAGGCGTTCCGGTTCGGGCTGCTGCTGGACCTGCTGCGCCGAGGGACGTGGCTGGGCGGGATCGGCGCGCTCATCGCGGGCTTCCTGTTCCAGGCCGCGGCGCTCAGCGTCGGCGAGCTGTCCCTCGTCCAGCCGATCCTGGTCACCGAGCTGCCGTTCACGATGATCCTCCTCGCGCTGTTCTTCCGGGTCCGGCTCGGCGCGCAGTCGTGGCTGGCCATCGCCGCGCTGACGGCCGGGCTCGTGGCACTGCTCACCGCCGCCGGACCGGCCCAGGGGCGGCGCTACCCCGGCCGGATCGAGTGGGCGATCGCCGCGGTCGTCACGGTCGGCCTGATCGGCTACCTGCTGTCGTGCTCGCGGCTGGCCCGGCCCGGCGTTCGCGCGGCCGTGCTCGGCGTTGCCAGCGGCCTGGGCTTCTCGTTCACCGCCGCGCTCATGAAAGAGGCGACGCGTGCGTTCGCGCACGGCCCGGCGACGCTGCTGACCTCGTGGGCGGTGTACGCCATGGTGGCGGCGGGCGTGGCCAGTCTGCTGCTCCTGCAGGACGCCCTGCACAGCGGCCCCCTCGTCGCCGTGCAGCCGGGCCTGAGCATCTCCGACCCGGTGGCGAGCATCGCGTACGGTGTCGGGCTGTTCGGCGAGGAGATCCGGCTGGGCGCCTGGTCGGTGCTGGAGGTGGCGGGCGTCGGGCTGATGCTGTTCGGCAGCGCCCGGCTGGCCCAGTCGCCGCTGATCCGCCGGCACGCGGAGGTCAAGGTCACCGACCCATGACGGCGGCGCGGGGCACGCGGCCGGTGGAGGCGTGTCGCCGGTGATGGCGGGGGCGTGGCGCGTGGAGGCGGGTCGCCGGTGACTGCGGCGCGAGGATGCGCCGGGCGCGGCGCGCTGGCGTCGCCGGACGCCCTGCCGCAGACTTGGACCGGTGATCCGCCCCATGCTGCCCCTCGGCCTCGCGGGCCTCGCCCTGCTCCACGTGGGGCCGGCCGTGACCTGGCTGCCCGCCGTACGCCGCCGGTTCCCGGCCCTGGCCGGCGTCGGCCGGGCCGACCACGTCGCGCTGACGTTCGACGACGGCCCCGACCCGCAGTCGACGCCGCTGTTCCTCGACGAGCTGCGCCGGCTCGGCTGCCACGCCACGTTCTTCCTGCTCGGCGAGATGCTCCAGCGCCATCCCGATCTGGGCCGCCGCATCGCCGCGGAGGGGCACGAGATCGCCGTGCACGGCTGGCGGCACCGGTACTCCCTCATCGCCCCGCCGGGACGGGTGACGGCCGAGGTCGGCCGGGCCGCCGACCTGGTCGCCGCGGTCACCGGCATCCGGCCGGTCTGGTACCGCCCGCCGTACGGCGTGCTCAGCGGCGAGACGCTGGCCGCGGCCCGTGCGCGGGGCCTGCGCACCGTCCTGTGGACGGCGTGGGGCAAGGACTGGACCGGCACCGCGAGCCCGGAGTCGGTGCTGGCCACGCTCTCCGGCGACCTGCGCGGCGGCGGCACCGTGCTGCTGCACGACTCCGACTGTACGTCGGCGCCCGGGGCGTGGCGCTCGGCGCTGGGCGCGCTGCCGGCGCTCGTCGAGTGCTGCGGCGCGATGGGCCTGCGCGTCGGGCCGCTGCGCGATCACGGCATCGCCTGACAGCCCCCGGCCTGCGCGCCGCCGTGCCCGCGTCCCGCTCGCGCCCCGTGGAATGCCGCGTCGACGGCGGCGCAATGGGCGGCTCTTCGGAAAGTCAAACAATGGTCGATGTTCGGCCACCACGCCTTTTGCTCGAAGCGTCGCTGTTTTGTGCCGCCTTCCAAAGGAAATCGTGAATCCGTGTCATCGGCAGAGGGCGTCATATACAAGGGTCGGCGGGAGAACCTCCCGGTCGCCTCCCGGCTGTTGCCTCGCGGGTACCGCCGGCATCTCATAAGAGTCCACCGGTTCGCGCGCCTGGTCGACGACATCGGCGAGGAGGTGGCGCCGGGCGACCGGCTGCGCCTGCTCGACGTGGTCGAGGAAGAGATCGACCGCCTGTACGCCGGGCTGGAGCCGCGTCTGCCGGCGATCCGCGACCTGGGCGAGACGATCGAGGACCGCCGCATCCCGGCGGAGCCGTTCAAGCGGCTGATCCGCGCCGGCCGCCAGGACCAGATGGTCACCCGCTACGACACCTTCGAGGAGCTGCTCGGCTACTGCGAGCTGTCGGCCAACCCGATCGGGCGGATCGCGCTGTACGTGTTCGGCGCCGCCGACCCCGCCCGGTGCCTGCTGTCCGACCGGATCTGCTCGGCCCTGCAGGTGATCGAGCACTGCCAGGGCGTCGGTGAGGACTACACCCGCGGCCGGATCTACCTCCCCCGCAAGGACCTCATGCGCTACGGCTGCACGGAGGACGACTTCGTCGCCGCCACCACGCCCGCGCGGCTGCGCCGCGTCGTCGCGCGGCAGGCCGAGCGGGCCGCCCGCATGCTCGACGAGGGCACGCCGCTGGTCGCCTCGCTCATCGGGCCGGCGCGCACCGCCACCGCCGGGTACGTCGCCGGCGGCCGGGCGGCGCTGGCCGCGCTCGCCCGCGCGCACCACGACGTGCTCGGGAGCACGGTGCGGCCGGGGCGCGCGCGGCGGCTCGTCCTGTTGATGCGCGTCATCGCGACGGGACGGTGACCGTGACCGTCCCCGAGGCATACCGCTGCTGCGAGCGGATCGTTCGCACCCGCGCCCGCAATTTCTCCTATGGAATCCGGCTGCTGCCGCCGCCCAAGCGCCGCGCGCTCAGCGCCGTGTACGCCTTCGCCCGCCGGATCGACGACATCGGTGACGGCGACGGGCCGGCCGCCGAGCGGCTGGCCCTGCTCGCGGACGCCCGCGCCGCCCTGCACCGGCCGGCGCCCGATCCGCGGGACCCCGTGCTGGTCGCGCTGCACGACGCGGCCCGCCGACACCCGATCCCGCTCCTGGCCTTCGACGAGCTCATCGACGGCTGCGCGGCGGACGTCGAGGGCCGCGGCTACGACCGCACCGAGGACCTCGTCGCGTACTGCCGGTGCGTCGCCGGCTCGATCGGCCGGCTGTCGCTCGGCGTCTTCGGCGCGCGCGACCTCGCCGCCGCCGCTCCGCTCGCCGACGCGCTCGGCGTGGCGTTGCAGCTCACGAACATCCTGCGGGACGTGCGCGAGGATCGCCTGAACGGCCGGATCTACCTGCCCGCCGAGGACCTGAAGCGCTTCGGGTGCACGCTCGACATCGGCCCCGGCGGGGAGTTCGCCGATCCGCCGGAGCGGCTGGCCGAGCTGGTGCGGTTCGAGGCCCGCCGGGCCCGCGTCTGGTACTACCGGGGGCTGCGCCTGCTGCCGATGCTCGACCGCCGCAGCGCGGCCTGCGCCGCGGCGATGGCCGGCATCTACCGCGGCGTGCTGGAACGCATCGCCGCCGACCCGGCCGCCGCGCTCAGCGCCCGATCCGCGCTGCCGGCCTGGGAGAAGGCCATGGTGGCGGCGCGCGCTCTCGTGGGGGCCGGCCGGTGAGGGTCGCGATCGTCGGCGGGGGGCTCGCGGGCATCAGCGCGGCCGTCGCGCTCGGGGAGGCGGGCGTCCCGGTGGCGCTGTATGAGGCGCGGCCGCGGCTCGGCGGGGCGACGCATTCGTTCGATCGGGACGGGCTGGTGGTCGACAACGGCCAGCACGTGTTCCTGCGCTGCTGCACCGCCTATCGCGGGCTGCTGGACCGGCTCGGCGTGGCCGGCCGCACGCGCCTGCAGCGCCGGTTCGACGTGCCGGTGCTGACTCCGGCCGGGCCGCCCGGGCGGCTGCGCCGCGCCCCGCTGCCGGGGCCGCTGCACCTGCTGCCGGCGCTGGCCCGGTACGCGCTGCTGGACCCGGTGGACCGGTTGCGGGCCGTGCGCGGCGCGCTCGCGCTGCGCGCCCTCGACCCGTCCGACCCGGCGCTGGACGCCGTCGCACTGGGCGAGTGGCTGGCCGGGCACGGCCAGCGCGCCGCCGCATGCCGTGCCCTGTGGGAGCCGTTCACGGTGGCGGCGCTGAACATCGGGGTGGACGAGGCGTCGCTGGGCGCGGCGGCCATGGTGTTCCGGACGGCGCTGCTCGGCCGGGCCGGCGCCGGCGACATCGGCGTGCCGGCCGTGCCGCTCGGCGAGCTGCACGGCGCCGCCGGGCGCGCGGCCATCAAGGACCGCGGCGGGATCGTCCGGCTCGCCGCCAAGGTCACCGCGATCGAGCCGGGCCCGGCGGTCGTCGTCGACGGAGTCCGCGTCGAGGCGTCCGCCGTGATCGTCGCGGTGCCGCACCCGCAGGCGGCCGCGCTCGTCCCCGAGTCGGCGGCGCCCGGCCGGGACCGCTGGCGGCGCCTGGGCGCCAGCCCCATCGTGAACGTGCACGTCGTCTACGACCGGCCGGTGACCCGTCTGCCGTTCGCCGCCGTCGTCGGCTCGCCGGTGCAGTGGATCTTCGACCGGACCGAGGTCGCCGGTGCCCGTGACGGCCAGTACCTCGCGGTGTCGGTCTCGGCCGCCGAACGCTGGATCGACACCCCGACCGCGAAGATCCGGGCCAAGTTCACGCCCGCGCTTGAGCAGATCCTGCCCGCCGCCCGCCGGGCGGCGATCTGCGATTTCTTCGTCACCCGGGAACGCCGGGCCACGTTCCGCCAGGCGCCCGGCAGCGGCGCGCTACGCCCCGGGCCCGCCACCCGGTGGCCCGGCCTGTACCTCGCCGGCTCGTGGACCGACACGGGCTGGCCCGACACGATGGAGGGAGCCGTGCGCAGCGGACTCACCGCCGCCCGCCTCGTCCGGCGTCACCTGGACAGCGGAGCGGCCCGATGACGCCGATCGTCCCCGCGTCCGTAAATGATGCCCGCGCGCTCGTCGAGCCGGTGCTGCGCGAGGCCGTGACCCGGCTCGACCCGCGCACCGCCCGCGTCGCCGCCTACCACCTCGGCTGGGCGGACCCGCAGGGCCGGCCGGTCGCCGCCGGCGGCAAGGCGCTGCGGCCCGCGCTGGCCATCCTGTCCGCGCGGGCGGCGGGCGGCTCGGTGGAGGACGCGCTGCCGGCCGCCGCCGCGGTCGAGCTCGTACACGCCTTCTCGCTGATGCACGACGACATCATGGACGGCGACCGGATGCGCCGGCACCGGCCCGCTGCCTGGACCGTGTTCGGCCGGTCCGCGGCGATCCTCGCCGGCGACGCGCTGCTCGTGCTCGCCTCCGAGCTGCTGCTCGACCAGGCCAGCCGCGGCGGCATCTGGGCGGCCCGCGGGCTGACCACGGCCACCCAGCGGCTGATCGCCGGCCAGTCGGCCGACCTGGCGTTCGAGCGCCGCACCGACGTGTCCCTGAGCGAGTGCCGCCAGATGTCGGCGGACAAGACCGGCTCGCTGCTCGCCTGCGCCTGCTCGATCGGCGCCATGCTCGTCGAGGGACCCGCGCCGCTGGTGTCCACGCTCGCCGCGTTCGGGGCGGAGGCCGGGCTGGCGTTCCAGCTCGCCGACGACCTGCTGGGCATCTGGGGCAGCCCGGCCACGACCGGCAAGCCGGTGCTGTCGGACCTGCGGGCGCGCAAGAAGACCCTGCCGGTCGTCGCGGCCCTCGCCAGCGGCACCCCGGCGGGGGACCGGCTGGCGCACCTGCTGGCCCGCGCCGAGCCGATGTCGGATGCCGACCTGCGCGAGGCGGCCCGGCTGGTGGCCGAGGCGGGCGGGCGCGCCTGGGCGGAGACGGAGGCCAAACACCGGCTGGACGCCGCCGAACGCCACCTCGCCGATGCCGACATGCCCACCGACGTGCGCACCGAGCTCCTGGCCATCGCCCGCTTCATCACCGCACGGGACCACTGATGACGACAGCCGACGCCGCCCCGCCCGCCTCCGACGCCGAGGTCGCCCTCAAGGCGGCCTGCGACCACCTCCTCCGCCTGCAGTCGGCGGAGGGCTGGTGGAAGGGCGAGCTGGAGACCAACGTCACGATGGACGCCGAGGATCTGCTGCTGCGGGAGTTCCTCGGCATCCGCACGCCCGAGGACACCGTCGCGGCGGCCGCCTGGATCCGCTCGCGGCAGCGCCCCGACGGCACCTGGGCCAACTTCTACGACGGGCCGGGCGAACCGTCGACCACGATCGAGGCGTACACGGCACTGCGGCTGGCGGGCGACGCGCCGGACGCCCCGCACATGCGCGCCGCCGCCGCGTTCGTCCGCCGGCGCGGCGGCATCGAGGCGAGCCGGGTGTTCACCCGCATCTGGCTGGCGATGTTCGGGCTGTGGCCGTGGGACGACGTGCCGGTGCTGCCGCCGGAGCTGGTGTTCCTGCCGCCGTGGGCGCCGCTGAACGTCTACGACTGGGCCTGCTGGGCGCGGCAGACGATCGTGCCGCTCACCGTCGTCAGCGCCCGGCGGCCGGTGCGGCCGCTCCCGTTCGACCTGGCCGAGCTGCGCACGGGGCGCCGCCCGCGCCGCCGGCCCCGCCTCGGCTGGGAGGGGGCGTTCGGCGCGCTCGATCGCCTCCTGCACCGGTACCAGCGGCATCCGCTGCGCACGCTGCGGGAGGCGGCGGTGCGGCGCGCCGTCGAGTGGATCCTCGCCCGGCAGGAGGCCGACGGCTGCTGGGGCGGCATCCAGCCGCCGTGGGTTTACTCGCTCATCGCGCTGAACGTCGCCGGCTACGACGTCGACCACCCGGTGATGCGCCGAGGCATCGCCGGGCTGGAGCGGTTCACGATCCGTGACGCGCGGGGCCGCCGGCTGGAGGCCTGCCAGTCGCCGGTGTGGGACACCGCGCTCGCGGTGAACGCGCTGCTCGACGCCGGCCTGCCGGGCGACCACCCCGCCCTCGTGACCGCCGCCGCCTGGCTCCTGGACGAGGAGGTCAAGGGCCCCGGCGACTGGGCGGTGCGCCGGCCCGGCCTGCCGCCCAGCGGGTGGGCGTTCGAGTTCGACAACGACGGCTACCCCGACACCGACGACACCGCCGAGGTCATCCTCGCGCTGCGCCGCGTGGCGCGGCCCGACGCCCGCCCGGCCATCGACCGCGGGCTGCGCTGGATGGCGGGAATGGCCTGCCGCGACGGCGGCTTCGCCGCGTTCGACGCCGACAACACCCGCCGCCTGTGCGAGAAGCTGCCGTTCTGCGACTTCGGCGCGGTGATCGACCCGCCGTCCGCCGACGTCACCGCGCACGTCGTGGAGGCGCTGGCGCACGAGCGCGCCGAACCGGAGGTCATGCGCCGGGCCGTCGTGTGGCTACTGAAGGCGCAGGAGCCGGACGGCTCGTGGTTCGGCCGGTGGGGCGCCAACCACGTCTACGGCACCGGCGCGGTGGTGCCCGCGCTGGTCGCCGCGGGCGTACGGCCCGACCGGGCGTGCGTGCGGCGCGCCGTCGCCTGGCTGGAGGAGCACCAGAACCCCGACGGCGGCTGGGGCGAGGACCTGCGGTCCTACCGCGACCCGGCGTGGATCGGACGGGGCCGCTCGACGCCGTCGCAGACCGCCTGGGCGCTGCTCGCGCTGCTCGCCGCGGGCGAGCGCTCGGCCGCCGTGGAGCGCGGCGTGGCGTGGCTGGTCGCCGCGCAGCGCCAGGACGGCACGTGGGACGAGCCGTTCTTCACCGGGACTGGCTTCCCCGGCGACTTCTACATCAACTACCACCTCTACCGCCTGGTCTTCCCGATCAGTGCGCTCGGCCGCTACGTGCGCCGCGATGGCGCGGCGGGGGCCACGAGCGATCCCGACGCAGCGAGCGGAGTGGGCGGCCGAGGGACGAGGTCGTCCGCGGAGCGAGTGAGGAGGGCGAGCGAGTCAGGGGGTATCGCGTGAGCGGGCTGCTGGTGTGCGCGGCGCTGGCGATCGAGGCCCGCGCGCTGCGCCGCGGCCTGGGGGAGCGCGCCGGCGACGCCCGCGTCGTCCGGACCGGCCTCGGCGCGCGCCGCGCCGGCCGGGCCGTGGCGCTGCTCGGCGAGCACGGGTCGGTGGCCGTGGCCGGCTTCGGCGGCGCCGTCGACGAGGGGCTGCAGCCCGGCGACGTGCTCGTGGCGAGCGAGGTGCGCTTCGGCGGCCGGGTGTTCGCCTGCCACGGGGCTCGCCTGCTCGCCGCCGAACTCCTGCGGACCGGCCTGCCCGTGCGCACCGGCCCGCTCGTCACCTGCGACCGCCTGGTGACCGGCGCCGAACGCGGCCGGCTCGCCGGCGGGGGCGCCCGCGCCGTCGACATGGAGGCCGGCCCGCTGGCCGCCGCGGTGGCCGGGCTGCCGTTCGCGGCGGTGCGCGTCATCGTCGACACCCCGTCGGCGCCGCTGGTCCGCCCGGGCACCGTACGGCGCGGCCTGGCGGGAATGCGCACGCTGCGCCGGCTTGGCCCCGTCCTGGCGCGCTGGGCCGCGATCGTCGGCCCGCGCGCCGGGAGGGCCGCCGGGGAGGCCCTGCCATGACCATGCCGCTGAGCGGAGGAATCGCTCGCGACGTGGGGCGGCCGAGGTCCCGGGCCGCGGCATCGTTCGAGCAGGGTGCCGCGCGCGGACGGCACGGCGACCGGCACGCCGCCGTGCGCCGCTAGTGCGGTGACCACATAGGTTGACCGGGTCCGGTCCGGAGTCGGGCCGGGCTCGGGGGCTTACCGAGCTCGTTCCCTCAGCAGGAAATTTTTCCTGCTGAGGGAAGGTGCGCGCACGAGACACCGGCCGCCGGCCTGGCCGCTGTGGTGGCACCGGCCCTCGCCGCCGGCCCGGTGAACGTTCGTGGACACCCCACTAGCTAGGGCATGGCCGCGAGGTGCACCTGGCACTCACGGAAGCGGGCCAGCCGCCGGGCCGGGCATCGGTGGAACCAGCGCGACCACCACGAGGTGCGATGCGACTGCCCGACGAACAGCGCGTCGCCGTGCCGGGCGATCGCCACCTCGCTCAGCCGCTTGTCGGGTCGGCCGGAGACGACGTCGAACTCCCAGGACGCCTCGGCGGGGTCGAGGATCTGCACGCAGTCGAGCCACGCCTGCATCTCCAGCAGGTCGCGGCAGTCGCGGCTGATCAGGGCGGCGCCCGGGGCGACGAGGGCGGCCAGCTCGCCGACGCTGGGCTGGGCGCGGACGTGCACGGCGACGATGTGCGCGTTGACCAGGGCCGCGTCGCGGGCGGCCTCGGCGAGCGCGGCGCGGCCGGAGTCGGAGCCGTCGACACCGACGATGAAGATCGGTCGTCGCGGGCCGTGAGCGGCTGTGCCGGAGCCTTCCGGGGTGAACGACTCGTCCATGGTGGTCCTGCTCCTTACTCCAGCTCCATAGTACGCTATGAAGATGACGGAGAAGGGTGATTCGGCGACAAGGGGTGAGGGTCCGGCGGGTTCCTTCGACGAATTCGTCGGCGCGGTCCTGGATTTCATGCGGGCGGCGCGGCGCACCGGGGGTTCGGCCCATGCGATCGGAAGAGACGGCGTGTCGCTGCCCCAGGTCGTCGTCCTCGGGGCGATCGACGACACGGGGGAGCGCGGCGTGTCGGCGGTGGCCGACCGCGCCGGCCTGGCCCAGCCCACCGTGACCCGCGCGCTCACGGCGCTCGAACGCCGCGGCATGGTGCGACGCGCCCCGCACGCCAGCGACGGCCGGAGCACGTCGCTGTCCCTGACGGCCAGGGGCCGTGCGGTGCTGGATGAGAAGCGGCGCGAGATCATGGGCCGCTTCGCCGAGCTGTGGTCCGCGCTGGCCCCCGACGAACGGAGCCACGCGGTCACCCTCGTCCGCCGGCTGTCCCTCATCGCCGACGACCTCGCCTGACGGCATCCTCCGGAATCGCCGGCGATCCCGCCGGAACGCCGCGGCGATGACACCGGCTCTCCGGGTGCGGATGAGGCGGCCGCGCCGGGGGCGGGCGTGCTGGTCCGCGCGGCGACTGCGACGGCGACACGGCCTTCCGGGTGTGGACGAGGCGGGGCGCGGCGGGGGCGGGCGTGCCCGATCCGCGTGGCGACTGCGGCGGGGCCTGGCGGCCGGGGGCCGGCGACCTCGCCCGGCTCGGCGAGCCGGCGGCGGAGGCGGCGGGCGGCTCGCCCGATGCAGCGGTGCGGAGAGTCCCGGCCGCCGGGGCCGGGCGCCGAGGCGTACGCCTCAGGCCGCGAGCACGTCGGCGAGGACCTGGGCGGCGCGCAGGGCGTCGGCGTGCGTGACGTACAGCGGGGCGAAGCCGAAGCGCAGCACGTCGGGCGTGCGGAAGTCGCCGATGACCTCCCGGGCGATGAGCTCGTCCATGACCGCGCCGGCGTCCGGGTGGCGCAGCGAGACCTGGTGGCCACGCCACTCGTCGCGCGGGGTCAGCACCTCGACGGCGCCGGGCGGCAGCAGCTCCTCGACGCACTCGACGAAGAAACCGGTCAGCGACAGTCCCTTAGCGCGCACCTGGGCCAGGTCGACGTCCGCCCAGATCTCCAGGGCCGCCTCCAGCGCGAGCAGGGACAGGATGCCGGGCGTGCCGCAGCGGGCGCGCTCGATCCCGGCGGCGGGCCGATAGACCGGCTCCATCGCGAACGGCTCGGCGTGCCCGCCCCAGCCGGACAGCGGCTGGTCGAAGGCCTCGTGCAGGTCGCGGCGGACGTACAGGAACGCCGGCGCGCCCGGGCCGCCGTTCAGGAACTTGTAGGTGCAGCCGACCGCGTAGTCGACGCCGAGCGCGTCGAGGGCGAGGGGGAGCACCCCGACGCTGTGGCACAGGTCCCACAGCACGCGGGCGCCGGCGGCGTGCGCCCGTGCGGTGACCCCGGCCATGTCGTGCAGCCGCCCGGTGCGGTAGTCGACGTGATTGACCAGCACGACGGCGGTGCGCTCGCCGAGCACGGAGTCCAGCTCGGCCACGGTCGCGGTGCGCAGGGTGCGGCCGGTCAGCTCGGCGGCCGATGAGGCGATGTAGCCGTCGGTGGGGAAGGTCGCCGCGTCGACCACGATCTCCGGCCGGTCCGGCGCGGCCCGGACGGCGGCGACGAGCGCCTTGAACAGGTTCGCGCTCGTGGAGTCGGCGACGACGACCTGGCCGGGCGCCGCGCCCACCAGCGGTGCGATCCGCTCGCCGACGCGGCGGGGCGCGTCCCACCAGCCCTCCGGCCACGCCCGGATCAGGCGCTGGCCCCACTGCTCGCGCACCACCTCGTCCACACGGGCGGCGACGCGGCGCAGCGGGGCACCGAGGGAGTTGCCGTCGAGGTAGACCACGCCGGGCGGCAGGTCGAACTCGGCGCGCAGGCCGGCGAGCGGGTCTTCGGCGTCCAGCTTCGCGGCACGTCCGGTCAGGTCCATCGAATCCTCACACGTGGGAGCGGGCGCTCCACAGCTCGGGGAAGACGTCACGGCGGGCACGGCGTTCGAGCCAGGCGACGCCCGCGGAGCCGCCGGTGCCGGGCTTGGCGCCCATCGCACGGCGGGTGGCCATCAGGTGGTCGTGGCGCCAGCCGGTGAACTCCTCGGCGACGTCGCTCAGCGCCTCGCCGAGTTCGGTGAGGTCTCCGGGCGCGCCGGCGTAGACGGCGGCCCAGGCCTTCTCCACCCCCTCGGACGGGCTGTAGGCCTGGGTGAGGTCGCGTTCCAGCACCTCGGCGGGGATCTCGTGGCCGCGGCGGGCCAGCAGCGCCAGCGCCGCGTCGTACACGCTCGGCTCGGCCAGGGACTCGGCCAGCCGGGCGTGCTGCACGGGGACGGCCTGGTGCGGTACGAGCATCGACGCGGACTTCTCGCCCAGCAGGAACTCCATCTCCCGGTAGGCCGCCGACTGGAACCCCGAGCCCTCGCCGAGACCGTCGCGGAAGGCGTTGAACTCGCGCGGCGTCATCCGCCGGATCGGCAGCCACGCGCCGCGCAGCGCCACGATCTGCGTGGCGCAGCGGCGCAGCGCGGCGACGGCCCCGGGCACGTCGTCGTCGGCGAGCCGGTCGCGGGCGTACCGCAGCTCGAACGCGATCAGCCCGAAGTACAGCTCCATGACCTGGGTGACGATGAGGAACGACATCTCGAGGGGCTCGTCGGTGGCCGGGCTCTGGAGCGAGTGGAGCACCGAGGCGTGCACGTAGTCCTCGTACGGCGTGGTGCCGCCGAAGTCGAGCTTGGGCTCATCACCGGAGGCGGGGGAGACGGGGCGGTCGGCGCGGGTTGCGGCCATCGGCGGAGGTCACCTCCATCGTCGTGCGGCGGAGGTGACCATTGTGCGTCGCGGTACTCCGGTGACCCATGGGCGATGCGCATTCCAGAAACCGATGTTTTTTGCGTTCGAAAGTGATTCGCCCGGTTAGTCTTACGATCGTGAAGTACGAGCTGGACGCCGTCGACTGGGCCCTCCTCGGCGCGCTCCAGGCCGACGCGCGGCTGTCCTTCAACGAGCTGGCCCGGCGCGTGCACCTGTCCGCGCCGACGGTCGCCCAGCGGGTCCGCCGCCTCGAGGAGGCGGGTGTGATCACCGGCTACCATGCCCGGGTCGACCCGGTCGCGGCCGGATACCCGGTCGTCGCGCACGTGCACATGAAGTGCTACGGCGCGCGCTGCATCACCGTGCACCCGGAGTTGCTCGACGACCTGCCCGAGGTCGTGCAGGTCTCGCGGCTCACCGGCGACGTCTGCTCCATGGTGCTCGTCGTTACGACGTCGGTCGCCGAGCTCGAACGCGTCCTCGTGCGCCTGGCCTCGCACGGCGAGACCAGCTCGGCGATGGTCCTGTCGAATCCGATCCCATGGCGTCCGATCTCCCCGGCACCCACCGGTTAGCGGGAGGGTCCACGGCGCTCCCGCCTCGTCACGTTCACCGCCGGGCCGTCCCATACACCATCGTGCCGCAGCGCGAGCGGGCCCGCGCCCGCGACGCCGAGCGGGCTGCCCCGTCACCGGCGCCGCGGGCCGGGCACGCGCTCAGGCCAGCAGTTCACGCTCGACGAAGTCGCGAAGCGCGGCACGCATGGCCTCGACCGTGACCCCCGCCCCGGTGAGGACCTGGATGGCGAGCCCGTCGGTCAGCGCGGTGAAGCGCAGCGCGACGGCCTCCGCGTCCGTCTCGCGGAAGACGCCCTGCCGGTGGCCGAGACGTACGATGCGGACCACGGTCTCGCGCCAGCGGGAGTAGAAGTCGTTGTGCACCGCGCGCAGCCGCGGGCGCAGCGCGGCCTCCGACCAGAACTGCAGCCAGATCGACCATTCCAGGGAGAGCTGCCCGCCGTGCGGAAGCTGCAGCTCGATGAGCAGCAGCAGCCGCTCACGGGCGTCGGCGACCGCGCGCAGCCGCCGGTTCTGCCGGCGGAACGCCTGCTCGACGCAGTGCCGGAGGGCCGCGTTGAGCAGGTCCTGCTTGGTGGGGAAGTAGTAGTGCACGGCCGCGGTGCTGGCGCCGCAGGCGGCCGCGATGTCGGAGACGCGCACCGTGTGGTAACCGGTCCGCGCGATGAGGCGCCACGCCGCCTCCAGGATCTCCCCGCGGCGGCCGTCCTCCACCGGGGCCGCCTCATCCGGGGCCGCCTCGCCCCCGGTCGTCTCGCCCCCGGTCGTCTCGCCCGGCGCCGGTGATGAGCCGCCCCGCAGCAGCCAGTCGATGCTGACCGCGAACGACTCGGCGAT